>JAEUHV010000560.1 GCA_016794485.1 Planctomycetota bacterium
GGCCTCGTCGAACACGCGGGCCAGGAACCGCGCGCGGTCGCGTTCCGGAGCGAAGCCGAGGTCGCGCCTGGCGTCGCTGCAGTCGAGCTGGGTGCGGAAGCCGCGCGACGCGAAGTCGCGGAACGCCGGCCAGTCGCGCGGACGACGCGCCAAGGCCTTCACCGCGTACTTGCCGACTTCCTGCAGCCACATCCACCACAGTGCAGTCGGGTGGTAGCGATAGTCGCGGCCCGTGCGCGCCGCCATCGTCTCGACGTACTCGCGCGCCGTGAGGCGCACGTCGCCGGCCAGGTTGTAGGCGTGGCCGACCGCGGCCGGTGCGTCGAGCGCCGCCACCATCGCCGCGGCACAATCGTCGGCGAGCACGAACGGCAACGGCGTGTGGCCATGGCCCCAGCCGACGCAGTGGTTGTCCCTGACCCACAGCCCGACGCCGCTGTGTTCCTGGATGCCGTCGGGCCCGACCACGATCGCCGGCCGCAAGACGACCAGAGGCAGGCCGCGCGAACGCAGCGCCGCGAGCACATTCTCCGCAGCGATCTTGCCGCGCGCGTAGGCCGCGCGTTCGGCCGGACGCGGATCGGTGCCGACGTCGCCCGCCACCACGCCGTCGTCGCCGAGCCACAGCGCCGCCGTGCTGCTGGTGTAGACGAAGCGCTGCACGCCGGCCGCCAATGCCGCATCGCCGGCGGCCTGCACCGCCTGCGCCATCACCCGTTCGACGGCGCGCGCGTCGTCGCCCGCGGCGGTGGCGAGGTGCAGCACCTTGGCGGCGCCGGCGAACACCACCGCGAGCGCCGCCGGGTCCGCTGCATCGCCGGCGAACACGCGGACCGAACCGTCGCGCCACGCCGGCGGCAGCAGGTGCGGCTTGCGCGCCAACAAGGTGACGGGGCGACCGGCGGCGAGCAGGCGCTGCACACAGCGACGGCCGAGGAAACCCGTGCCTCCGAGCACCACCACTTCGCCTGGCCGCGCCGGCCCAGGGGCCGGGATCGGCGGCGGCAACGGCGGCGGCGCGGTCGAAACCGCCGCGGCAGCCGCCGCCTGTTCGCACATCTGCAACACCGCCAGGGCCCCACCGGGTGCCAACGCGTCCGGCAACGCCGCCTCGCCGCGCACGGCGGCGTGGAAGGCGCGCAGCGAGCCGCGCATGCCGCGCAGGAACGGGTCGTCGGGAAACGCCAGCCGGAACAAGCCGAGGCCGTAGCCGAACAAGGCCCCGAACGTGCGACCGGTCAGGTGCCGCGCCCCCGATGCCAGGTTGCGCGCGTTGTCGAGGAAGTCGAGCCAGCGCGTCTTGCGCCGCAGCCAGCAACTGCCGCGCTGCAGGTCGAGCAGGGCGCCGCCATCGGTGCCGATGGCCTGCAGCGTGGTCTCGAGCCACGGCTTGCCGAACGCCAGGCGCACGCTCGCGGTGCCGCGTTCACATTCGAGGCGCAGCAGCCACTCGACCTTGAACTCGACGCCGTTCGGCAGGGTGCGCGACTCGCCCGTGATCGCCTGCACCGAACGGCAGGCGCCGAGCAGCGCGAACACCACCGAGAACAGGTGCACGCCTTGTTCCCACAGGATGTTCGCCGACGTCTGGAACATGAAGTGCGTCACGTCGCCACTCTGCAGCTGGCGCAGCGGCACGTGGTGCTGCAGTGCCACGTGCTCGAGCCGGCCGAGGCGGCCCGCGGCGAGATGGCTCTGCAGGCGGGCCACCGCTGGATGGCACGTCTGGTTGTGGTTCACCGCCAGCACGCGTCCGTGCCGTTCCGCCAGTCCGACCAGCGGTTCGACCTCGGCGGCCCGCAGCACCAGCGGCTTCTCGACCAGCACGTGCACGCCGGCGGCGAGGCACTTCGCGGCGATCTCGCCGTGCAGGCCGGGCGGCACCAGCACGTGCACCGCATCGATGCCGCCGCCGGCGAGCATCTCGTCGACCGAGCCGGCGATCGTGCGGATGCCGTGCTTCTGCGCCAGCCGTTCGGCGCGCCCCCGTTGCGGGTCGCAGACCGCGACGACCTCGACCGCGGCCAGGGCCTGCAGCACCTGCAGGTGCACGTCGGCGATGAACCCGGTGCCGACCAGACCGACCCGCGTGCGGCGGCCGGTCACGGCATTCGGCGAAGACGAAGCGGAAGGAGAAGGCGAAGACGGCACGGCGCTCGGGGGATCCTGGACGAGCCCGCACCAAACCGCAACGGTGGCGTTGCCGGGCCCGCGCCGCGATGATGCGGGCGCATGGCCGTGCCGTTCTGCCTGGCGTCGTTCGTCGTCCTGTTGGCTGCAATCCCTGCATCGGCGCAGGATGGCTCGAAACTGACGTTGGCGACGGTGCTCGCACGCGGCCGGTCGCTGGGCCAACCGCTGCCGCGCACGGCGTGGCTGCCCGGCGGCCACGACGCCACCGTCGTGCGCACCGCCGCCGACGGCAACGAGACCCTGCATCGCCTCGCCGCCGGCGCGGTCGCCGACGACGTGCTGGTCGACGCCCGCGCCGTGCGCAAGGCCCTGGAGCAACCCGGCGATGGCCCGGCGCAGTTCCCGGCGATGGCCTGGAGCGACGCGACCACGCTGCGGCTCGAGACCGCCCTCGGCGTCGCGCGGTGGCAACCCGGCCAGGAGAAGGCCACGTGGACGCTGCGCTGGGATGCCCCCGACACCGCGGACGCGGCGCAACCGGGCCCGCGCCACGCGGTCGCTCCGGACGACCGCCACGTGGCGCTCGTGCGCGACCACCAGCTCTGGCTCGTCGACGCCAGCGGTGGCAAGCGGCAGCTGACGTTCGACGGCAGCCCCGACGTCGTCTACGCCGCGGTCGCGCACCGGGCCGAGTTCGGCATCGACCGCGGCCTGTTCTGGAGCGGTGACGGCCGCTTCCTCGCCTTCTATCGCGAGGACCTGCGGCCGATCGCGCCCTACCCCTACCAGGACCTCGGCCACGTGCCGGCGAAGCCGGTCGCCGGAAGGTACCCGATGGCGGGGCAGCGCCACTCGCGCGTGCAGATCGGCGTCTGCGACACGCGCGACTTCGCGATCCGCTGGCTCGACCAGGACCCGGACGCGGACGTCTACCTGACCAACGTCACGTTCGGCCCCGGCACGACCGTGCACGTCGCGCGCGTCGATCGCGGCCAGACCCAGCTCGAACTCGTGCGCCACGACGCGACGACCGGCAAGGTGGTCGCGACGCTGCTGCGCGAGAACGACCCGCAATGGGTCGAACCGGAACACGGACCGACGTTCCTCGGCGACGGCCGGTTCCTGTGGTGGTCGAGCAAGGACGGCCATCGCCACCTCTGGCTGCACGACGCCGACGGCGCGCCGCTGACGCAGGTGACCAAGGGAACGTTCGACGTGCAGGCCCTGGTCGGCCTCGCGGCAGACGGCAAGGGCGTGTGGTTCGAGGCGGCCGACGAGGATCCACGGCAACGGCACCTGTGGTTCGCCAACTTCGACGGCAGCGAAGTGCGCAAGGTCACGCGCGAGCGCGGCACGCACCGGGCGACGCTGTCGCCCGACGGCACGTTCGCGCACGTGGTCTGGTCGAACCTCGAGACGCCGCCGCAGGCGCGCCTCGTCGAACTGGCGAACGGCACCGCGACGCCGCTGCCGTCCGGACCCGACCCGCTCGCCGGAACCGCACTGCCGCAGCAACGGATGTTCACGATCAAGACCGACGGCGACGTCGTGCTGTTCGGGCCCGTGGCTCTGCCGCCCGACCTCGCCGCCGGGCAACGCTGTCCGGTCCTGCTCTACGTCTACGGCGGCCCCCACGTGCAGCAGGTCACCGACCAGTGGCTCGGCGGCGCGCCGTTGTGGCTGCAGGCGCTGGCGGCCGAGGGCTACGTGGTGTGCCGCCTCGACAACCGGGGCACGCCGAACCGCGGCATCGAGTTCGAGCAGAGCGTGCATCGCCAGCTCGGGGTGCTCGAGGTGCAGGACCAGCTGAAGGCCGTCGAGTGGTGCAAGCAGCAGCCGTTCGTCGATCCGGCGCGCATCGGGGTGCACGGCTGGTCGTACGGCGGCTACATGACGCTGCGCCTGCTGCTGGCGGCGCCGACCACGTTCGCGTGCGGCGTGAGCGGGGCGCCGGTGACCGACTGGACGATGTACGAGACGGGCTACGGCGAGCGCTACATGGACACGCCGGCAGAGAATCCGGAGGGCTACAAGCTGTCGAGCTGCCTGCCGTTCGTCGGGCGACTCGAACGGCCGCTGTTGCTCGTGCATCCGACCGACGACCGCACGGTCGTTTGGCAGCACACGCTGGCGTTCGTCGACCGCTGCATCGCCGAGCAGAAGGTGATCGACTACTTCCCGTATCCAGGCCAGCGGCACGGGCTCGTCGGTGCGCACCGCGCACACTTCCTCGGCATGCTCCACGGCTGGCTCGGCAAGCACCTGCGGCCCGCGGAACGGTTGGTCGAGAAGCCGGCGGAGAAGGTCGGCGAGAAGCCGGTCGAGGCGCCGAAGGAAGTGGGCAAGTAGCCCGGCGCGGCCTTCCCATCTGCGGCATGCGCGGCTACCGTGCGCGGCCTCGGGCTGTAGCGCAGTTTGGTAGCGCGACTGGTTTGGGACCAGTAGGTCGCCGGTTCAAATCCGGCCAGCCCGACCACTTCCTGCTCGCACGGCGAGCAGGAGTTGTCGAGTTGGAGCATTGGGGATGGCGCCCGCTGCCTGCGGCAGCCAGCTTCACCGGCAATCCGGTGCACGATCGTGGGGTGCGCAGCGTAGCGTGGGATTGCGTCCCACTCGCCTGGAGTCTGCATGCACATTCGATCCTGGTTGCTCGGCACGTTCGCGTTGTTCGCTGTCCTCACGACGTCGCCCCTCTTGGCACGGGCACCACAAGCCCAAGGCGTGCAGGCCCTCGATGGCGTGTGGGTGTTCGTCGAGGACCGCACCGAAGGTCGCCCAGTCGACCAGCAGCAACCGAGCACGAGCCGCCAGGTCACCCTGCGCGTCGAGAAGGAGTCGCTCGTGCTGGTGCGCAGCGACGGCGAAGTCCGCATGGCGTTCGACGGCTCGCCCACCGACGTCGCCCGCGAAGGCCGGCTGTCGCGCTACAGCGGCCAATGGAAGGACGGCGCGTTCACCTTCGAGATCGAACTCCTGAACGCCGCGGAGAAGTCGCGCACCGGGCTGATCAGGATGGAGATGCGCCCGACGGCCGAGGGCCTGCTCGCGAGCGTCGCGGTCGACCCGCCGACGGGCATGCGGTCGGTGGCGCTGTACCGCCACCCAAAGGACATCGCGCAGCCGACGCCGGCCAAGGCCACGATCGACGACATGAAGTGGCTCGCCGGCGCCTGGGTCGGGACCCGGGGTGCAGCGGGCACGACGTCGCTCGAGGAACGGTGGAGCCCGCCCCTCGGCGGT
>JAEUHV010000032.1 GCA_016794485.1 Planctomycetota bacterium
GATCGCGTCGCCAGGGACCTGCTCGCGGTGCGCGCCGACCTGCCGGCGCTGGCGACGGTGGTCGTGATGCAGCCGACGACTGCGGTGCCGGGCGCACTCGCGCTCGGCGAACTGCTCGACCGCGGCCAGGCGGCCACGGCCGCGGTGCGCGAACACCTGCAGCGGGCCCGCGGCGAAGTGCAGCCCGACGATCTGCTGACCATCGTCTACACCAGCGGCACCACGGCGGAGCCGAAGGGCGTGATGCTGACGCATGCGAACGTGCTGTCGAACATGCGCGTCGTCACCGCGGCCATGGGCTTCCGCGCGTCGGACTCGTTCCTGTCGGTGCTGCCGGCGTGGCACATGTACGAACGCACGATGGACTACCTCGCGTTCGCCGTCGGCGCGCAGCTGGTCTACACCGACCGGCGCCGCATCAAGGAAGACCTGCTCGAGGTCAAACCGACGGTGTTCGCCGCGGTGCCGCGCATCTGGGAGATGCTGCACGACGGCATGCTCGCGCAGGCGGAGAAGCTGCCCGGCTTCCAGGGCAAGGCGCTGCGGCTCGGCCTGCGCATCGCGCGCGCGGTCGGCAGCGGCAAGGCCCACGCCGGCCAACGCATGCTGCACGTGCTGCTCGACGGGCTCGTGCTGCGCAAGGTGCGGGCTCGCCTCGGCGGTCGCCTGCGCATGTGCGTGAGCGGCGGCGGTTCGCTGCCGCGCCACGTCGACGAGACGTTGCTCGGGCTCGGCCTGCCGATCAAGAACGGCTACGGCCTCACCGAGACCAGCCCCGTCGCCGCCGTTCGCCTGCCGCACCAGAACCAGCCGGGCCACATCGGCCCACCGCTGCCGCACACGCGCATCGAGGCGCGGCGCAGCGATGGTTCGTGCTGCCGCGTCGGCGAGACCGGCGTGTTGTGGATCCACGGCCCGCAGGTGATGCGCGGCTACTACGAGAACCCGACCCGTACCGCCGAGGTGCTGACCGCGGACGGCTGGTTCAATTCGGGCGACCTCGGCCACGTCGACGCGCGCGGCAACGTGTGGATCACCGGCCGGGCCAAGGACACGATCGTGCTCGCCGGCGGCGAGAACGTCGAACCGGAGCCGGTGGAGACGGTGATCAAGACGTCGCCGCTGGTCGAGCAGGCGGTGTGTGTCGGCCAGGACCAGAAGGGGCTCGGCGCGCTGCTGGTGCCGCACTTCGAATCGCTCGAGGCGAAGGTGCCGCGCGCGCAGTGGGACGCGCGCGACGGCGTGCTGCACGGCGACGCGGTGCGCACGCTGCTGCGGCGCGAACTGGACCGGCTCCTGGTGCGCGACAACGGCCTGCGCCCGGTCGACCGCGTGACGACGTTCGCGGTGCTCGCGGAGCCGCTCACACCCGAGAACGGCCTGCTGACGCAGACGATGAAGGTGCGCCGGCACGTGGTGGCGCAACGGTTCGCAACGGTGCTGGCCGCGATGTTCGGCGCCGACGACTAGGCCTGTTCGCGCGCGACCGCCGGCGGCACCCGTGCGAACGGCAGCAGCCGCGGCGGCGTATCGGCACGTTCGGCCGGGCCGAGCACGCGCAGCAGCTGGGCCAGCCAGTCGCCGGCGAAGCGGCAGGCATCGCCGAGCGACGCTCCGTGTGCGAGCCGGGCTGCAATCGCCGCAGCGAGCGTGCAACCAGTGCCGCGCACCCGCCCGACCGGCAGCCGTTCGCGGCGGAACACGATGCGGTCGGCGCCGCGATGCAGCACGTCGTCGCACGTGGCCCCTTCGGCGTGGCCGCCCTTCACCAGCACGGCGCCGGCGCCGGCGCGCAGCGCGCGCGCGGGATCACCGCCACAGACGGCGGCGAGTTCGGGCACGTTCGGGGTGAACACCGTGGCCTTGGGCACGAGGTGCTCGAGGTACGCGGCGGCGAGATCGTCGCAGCCGAGCAAGCCGCCGGAGGTCGCCGACAACACCGGATCGACGACGACCGGAACGCCGGCGGCGAACGTGCCGAGTTCGCGCGCCACGGTGCGCACGGTCGCGGCATCCGGCACGAGACCGACCTTCACCGCGTGCAGCGGTCCGTCGGCCAGCACGGTGCGCAAGGCCATGCCCCACTGCTCCGCCGACACGGCGTGCTGGCGGCGGAACCCGGCGAGCCCCTGGTCGGTGAACGTCAGCGCCAGCGGCAACGGCTCGCCGTGGTGCAGTGCGACGACGGTCGCGTCGACCGTGAGGCCGGCGCCGCCGGAGGGATCCAAGCCGCCGAGCAACAGGACGCGGGGCATCACTGCACGCCGACGAGGACCTGCAGCACGACGCGGCCCGCCAGCGTCACGACGAGTTCCTGCGTACCGACGGCCTGATCGTCCGGCACGCGCAGCGTCGCTTCGCGCGGGGTCACCTGGCCCAGGGTGAGCGCCCGCCCGCCCAGGCTCGCCTGCAGCGTGTCGCCGGGAAAGACGCCGCCCAAGGTGAACCACTCGCCGCGATGGGCCAGACCCGCACCGGTCATCACGGCGGCGCGACCGAGTACGGCCCCGCGGGTGAAGAAGACGTCGCTCATGTCGACCGAGCCGTCGCCGTTGGTGTCGGCGGCGCGATCGCTGCTGCCGAGGGTCACCAGCTGCCGGCGCACGTCGACCACGGTCACGGCTCCGTCGCGATCGCTGTCGCCGGGCAACGCGCCCAACACCAACCGGTCGCCCACCGCCCGGCCGCTGCCGACGACCCGCACCAGCGGACCGCTGCCGGCCCCCACGGCACGGATCGTCCACGCATCGGCGTCGACGATCGCGACGGCCACTTCGGCGGTGAACCCGCTCGGATTCGCGGCCAGCGTGCCGACCACACGCAAGGTGGCGGTGCCGCTCGCCGGCACGACACACCCGGTGAGCGCCACGGCCAGTTCGCGGTCGTCGCCGACCACCGCGAACGGCCCCGCGACCAGCGTGCTCACCGGCGGCGTGCCGACGTCGCAGAAGACGCGCACGTCGCCGAGGTGCATCGGCGCCGGTCCGGCTCCGGCCACCAGCAGATCGACCGCGTCGATCGCGAGATCGCGCGGCGACTGGTTGGTCAACCGCGTGCGCAGCAGTTCACGTTCGCCGGCTTCGACCGTCACCACTGCGGGCTGTGGATCCGGCCCGACGACCAGCGTGTCGCCGAACGACGCGATCAGGTCGAACTTCATCACGACGCCGTCCTCGACGCCGTGCAGCACTCCCTGCAAGCCGGCCGGGGCGATCGGGAAGTCGGCCGAGAACGACCAGCCGCCGACCACGGCGAGCCCGCTCGTACCCAGCGCACAGCTGCCGAACGATTCCTGGTTCGCGCCGCCGAGGTAGGTTGACCACGAAAGCGTCGAGCCGCCGTTCGTGTAGTGGGTGCAGAACGCATCGAGGTTGCCGCCGCCGAACGTGGGCTGCAGCGCGTTGGCCGTGACCGGAAACCCGGGCCCGGCCTCGCCGACCACGAACACGCCCTGCGGGCCGACGTCCAGCGCCCGCACCTTGTCGCCGGCGGGGCCGCCGACCAGAGTCGAGAAGCCGATCGACTGGCCGTTCGCCGCGAGCTGCGTCACGAAGCCGTCGGTGACGCCAGCCCACACGGTCTGCGGCGCACCCGGCGACGTCGGCCAGTTCGGCGAGAACGTCGCACCACCCACCCAGATCGAATTGTCGGACGCAACGCGCAGCGCCAGCGCGTAGTCGTTCTGCAGGCCACCGAGGTAGGTCGAGAAGGCCGCACTGGTCGCAGTCGCCGGAAAACGGGTGACGACGCCATCGACGAAACCGCTCGAGATCGGGCGCACCACGTTGGGGGTCACCGGGAAGTCGTTGCCGACGGTCCAACCGGCCACCACGTAGTCGCCCGTGGCCGGCATGCGGTCGAGTGCGACGAACTGTTCGTTCAACGTGCCGCCGCAGAACGTGCTCGCGAGCACGGTCTGTGCAGCGGCGTCGAGGCGCAGGAAGAAGCCGTCGCTCTGGAAACCCGGGATGCCGGACAACGCCGGCTGGAATGCGCCCGCAGTGGTCGGGAAGTCGTGCGAGCTCGACCAGCCCGCGACCGCGACGGCGCCTGAACTCTCGGCGACCACCGCTTCGGCGACATCGTCGAACACGCCGCCGAGGTAGGTCGAAGCGAGCAGCGAACCACCGTTCGCGGCGAGCCGCGTCACGAAGCCGTCGCCGACATCGAAGAACAGGCTGCCACCCGCGTAGCTCGGTTGCCGCGCCCCCGGGGTGACCGGGAAGTTGGCCGAGGCCGTGTAGCCGACCACGACCGGCACGTCACCGGGGCCGAGGTCGAGTCCGCGCACTTCTTCGTTGCCGGCGCCGCCGAGGTAGGTCGCGAACTGCAGCGCGGTGCCGGTGTCGGACAAACGCGCGACGAATCCGTCGTTCTGGCCCGTCGTGCGGAACGCACCCAGCGTGGTCGGAAAGTCGGTGGAGCTCGCCCAGCCGCCGACCCAGACGCCAAGGCCGTCGCGCCAGCGCATCGCGTTGACACTGTCGGTCAGGCCGCCGCCGAGGAACGTGCCCCACACCACACCGGGATCGACCACCGCGGCGAAGGACGGATCGAGCCCGTCGGCGACGAAGCCGTAGGTGTGGTCGTCGAACAGCCGGAACGCAACCGCGAGCGGCCGCGACCCCGCCGGCGTCTCCTGCCACGCGATCGGCGGTTCCTGCACGAGTTCGTGCGTCGTGCCGTCGATGGCGAACTCGGCGTGCAATCGGCCGTCGCGGCCGAGCCGCAAGCGGTCGACGCCGTCGACCCGCGCGCGGAACCCGGCGAGATCGGCGCCCGGCTGCAGCATCAGGTCGTACTCGAACGGACCACGCCGCCCATCCGGCAGCGGCCGGAACACGACTGCGACGCCCGGCAGCACCTCGCCCATCGTGACCGTGCCGAATGCAGGCACGGAGTCGCGCCAGCGCGACCGTTCGCCGACCAGGAAGTTGCGGCGCGCGGCGAGCTCGGGGCCGGTCGACCAGGTCGGCGTCTGCGCGTCGAGGAACCGCGTGCGCACCACGGCGCCACACACGTCGCGCGCGATCCGCGAAGGCCCACTGCGATCGCCGGTCGCCGCCGGGGCCCACCGTTCGAACCGCAGCGTGAAGCCGTCGTCGAGCAACCAACCCGCCGTGTCGCCGAGCGCCGCGAACCGGACCGCCGGATCCCACTGCCCACGGTTCTCGACGAACTGCACGGCAGCCAACGTGTCGGCGACGGCGGGCGCGACCGGTGACGACACGGCGAAGTCCGCGCCGTGTTCGCCCACACTGCGGGCGGCGAGCACGGCGACGGCAACCAGGACGACGGACGCGAACGGACGCATCGGAGGGTGTTCCAGCATACCGGGCGCATGCGGAACTGCGGCTCGACCAGCCGGTTCAGTCGTCGATGTCGCCGAGCATCGCCGCGTTGCCGCCGGAGGCGCCCATGGCACGGAGCACGTTGCGTTCGAGCCGCCGTTCGAGCCGGCGCAGGGCGCGGGCGTCGGCCGCTTCGAGGGCCACCGAGCCACCGGCGACCGAACCGTGGCCACCGCACGAGCCCTTCTCGCCTTCGAACCCGGCCCGCAGCAACGACCAGGCGTCGATGCCCAGTTCGGTCCGCACGGAAACGTAGTACGAGCCGCCAACCATGCCGCCGCAGAAGACCACCCGCGTGCCCTCCATGCGCAACAGCATGTCCGCGACCTCGGCGACCATCTCCGCACTGGTGGTGCGCCCGAGGGAACAGAGGGTCACGCCGTCGTACATGCGGACCTTCGACAGCGCTTCCTTCAAGGCCTTGAAGTAGGCCACGGGCAGCCGCGGATTGGTGATCGCGGCCAGGCGTTTGCGGTCGATGCGCGGCGACAGGTAGTCGAACGCCTTCTGGTCCAGGTCGCTGACGTCGCGCGACAGGTCGGCGGTGTCGGTGCGGATGCCGTAGGCCAAAGCCGTCGCGGCCTGGGCGCTCGGCACGACGCCCGCTTCGAGCAGGTGGCCGGCGACGATCGAACTGGTCGCCCCGACGTCGTTGCGCACGTCGTAGAACGCCACATCGGCCGGCCCCACCCGCGCGTCGGCGCAGACGTGGTGGTCGATCACGATGTCGACCTTCACCCCGGCGGGCACGAACGTGTGGCCGAAGCCCGGCTGGGTGTCGACCAGCGCGAAGCAGTCGAATCCGGCCAGGTCCAACGCATCGAGCTTGTCCATCTCCAGGGCCAGCTCGCGCACCATCGCCTTGTTCTCGGCGCGCAGGATCTTGCCGGTGATGGCGAGCTTGCTCGGAATGCCCGCCGCCTTGTGCGCGAACTCCTGCAGCCCCACCGCTCCGCCCAGGGAGTCGGGGTCCGGGTTGTTGTGGGTCATCACCAACAACCGCTTCCGGCTGCGCAGCAAGTCGAGCAGCGCCTGGGTACGGGCGCCCATCGCGCGCGGCGCGGGTTTGGCCAGAGGGGTTGGGTTCATGGGGTTCGTGGCCGGCATGCGCGGCAGCGATACGCACCGCATCGGCCGGTTGGCCCGAGGCTCTGCACCTACAGGCCGAACTTGTCGAGGCAGGAACGTACGCCAGGCAACTCCGCCGGAGGGACGCCGGTGTCGAGTTCGACGACGGCCGGGAGAGCTGCACCGGTTCGGGGTACATAGGAGGCGAGCCCGGCGTAGTCCACCCCACCGGCCCCGGGAGGCAGGTACAGTCCGTCTGCGCTCGCATCTCCCAAGCTGAGTCCTCGACAGCGGTTACCGAACCTCTCGAGCCACTCCCCCTGGGCTTCGCCAAACACCTGCTCCCGCCGGGCCGCCAGCGCCGCATCGTGCCAGTAGAACAGGCGCAGGTGGTGCAGGTCCTCGAACAGGTCCTGCAGCGTGGATGGCTCCACGAGGGCCCGGGCACTGCGGCTCTGCGTCACACAGAACTCGATGTCGGGCATCGACTTGACGACCCCGAACAAGGCGCGGCAGGCACGGTCGAGGGCACCGTTGCGGCCGGCGTGGGCGCGGGCCCGGATCGCGGCGGCCCGTTCGTGGGTCCAGGTGTAGGACGGATCGCCCAGGTCCTCCGCCTCGATGTCGCCGAACAGCGGCACCACCCCGAGGTCCAGCACCACCCGCGGGACGCCCACCTGCCGCGCCGTCACCGCGGCCTGCTGGATCGCCTTCACCGCCACGTCGCGTTCGCCGTCCTTGGTCGACACGAAGGTTCGGGTCGCCGAGTGTTCGGCGAGCGGGTTGCCGACCCGCACCGGTGCGAAGGCGAACGGCAGATCCGCCGCGGCCGCCCGCAGCGCAACCCAATCCAGGGGTCGCGGTGCCTGGCTTGTGCCGAGGCCGGCGAACCGCGCCTCGAGCACGGAGACCAACAGCCGGCGTGGGTCGGACGCCCCGTGGACCGACGCCCAGGCGGCCCCGAGAAATCTCTGCACGGTCATGTGGATTGTTCTCCAAGACCGTAGGCCGCAGTAACCTGCGCGCCTCGATCGTTTCCACACCGTAGCGGAGTACCCCCGATGCGCAGAAGCCTTCTGTTGCCCTCCCTGATGATCCTCGCCGGCCTGGTCGGCTGCCGCGCGCAGGAGGATCGCAAGAACCTGCAGAACTCGGTCACCCGACTCGAGCAACGACTGCAGAACATGGACGACTACTTGAAGTCCCTGCAGCAGGAGAAGGCCAAGGTGAAGGAGGAGCAGTCGAAGGCGCTGCACGAGCGCGAAGAAGAACTGCGCCGCCTGCAGTCGCTGCTGCAAGACCAGGAACGCCGCACCCAGGAAGCCGCGAAGAAGCGCGAGCAGGAACGTTCCGACGCCGAACGGGCCATGGCGCGTGCCAAGGAGGAGATGGGCCGAGCCCGCGAGGACATGGCGCGCGAGATGGACCGCATGAAGAAGCAGCTCGACGAGGAGCGCGCGAAGATGCGCGCCGCGGTCGAGGCCGACCGCAAGAGCCGCGAGGCCGAACAGGAGAAGGCGCGCACCAACGAGCGCCGCTCGCTCGACGTGGCCAAGGCTGAGATGGAGAAGGCCGTGCGCGACCGCACCCAGAAGCTCGTCGACATGGAACGCCTGTTGCGCGACCTGGAACAACAGCGCGACGAAGCCCGCAAGAAGGCCGAGTCCGCCACGCAGGAGGCGAAGAAGATGCATCGCGCGCTGGCCGACCTGACGGCCGCCCCGCCGGTCGCCAAGGCCGACGACCGCGGCGCCCTGCTCGACAAGCTCGTCGCGGAACGGCGCGAACTCGGCAAGCTGCGCGAGCAGGTCATGGCCGACCTGAAGGCCGCGCACCGCCACGACGCAGGCGAGGACGAGGAAACCAACGAGCTGCGCGCCGAGAACGCCCGGCTGAAGAATCGCGTGCAGCGGCTCGAGAACGCCATGCGCGACCAGGCCGAGCGAACCCCCGCCCCGAGGCCCACGCCCGCGCTGGCCGCACCGGTCCGCGCCATGCAAGCGCCCGCTCCGGCCCCTGCAGGAGCCGGCACGATCGTGATCAACAACGAAGAAGGGGAAGTGCACATCCACATCCACGGCGGCACCCCGACGATCACGACGCAAGGCAAGCCGATGGCACCCGCGTCGACGCCCGGCGCGGACGTGCTGCCGCCGAGGAAGGCGAAGGCGGACGCGATGCCGAAGGACGGAGCCCGCACCCTCGAGGTTGCCCCGCTGCGCCTGCGCCTCGAAGGCACCGCCGAGGAACCGCCGGTGCGCGCCGTTCGCGCCCGCGCCAACGAACTGGCGCCGGCGACGACCACCGAGCCGCCCGCGCCCCCCGCGAAGAAGCGCGAGGGCAAGAAGATCAACGACGAAGACCAGGCCGAGATCGACGCGTTCCTGATGGCGTTGTTCGGCCTCGACTGACGTCCGCCGGCGCGCCTACTGGTCGAACGGCTGCATCAGTTCCTGCAGCCGCTGCAGCGCGCGCATGTGCAGCGAGCGCACCGTGACTTCCTTGGTGTAGCCGAGCAGCGGCATGATCTCGGCGAAGCTCTTGCCCTGGAACAGGCGCAGCTCGAGCACCCGTTTGTGCTTGTCGCTGAGTTCGCCCAGCGCCTTGTCGAGGCCGGCGCGCAGCTCCTGGTAGCGCACCAGCATGCTCTGCCGCGGGAAGCGGTGGTCCGGGAACCGCTCGCGGCCGCCGGTCTCGTCGAAATCGCCGAGGTGCCGCAGCTTGCCGCCACCGCGCTTCTTGGCCCGCGTGCGCCGCCAATAGTCGTTCAGCTTGCGGTGCGCGATCATCCGCACCCAACCCGAGAACGACGCGCCGGGCTCGACCTTGAACTCGCCGATGTCGCGGAAGACCTGCAGCAGCACTTCCTGGGTCAGGTCGTCGAGGTTCTTGTCGACCGGCATGTTCTGCCCGTGCGTTGCCTCGGCGACCCACTTGACCATCTTGTCGTGCAGGTTGGTCCACGACAGCTCGCTGTCGCCGTCGCCCTGCACGGCCTTCACGTGGCGCAACGTGCTCGACAGGTTCTCGGTCTTCGGGGCGGCGTCCTTCGGATCCTTGGCGGCCATGAGGTCCGGGAGCTTACCGCCGCGCGCGTCCGGGCCGAACTGCAGCCTTCCGGTCCGCGCCCCATTCGCTAGGTTCGCGCGTCCATGATCAAGGACACGCGCATCGGCATCGTCGACATGGGCTCGAACGCCATCCGGTTCCTCGTCGCCGAAGTGCGCGCCGGCGCCGTCGCCGTGCTGGAGAGCCATCGCCTGCCGGTGCGGCTCGGCCGCGACGTGTTCCACACCGGCCAGATCCCCGAAGCGACGCTGGCCGACGTCGTCGACGCGTTCCGGCGCTTCCGCGCCACCTGCGACCGGCTCGGCGTCACGATCGTGCGCGCGATCGCGACCTCGGCGATGCGCGACGCTCGCAACCGCGACCTGCTGGTCGACCGCGTGCGCGACGCCGCCGGCATCGAGATCGACGTGATCTCCGGCACGCAGGAGTCGTACCTGCTCAAACTCGGCATCGAGACCCGCTGCGACCTGAGCAAGGGCCGCTCGATCCTGGTCGACATCGGCGGCGGCAGCGTCGAACTGGTCGTCGTCGAGAACGGCAACCTGGTGAGTGCCGACTCGTACCGGCTGGGCGCCTTGCGCATGCTCGAGGCGCTGAACGGCGCCGAAACCTCCGGCGAGTCGTTCGTCGAGTTGCTGCACAAACACCTGAAGAGCCTCGAACACCGCATCGCCGACCGCTTCGAGTCGCTGCGCATCGATCGCTACATCGCCGTCGGCGGCAACGTCGAGAGCCTCGCCGACCTCGTCGCGCTGCACACGCCGGCACGGCGCACCGACGGCATCGAATCGCACGCACTCGCCGACCTGCAGGCCGAGGTCGACGACCTCGCCCGCCTGCCGGTGGCCGACCGCATCGAGAAGCGCGGCCTGAAACCCGACCGCGCCGACACAATCGTTCCCGCGGGCATCGTCTACGTGCATCTCGGCGAACTCGCCGGCGTCGACCGGGTGCTGGTGCCGCGCGTCGGCATCAAGGACGGGCTGCTCGCCGAAGTCGTGCAAGGCCACCTCGGTGCGTTCGCGGCCGAAGACCACGTCGACGTCGTGTTGTCGTCGTGCCGCGCGATGGGCCGCCGCTTCCACATCGAGCGTGGCCACGCCGAATGCGTGCTGACCCTGGCCACGCAGCTGTTCGACCAGACCAAGGATCTGCACGGGCTCGGCGGCCGCGCCCGCGTACTGCTCGAAGCCGCCGCGTTGCTGCACGACGTCGGCGTCGCGGTGAACAACGACGGCCACCACAAGCACTCGCAGTACCTGATCCAGGCCAGCGAACTGGTCGGCCTCACCGACGAGGAACGTTCGCTCGTGGCCATGCTCGCGCGCTACCACCGCAAGTCGCCGCCGCTGAAGGAGCACGTGGAGTTCATGGCCCTGCGCCGCCGCGAGCGCTCGTTGGTCGAACGGCTCGCCGCGATCCTTCGCCTCGCCGACGCGCTCGACCGCCAGCACGCGGGTGTCGTGGCCGCGGTGAGCGTGAAGATCCGTGAAGAAACGGTGGATCTTCGGCCAATTCTCGCCAGCGACGCGCGCACGCGATTGACCCTGGAAGCCAAGGCAGTGGAAGAGAAGGGAGCCCTGTTCGCCCAGCTCTTCGGCCGCCGCCCGGTGCTGCTGCCGCCATAGCCGCGGCCCCTCCTGCAGCGCCCCCACCATGCCCGACACCCTGGAGACCGAGTTCAAGCTGCGCGCCTTGCGCCCCCTGGAAGTCGCCGCCGTCGACGCCGCCCTGCGGGAACTCGGCGTCACCTGCCGCGGCCAGCAAGCCGGCCAGCACGTCGACGCCTACCTCGACGACGCCGCCGGATCGCTGCACGACGCCGGCATCGGCCTGCGCCTCCGCAGCACCCGCACCGGCCACCGGTTGACCTGCAAGGCCCGCACCCCGGGCGAGGACGGGCTGTTCGTGCGCGTCGAGACCGAAGCCGAGTGGCCGAGCGGCGAACCGCCGGCGAAGGCGGGCGACCTGCCGCCGCCGCTGCGCGACCTGGTCGAACCGTTCGTGCTCGACCGTGCGCTGCAGGTCGTGCTGCGCCTGCAGACCGAACGCGACACCCGCCGCGTCGCAGCCGGCGACCTCGAACTGTGCGAACTCGCGATCGACCGCGTCGAGGCGCATGCCGGCGGCCGCTCGGTCGCGTTCCAGGAGATCGAACTCGAGGTCGTCGACGACACCGCCGCGGTCGAACGGCTCGCGCACGGCCTGCGCGAGCGGCTGCCGCTCGACCCCGCCGACGACGACAAACCCGGCCACGCCGCCCATGCGCTCGGACTGCGCGACCGCGTGCACACCGCCGCCCCGCTTGGCGCCGACACGCCTCTCGCCGACACGGTTGCGGCGATCACGGCCCGGCACTTCGCGGCGATGCAAGCGGCCGAAGTCGGTGTGCGGGCGGACCTCGATCCCGAAGCGCTGCACACCATGCGGGTCGCCCTGCGCGCACTGCGCTGCATCGTGCGCGCGTTCCGCGACCTGTGGCCGGAAGCCAACAGCGACCGCATGCTCGAACGGCTCGGCGAGTTCGGCCGGCGACTCGGCACGGTGCGCGACTGGGACGTGCTGCTCGCCGCGAGCGCACGCGAACGGCAACGCCTGCCGGAGTCCCTGCGCGGCGCGGCCGAACGGGCCGAAGCGTGGCTCGCCGGCCACCGCACGGCCGCCAACATCCGCATGCAGGAATGGCTGCGCAGCGCGTCCCGCCTGCAGGAACTGCGCGAACTGGCGCAGGCCCTCGGCGCGATCGACAACGCCGCCGCCGCCGCCAACCACCGCACTGCCGACGCCGTCGCGCAACGCCTCGCGCGCGCCACAGCGAGCCTGCGCAAGGCCATCGGCGCGATCGACCCGGCCCTGCCGCTCGAGCCGGTGCACGCGCTGCGCATCGCCGGCAAGCGGTTGCGCTACCTCGCCGAGCAGTTCGCGACCCTGCCCGGGCACGACTACGACAAGTCGCTGCAGGCGATCGTGCTGCTGCAACAGGCGCTCGGCGCCGTCTGCGACCACGAGAACGCGGTGCAGCAGCTGCTCGGCCAGGTGAAGGAGGCCGCGGCTGCGAGCGCCGACGGCGCGCTCACCGCGGCCACGTTCGGCGCGCTCGCGGCCCTGCATGGGCGCAAGGCGGACAAGGCGCGGCGCACCGCCCGCAAGGTGCTGGCCGAAGTCGACCGCAAGAAGACGTGGCGCCGCTTCCCGGGCGTCGACGAACCTGACAGCGGCGTGGCAGGAACGGACAAGTAGTCATGCCGCATCCGGCGTAGCCGCGCGGGCCACGCCCCGTGAGGACGCGACTTGCGGCGCCCCAAGACGCGGCCCGCGATCGGTACGCACCTTGCTCTTCTGCGATCCAGTCCCAAGGACGGAGCCAAATCATGCAGAAGACCAACCAAGCGACCCTTCCCCAGCCGCGCGACCCGTTCCAGACCTTGTTCCACCGTCTGTTCGGCGACGCGGTCCCCGAGTTCTACGGTGCCGTCGAGAGCACCGGCGCACCGCGCACCAACATCGCCGAGCACGAGACGGCGTACGAGCTGTCGTTCGAACTTCCCGGGCTCGACGAGAAGGACATCCAAGTGCACATGCAGGACCACACGCTGACCGTCACCGCCGAACGCAAGGACGAGCGGGAGACCTCGGGCAAGCGCTGGCACCGCGTCGAGCATCGCTACGGCCAGTTCGCGCGCACGATCGCATTGCCCCAGGACGCCTCCGGCAACGGCATCGAAGCCGTCTACCAGAAGGGCGTGCTCGTGGTCACCGTGCCGAAGGTGCCGGAGTCGCGGCCGACCAAGATCCAGGTGCGCGGCAACTGACCGCGCGCGGTGCGACGTTCGACCACGAGTGCTGCAGCGCGTAGCCTGCCACCGTGATCACCTTGGTGCAGCGGGTGCAGAAGGCCCACGTGACCGTCGACGGCGCAGTCGTCGGCGCGATCGCCGCGGGCCTGTTGCTGTTCGTCGGCGTCGAAGCGGGTGACACCGAAGCCGACGCCGACGCGACCGCGAAGAAGGTCGCCGCCTTGCGGGTCTTCCCGGGCCGCACCCCGACCGACCTGTCCGTCGTCGACACCAAGGGCAGCTGCCTCGTGGTGAGCCAGTTCACGCTGGCGGCCGAACTGCGGCACGGCAACCGGCCGGACTTCACGGCCGCGGCCCCGCCGGCACTCGCCGACGCGCTCTACCGCCGCGTCGCCGAACAGCTCACTGCCGCCGGTATCCAGGTCGCCACGGGCAGGTTCGGCGCGTCGATGCTGGTCGAACTCAGCAACGACGGCCCGTTCTCGCTGGTGGTCACCGTGCGCGGCGGCAAGGTCGTGCCCCGACCCGAGGCCGGCACGCCTGCATCCTGACGGCGCCCTTCCGGTGCGGACGCCGTCCTTGCATGATGTCCGTTCCGCGATGCACGTACTCTTCCTGGCGCCGGACACGCACGTCTACAACCACGGCTTCCTGCGAGCCATGAAGGCGCTCGGCGCCAAG
>JAEUHV010000055.1 GCA_016794485.1 Planctomycetota bacterium
CCGTGGCGAGCGTGCGAGCGTTCACGCCACCAATGTCCGTCAGCGGCGCGGCAGGCGCAACGTGCAGTCGCCGACGATCGACCAGAAGTACGCCCGTTTGCGGCCGATGTCCCCACCCACGTCGTCCCAGCGCTCCGCCGAAGCCTCGACTTCGAAGTAGCGCTGCCAGGCCCGACCGATCGTCTGCCCAGCACCGAGCGTCGCCGCGAACTCGCGCGGCTCGTCGTAGAACACCTTGGCGCGGCCGACCATCGCGACGCATTCGCTGAAGAACAACAGCGACTCCGCGTGCGCGAACTTGCCGTAGTCGGGGTGGTCGTACGGAAGCTGCGTCGCCCCGGGGGGCGACAGCGCCTCGCAACCCGTGTGCAGCAGCAGGAACGGGCCACCGTTCGGCCCCTGCCTGCGATGGACCGCGCGCCAGAACACGAAGTCCGCGCGGCCGCCGCGATGCTCGCGCCAACTCGCCACGAAACGGTCGCCGTCGCGCACCCAGTGGCACGGCGGGCCGAACAGTTCGTCGAGTGCCGCGGGGTCGCTGGCGGCGAACGCCGCCGTGAACGGATCGCTGTGCGCGCGCAGCGTGCGCAACACCGCCGGCCGCGCGAGCCAGCGGACCACTTCGGCGAGGTCGGCGCCGGTGTGCACGTCGTAGCCGGGCTCGGCGAACTCGGCCCAGGCCGGGTCGGCAGCGCGCAATGCGTCGAGACCCGCGCCGAGTTCGTGCGCGATCGAGGCGGGACGGCGCGCGCCTGCCGGCAACGGCTGGGTGCGGAACGCGTGGTTGCGGTCGAAGTGGCGCACCAGCAGGTCGACTTCCTCGGCGCCGCTGTACTTCCAGGCGGGCGGGCCGTCACCGGCCGCGGTCGAGGCCGGAATGGCGCGCATCGTCGGATCGAACGACAATGGATCGGCGGCGACGTGGCGTTCGGCGTCGTTGCGCCACGCGACGCCGCGTGCATCGATCCGCGACACGGCGATCTCGGGCCGCGCGAGCGGATTGCCGAGGGCGCGGTCGGCAGCGGTGCACTCGCGGTCGCGATCGGCCGCATCGAGCCGCAGCGTGAAGTCCGCCACGTCGGCGATCGCCGCCCCGTCGCGCACGTGGAACACGTCGGTGACCGGCAGTTCGCCCACCTGCATGGCCGCGCACGGACCACCGGCCTCGGGCACCGACGCGCCGAACGTGGCCCACGCCGAACGCAGCGTCGTCGGCCCGGGCACGTAGACCCGTTCCCAGTCGCCGTCGAGATCGGCCAGCACCAGGTCGCAGCGGTGCGCCACGACCTCCGGCACCGCGCGCACGTTCGTGGTCGCGGCGTCGATGGCAACGGGCTTGCCGTCCCTGCCGGGCAACTCGAGCTTCTCGTTGCGACGCCAGTTGCAGGTGCGCACCAGCAGCGCGTCCGGAAAGTGCCCGACCAGCACGGCGGCCGACATCGGGGCGTGCGCATGCAGCCGCTGCAACAAGCGACGCAACGCGAGCACCGTGCGACCGTCCTGGTGCGGCGGTCCCGCGTGCACGTCCACGGCGAGCAGCAGCACGCGATGGCCATCGGCGGCGACGTCGGCGGCGTAGCGACGCAGTGCTCCCGGGAACGCCCCGGGCACGCGGTCGCCTTCGTTCCCGCGCCACAGACGGCCTTCGACCAGCACGACCACCAGCGGCTGGGCCGGGAGTCCCACGTCGGCGATCGGTTCGAGCGCGCGCACCTCGGCCCGACCGTCGCCGTCGAGGTCGAACGGGGCGAACGCCGCGACGACTCGGGCAAGGTCCGTGGGCGCTTGCGAGGCCAAGGCCACGGCGGTCGCAAATCCGACGACGAGGAGACGCAACATGCGCATCCACGGACGATACCCGGACTCGATCCCTGGCCTGCGGCTCAGCCGCGGCGTCGCGCGGCACCGAGGCCCTTGGCCTGCTTCGGCGGCACCGCCGGCGCCGCCGCCGCGCCGAACACGACCTCGAACACCTGCGCGAAGTTGTGCACGAAGCGGATCTCGATGCCTTCGACCAGCTCCGGCTTCAGCTCGTTCGCCTCGGCCTCGTTGCCGGCCGGCAGCAGCACCCGCGTGATGCCGAAGTTCTTCGCCGCGAGCACCTTTTCGCGCACGCCGCCGATCGGCAGCACTTCGCCGACGACGGTCAGTTCGCCCGTCATGGCGAGGTCCATCGGAGCCTTCTTGCCGAGCAGCGCGCCGACGAACGAGCTCGCGATCGCGATGCCCGCCGACGGCCCGTCCTTCTTGATGGCGCCGGCTGGGAAGTGCAGGTGCAGGTCGGTCTCGTCGAAGCGCTTGGGCTCGATGCCGAAGCGTTCGCCGTGGCTCTTCAGGTAGCTGAGCGCGAGCCGAGCCGATTCCGCCATCACGTCGCCGAGCGACCCGGTCAGCTGCAGCGCGCCCTTGCCCTTGCTCGCCACCGCTTCGACGTAGAGCACGTCGCCGCCGAACGGCGTCCAGGCCAGGCCCTGCACCACGCCCGGCAGCTTCTGCTTGCGCCGTTCCTCGGGCTGGAACCGCGGGCGCCCGAGCAACTGCTCCATCTCGGCGGCGGAGAGTCGGCCCGGTCCCTTGCCACCGCTGGCGACGCTGCGCGCGACCTTGCGGCACAACCGCTGCACGACCTTGTCGAGCCCACGCACCCCGGCTTCGCGGGTGTGCTCGGCGACGAGCTTGCCCAACAAGGGCGGCGCCACCGACAGGTGCTTGCCGGTGATGCCGTGTCGTTCCAACTGCTTGGGCAAGAGGTGGCGTCGCGCGATCTCGACCTTTTCCTCGCGCAGGTACCCGGGGAGCTCGAGGATCTCCATGCGGTCGCGCAGCGGTTCGGGGATCTGCGACAGCACGTTCGCGGTGGCGAGGAACATCACCTTCGACAGGTCGAACGGCACGTCGAGGTAGTGGTCCTGGAACGCGTGGTTCTGCTCCGGATCGAGCACTTCGAGCAGCGCCGAGCTCGGGTCGCCGCGGAAGTCGCTGCCGAGCTTGTCGATCTCGTCGAGCAACATGACCGGGTTGTTGCTGCCGGCCGCCTTGAGGCCCTGCAGGATGCGGCCCGGCAAGGCTCCGATGTAGGTGCGCCGGTGGCCCTTGATCTCGGCCTCGTCGCGCATGCCGCCGAGCGAGAAGCGGAAGAACTTGCGGCCCATCGCGCGCGCGATGCTGCGGCCGAGACTCGTCTTGCCGACACCGGGCGGCCCCGAGAAACACAGGATCGAACCGGCCTGGCCCGGCCGCAGCTTGCGCACGGCCAGGAACTCGAGGATGCGGTCCTTCACCTCGGCGAGGCCGTGGTGGTCGTCGTCGAGCACGCGCGCGGCGCGCGCGAGGTCGGTGTCGTCGGTGGTCGACACGCTCCACGGCAGCGCGGTCAGCCAGTCGAGGTAGTTGCGCACCACGCCGTACTCGCCCGACTCGACCGGAGTCGTCTGCAGCTTGGTCATCTCCTCGCGCGCCCGCTTCAGCGCCGGTTCCGGCATTTTGGCCTGCAGGATCGCCTCCTCGAGGCGCTGGATCTCCAGGGCCCGCGGGTCCTTCTCCTCGCCGAGTTCGCGCCGGATGATCTTGAGTTGCTCGCGCAGGAAGTAGTCCTTCTGCGCCTTCTCCGCCTTGTCGCGGATCTCGCCGAGGATGCGCTTGTCCAGCGCGGCCAGTTCGCTCTCGGCCATCACCAGCTGCAGGGCCAGGTCGAGCCGCTGCTCGACGTCGTGCAGTTCGAGCAGGCGCTGGCGGTCGGTCACCTTGCGCACCACGCCGGCGGAGAAGTCGGCCAGCTGGCTCGGATCGTCGACGTTGAGCAAGGCAGTGGCGAAGCCCGGGTCGACCTGGTCGGCGATCTCGGACAGGGACTGCAACTGCTTCTGCAACAGCCGGAACAGCGAGCCGGCGCGTTCGCCCTGGGCCGGGATCTCGACCACTTCCTTGACGCGGGCGACCAGGTGCGGCTTCTGCCGCACGACCTTGACCAGGCGGGCCCGCCGCAGGCCCTGGGTCATCGCCGACATGCCGCCGTCGGGGAGTTTCAGGGTCTTGAGGATGCGGGTGACCACGCCGACCTCACACACCTCGTCGGCCGACGCCACGTCCTTGTCGGCGTCCTTCTGCAGCACCAGCAGCACGTGCCCGTTGTGCGCCTCGGCCTTGGCGACGATGTCGCGCGCCGTCGGCGACTCGAGCAGCAGCGGCATCATCAGGTGCGGGAACGGCACCGCCTTCTTCAGCGGGAACACGAACATCGTGTCCGGCAGCGCGTCCTGCACCACCACCGCCCCCGGATCGCCGTCCACGGCGACGGCGGGACGTGCTCCAGCCGACCGGTCGTCGTTCAGGCCGGGGCGGTCGGCGTTCGGTTCTTCGTCGGCGTCGCGGGGCATGGGCGCGGTTGTAGGCAGCGCCTGCGCCAAGTCCAAGGGACGAAACCGTCGCCGCGGCTGCGCGGCGCGGCGCGGATCGGCGCCGGAACGGACGACCAGAAAGAAACCGGGCACATGGTCCGCCGCGTGATGTTCACGCAACCTCGTCGACCGTTCCTGCCTGCCCCAGATAGGGAACGGCCAACGAGAACCAAGCGGACCATGTGCCCGAAGAAGGAGCGGATGCACGGTCTGCGCAACACACGCAGATCGCCCTCGGCCAGCCCTGCCTGCCCCAGTTGGGCTGGCTTCCGGCGGATTGCCGTGCATCCGTGGACGCACCCGGTGTGACCCGGGTGCGACCGAAGATCTTGCCTACCACCACTACGCGGCGTCGGCCGCGCGTGGCTTCGGTCGGGTCAGGAGAGAAAGAACGGCGACTGGTTACGGATCACTTCGACGAGAGCACACGGACGCGAACGGTGGTTCCTTCGTCGTGCGGCTGCAGGTCGAGGTGGCCGACGTGGCGCCTGGGCAACGTCGAGAGGTCGACGCGCACGCCGACTCCGGCGAACGCGGTCGAGATGTGGTCGAACAGCGGCTGCAGGTCGACGTCGAACAGTCCGGCGACGTTGCCCGTTCCCGCCGCGGTCACGGCGGCCGCGATCGGCTCGCCCTTCTTGGCGCGCGGCTTGTTGCGCCGCAACTCGTCGACGACGGCGACCAGCGTGTCGGCGTCGCTCGTGAACAGCAGCGCGTCCTCGTGCGCGGTGAGGAACATGGTCAGGTCGTGGTGGCGGACCTCGATCAGTTCATGCACGCGGCGGTCCTTGGGGTCCTTGCCGTCGCGCGCGACGCCGACGCCGAGCTTGGACTTCTCGCACACCCGCCGCAGGTCGGCGAACAGGTCGCTCGCAGCCTTCTTGTTCTTGGTGCGGATCGAATACACCGCATCGACCGCAGCCGTTCCGGCGGCCGAGGTGCCGACGTGGAATTGCAGCGTGCCGTGTTCGCCTAGCCGGCTCATGACGTTGCGGTCCAGGTCGAGTCCGTACTCCTCGAACGCGATCCGCAGGTCGGAGTAGAAATGCGAGCCGTCGTGCGACGAGGTGAACGCACGCCGCAGGTCGACCGACAACACGAGGCCACCGAGACCACCCGCGGGCAACTCGGCGAGCAGGGTGCGCACCGGCACGGGCTTCACCGAACGGAACCAACCGGTGATGCCATCTGGTTCGTGGTCGTGGTCCGGACCACCCGGACCGTGCCGCCCGGGGCCGCGCCGACCCGCGCCATCGTGATCGGCCGCGAAGTCGAGCAACAGCGTGGCGGTGTAGTCGGGACGATCGGCCGCGCCGGCCGCCCCCGGCGACACCGCCGCCATCACCGCGCGCGCACTGCCGAGCCCGGACGAGCCCATCAGCCACGCGGGCATGCCCTTGGCGTCGCCGCCGACGCGGTCGCCGAGCCGCTGCCAGTCGCCGAACATCCACAGCGAACCGCCGGCGACCGGCAGCTGCTTCTTCATCGCGCGGAACGTCGCGTCGCCGGACAGCACGCCTTCGCGCGGCGCCGCCGCGGTGTTGCCCGCCGCCGGTGCTTCGAGCACTTCGCGGATCGCCGACGTGTCGTTGCCGATCACGAGATCGGCGCCGACCAGCGCGAGTTCGACGTCCTGGCCGGGCGCTGCCGCGGTGCCGTCACCGCGCAAGCGGTAGGTCGTGGTGCCGGCCACCTTGCGGCTCGCCTCGCCGAGTTCGTTCTTGTCGAGCGCGAGCTGCAGGTTGTCGGCCGCGGCGACCGGCAGGCGAGCGCGCAGCACGAGCAGCGGCTGGCCATCGGCCGGCACGATGCCGGTCAGCACGAGCTCGATCTCGCCGAGGCTGCGACCGAGCAGGCCGCGCACGAGGCCGAGGGCGCGCGTCGAACCGGTGGCCGGCTCGCGGTTCTCCGCGCCGCCGGTGAACAACACCTCCAGCGACGGGTCGGCGAGCAGGCGATGCACCGGGCCGGGTTGCCGTTCGGCCCCCGGCCTGGCATTGGCGAGCGGAGGCATCGCCTCCAGACACAGGTAGGCCAGCGGCCGGGCGATCGTGTCGACGAGGCGCTGCGTCTGCCCGAACACGGGCGCGACGACCAGGGCCAACGGCAACAGCGAACGGATCACGCCCTTGCTCATGCAACTGCGGTACCAATCCGGGACGCGGCGCCGAACCGCATTTCGCCTGGGCCTGGCGCGGTCGCAGCGTTGGCCGCCGCGCGGGAACGGCACAGCTGTGCAGAATCCGCACGGTGCGACCAGTCAGGAAGCCGGTGGACCACCCGCCGCCGGGCCGAGCTTGTCGTAGAGGGTGCGCCGCCCGATGCCCAGCAGCCGCGCGGCCTCCGCCTTGTTGCCCTGCGCCGCAGCGAGCGCCCGCTCGATCGCCCAGCGTTCGATGGCGACCAGGTCGTGCCCGGGCGGCAGCCCGACGGCGTCGGAGGCGGCGACCTCCGGATCGGGCGGCGTCAGCAATTCCGGACGGATCTCGCCGCCGCCGGCCAGCGCCCAGGCCCGCACCATTTCGTTCTTGAGCTGGCGCACGTTGCCCGGCCACGACCGCGCGCGCAGCGCCGCCGCCAGCGCCGGCGACACGGTCGGCGGCGGCATGTTGGCGTCGCGCGCGCACTGCTGCAGGAACGCTTCGGCGAGCGGCACGACGTCGTCGCCGCGCTCGCGCAGGGGCGGCAGCCGGACGGTCACGACCGCGAGGCGGAAGTAGAGGTCTT
>JAEUHV010000056.1 GCA_016794485.1 Planctomycetota bacterium
GGAACAGCACGAGCGACGGGGGGGCGAACGTTCGGCGCATGGGCGGTCGGTCTCCGAGGGGGTGGCGCAGACTACCCATGCGCTGCGACGCGCGCGGCGGGCGACGCCCCTTGCCGCTGTCGCATCTTCGTGACGGGCGGCCTACTTGCGCGCCACCGTGAGCCTGACTTCGCGGTCGTCTCCAGCGGCGAACACGATGCCCTGCCGCGCCTCGAAGCCGGTGGCCGTCCATGCCACGGCTTCGTAGGTGCCGGGCGCCATCCACGCGACGAACGTCACTTCGGTCTCGACCCCAGGCTTCTGGGTGGTGCCGCCGGTGTCGAGCCAGCGCATCGTGCTGCCCGCCACGCGCAGCGCGAGGCCGCACGAACTGCCGGCATCCGGCGGCAGCACCACCCGGATCTCGCGGCGTACGCCCGTCTGCAGTTCGACGTCCTGCATCTTCTCGGTGTCGGCGACGATGCTGATCGGGAACGCCACGGCGGCAAGGCCGGCGCCGCTCACCAGCAGCGTGTAGTCGCCGGCGGGGATGGTGGGGAAGCGGTAGGTGCCGCCGCGGTACTCCGCATGGAATCGCCGACCGTCGGCGACGGCGGTCAGGTCGCACTGCTCGGGAGCCATGCCGCCAGGGCCGCGCACGGCGCCGAACAACGTGCCGCCGCTGCCGAGGGACAGCGTGCCGAGGTCCTCGAGTTCGCCCGCCGCGAGCCGCAGTTCGCGCACCGGCACGCTGGCGAGTCCGGGATGTTCCACCAGCAGGTCGAGGGTTCCCGGGGGCACGTCCCCGAGCCCGAAGCTGCCGTCGGCCGCGGCCCGGAACTGCACCCATTCGGCGCGTTCGTGGTGCCAGCAGGCGATCGTGCCCGGCAGGCCGGAGCCATGCGCATCGGCGATGCGGCCGGTGATCCGGGCCGGTGTGAACGGAACCAGCACCAGCTGCACCGGTCCGGCGGCGGGATCGATGGCGCGCACCACGAGGTCGGCGAACGCCGGCTGCGGCCGTCCGGGCCGATGCACGCGCAGGTCCACCGGTCCGCTCGGGATCGCGAATGCGAACGTGCCGTCGGCAGAGGTCGTGGTGGCCACGTTCTTCGCCTGCGCCATGCGCGTGCTGACCCGGCAGCCGGCCACCGGTTTGCCCGTGGCGTCGACGACGCGGCCGCGCAGGTTCGGGGCGGGGCCAGGGGGCGTCAATTCGAGCTCGCACGCCGCTTCGCCGCCGGCCGGCACGTCGACCACCGTGCGCGCGTGTCGGGCGGCGGCACCCTGGCCGCTGTCGGCTTCGACCGTGACGCTGCCGGCCGCCACGTCGACCAGCGTGAACGCGCCATCGGCACCCGACTCGGTGCGGCACGTCGCGAACGCGTCGGCCGGGCCGACCCGGACCCGCACGTCGGCCACCGGTGACCCATCGCGCGTGACGCGGCCGACGATGCGTCCTCCAGGCGGCAGCACGGGATCGAACGGCAGCGACTGGCCAGGGGCCAGCGTGAGCGAGTGGCGGGCCGGCCCGTGGCCACGTGCCTTGGCCACGCACGCGACCGGTCCGGGGGCGAGCCGTTGGGCGGTGTACTGGCCCGAACCGTCGGTGCGCACCCGCACCGGAGGGCTGGCGAGGTCGGCGCCCGCGGGGGGCGTGGCCGTGCTGC
>JAEUHV010000088.1 GCA_016794485.1 Planctomycetota bacterium
CGAGAAGAGCGACCACTACAAGCAGCTCTTCGCCGACGACCTGCTCGAGAAGGGCAAGGTCAAGCGTTCGAGCATCTCGATCTCGCAGTCGTGCGCCATGGCGCTCGGCAGCATGGTCAAGCCGATCGAGAGCAAGGACGACAAGAAGAACCCTGACGCCAAGTTCAGCGATCTGCTGCTCGACGTCTGGCACGACCACAAGGACATCCAGACCAAGAACTTCGCGATGCTCTCGCTCGGCCAGATCGGTGGCCCGGTCAACGAAGAGCGCATCCTGAAGGAGTTCGACAAGGCGAGCAAGGAACTCGGCAAGCCGTGGTGCGCGCTCGCGCTCGGCGTGATGTCCTTCTACCGCCTGGAGAAGGACCCCGGCGCCGACGTCTCGTTCGTCGCCGAGACCTTGACCAAGGCGCTGAAGGAAAGCCGTACGCCCAGCCTGACCGGCTCGCTGGCGATCGCGCTCGGCCTCACCCGCGCCAAGGACGCCGCGGACGACATGCGCAAGCTGATGAAGGACAACGTCGCCAAGGAAGACATGGCGGGCTACCTCGCGATCGGCCTCGCGTTGATGAACGAGTCGGGCGCGAAGGAAGACATCCGCGAAGTCATGAAGCAGGCGACGCGCCGCACCGAGCTGCTGCAGCAGGCGGCCATTGCGATGGGCAAGCTCGGCGACAAGCGCGTCGCCGACGACCTGCAGAAGCTGCTCACCGACGGCGAGCCGAACCTGGCCAAGCTGTCGGCGATCGCCTCGGCCCTCGGCTTCATCGGTGACCAGCGCACGATCGCGCCGCTGAAGAAGATGCTGTTCGACTCGCAGCTGCAGGACCTGTCGCGCGCGTTCGCCGCAGTGGCTCTCGGTGGTGTCGCCGACAAGGAGTCGCTGCCGTGGAACAGCAAGCTCGGCGTCAACACGAACTACCGCGCCGCGGTGGAAACGCTGACCAACAAGTCGACGGGCATCCTGGACATCCTGTGATCCCGGCGCGGGCTCGCCACGCGAGCCCGTGCGTCCGCACAAGCACCACCCACGCCGCTCGCGCGACGTAGGTGGGCCTGCCCCCGAGGGCTCGTCCAGCTACTGCTGGACGAGCCCTCGTTTCGTTTGCCGGCGGCGTTGCGCACCATCGGGCTTGTCGTTTCGGCGCCGCGACGCCACCCGATCTCCTGGCCTGCGGATCGATGTGCTCCCAGCGAACTCGTCTTTGCGAGCGGCAGGCACGTCGTTTGCCTATGGCCGGCGCCATGATCCACCCAACCGATCGCCGCATCGTGTTCGTCTTGCTGGGAGTGTGCGCCTTCGGGCAATGGTTGCCGGCCCACGGTGGCCAATACCTCGGCCCCGCTGCGGTCGTGCCGCCGGCTCCGAGCAATGCGAGTGGCTCGACGGGTGGCAGCAGTCCCGGCGGCAATGGCAGCAGCGGGAGCGCGACCTCCGGTTCGGGCACGACGTCTGGCCCAAGCACATCGCCCGCGAGCAGTTCGCCGGCCGGCACTCTCGGCAGCCGCGCAACCAGCCGTAGCCGTGGTGCGGCACTCGACGACGATCTCGGTCGCTGGGAGTTCTGGTGGGAGTTTGGCAAGGATCCGTGGCTGCGCCTGCGCGAAGTGATCTACGACGGTCGCCGCCCATCCTTGGACGACGCCATGCTGAGCCGCGGGCCGATGGCGACCGGGGTGCCCGTGCAGAGGCCGTCCGAGGCCGACCTCGATGCCACGACCGAGGCCCTCGCCACGGCGTTGCGCGCCGCACGCGACCGCGACACGGTCTCCAGCTGCCTCGTCGCACTCGCCAAGGTCGGACGCGACGCCAAGCACACATCGCTGCACGAACTGTTCGTGCCGTGGCTGCAGGCCGCCGACCAGGAACTGCGCGAGACTGCGGCGCTGGCCTATGGGATCGCCGGTCAAGCCAAACCCGAACACATCGAGTTGCTGGCAGCCCTCGTCGCCGACTCGGCCGAGGGTCGCCGGCTGTCGGGCGGTGCGGCAGTGAACGAAAGGACGCGCGCGTTCGCGGTGTTCGCCCAGGGCCTGTTGCTCGCCGCCCATCCGCAAGGCGCCACCGCGCATCGCATCGTGCAGCAACAGACGGCAATGCTGGCCAAGCCCGAGTTGCTCGGCCGGGACCTCAAGGTCGCGCTCGTCGAGGCATTGGCACGGTTCCCGGCCAGCGAGGACTCCGCCGCGGCCAAGGTGTTGCGCCAGTCCGTGCTCGATGCGCTCGAGGCCTACTACACGAAGAACCTGGGCCCGGGCGAACGCCTCATGCAGGCCCACTGCCCGCCCGCGTTCGCCCGTCTCGTGCCGCCTTCGGCCGAAGTGCTCCGCTTGCGCTTCCGCAACCTGCTGCTCGCCGACCTGCAGGCTGGGCTCGGCGACAACGCCCCAGCGGACGCGCGCGGCGGCAACCTGTTCATCGCGCAGTCGTGCGCGCTGGCACTGGGCAGCCTCGCCCTGCCGTGGCGCGATGCCACCGATCCGGATGCCGAGGTCGGCACCACGTTGCTGCACACCTACCGCGAGCACCGCGACCAGCAGACCCGTTCCTTCGCCCTGGTTGCACTCGCGCGCCAGGGTGGAGAAGAGGCCAAGGCGGCGTTGCTACGGGAACTGGACCAGGCAGGGCGGGCCATCGAGTTGCCGTGGTGCGCGATGGCGCTCGGCGTCCTGCATGCACGCGCCCAGCAGGCCGCAGCGGAAGCCGGCAGCGCCGTCGAGTCGGACGTCGCGGTGACCAGCGCCCTGCGCAAGGCGTTGCAGTCGGCGCGCAACCCGAGTGCGCAGGGAGCGCTGGCGATCGCGATGGGGCTGAGTGGCGACCGCGACGGCGCGGACCTGCTGCGCCAAGTGCTCACCGAGAGTCGCCAGCGCGACGATGTGGCCGGCTACGTCGCCCTGGCTTTGGGCCTCTTGCGCGATCGCCTGGCGATCGCCGACGTACGCGCCCTGCTGCTCGGTTCGGAACGCCGGCCAGTGTTGATGCTGCAATGTGTGCGCGCCCTGGGACTGCTGGGCGACGCCACGGTGGCCGAGGAGCTGTGCAAGGCGCTGCAGGACCCGGACCCGAGCCTGGTGCGCCTCTCGGCAATCGCGGCGGCACTCGGCCAGATCGGCGATCGCCGGTCCCTGGAGCCACTGCGGGCGATGCTGGCGAACGACAAGTTGACGCCGCTCACGCGCGCGTTCGCCGCGGTCGCGCTGGGTCGCGTCTGCGACAAGTCGCCGCTGCCGTGGAACTCGACCTACGCCACGAACACCAATTATCGCGCCTCGACCGAGACGCTGACCAACGGCAGCAGCGGCATCCTCGACATCCTGTGACGCCCGGCGGCGCCGCGTTCAGGCGACGCGGCGAAGCGCCAGGACCGCGAGCGGCAACAAGCCGATCGCCAGGACCTGCAGCCAGCCGTTGCGCCTAGCCGCGGCATCGGCCCGGTCGCGCACGTCGAGTTCCGTCTGCAGCACGGCCCGGTCGGCGACGATGCGCGCGCGTTGGTCCGCGTCCGGGCCGAGGGCCAGGGCAGCGTCGTATTCGGCGGCGGCGGCCGACAACGAACGCATCCGCCAGCGCATCCGCGCCGCCTGTTCGCGCAGGTATGCGGTGGCGACGCGGCTGGAACGCACTGCGTCCAACACCCCGGGCACGTCGTCGGCCAGTTGGGCGGCATAGGCCGCCGCTTCCGCTCCCGGTGCATCCACCGGCCCTTGGCACGGCACGAGTTCCGTCGCGTCGTCGCGGGCGATGTAGCTGTCCGCCAGCAACGCGTCGAGCACGGGCCGGTCGTCGTCCAAGACTAGGCCGCCCCGCCGCAGGTGACGCCACGCACCCGGACGCGCGGCCGCCGCCACGAGGCCCTGCCAGTGCGCCCGGTCCGCGGTTCCGACCCGCGCCGACAACGCGTGCGTTGCCGCCGCGGCCAGCTGCGAAGCGTCGGGCGGTGACCCGCGCCGAGCGACCAGCAGCGCGTTGCGCGTGCGCGGCACCAACAGCACGTGGGCGTGGCCGAACACCTCGACCATCGTCGCCGCGATCGCTTGCAGAACGGCATCGTCGGCGTGCAGTGCGCCGACGTTGCAGGCGATCACGCCGCCTGGATGCAGCCGTTCGCGGGCCAGGGTGAAGAACTGGCGGCTGGCGAGATGGGCCGGCACGTAGACCTGGTGGGCGTAGGCGTCGACGTGCACGACGTGCCAGCGTTGGTCGGCGCAATGCAGGAA
>JAEUHV010000091.1 GCA_016794485.1 Planctomycetota bacterium
CCGGCGATCTTCGCCAGCCGCTCCTGCAGCTTCTCACGGTCGTAGTCCGACGTCGTGCGCGAGATCTCGGCGCGGATCTGCTCCATGCGGGCCTGGCAGTCCTTCGGCTTGCCGGCGCCCTCGATGATGGTGCAGTCGTCCTTGCCGACGACGACCTTCTTGGCGCTGCCCAGTTCGCCGGTCGTGACCGACTCCAGGTTGATGCCCAGGTCCTCGAACACGGCCTTGCCGCCGGTGACGATCGCGAGGTCCTCGAGCATCGCCTTGCGGCGATCGCCGAAGCCCGGCGCCTTCACCGCACAGCACTTGAACGTGCCGCGCAGCTTGTTGACGACCAGCGTCGCCAGTGCCTCGCCCTCGATGTCCTCGGCGACGATCAGCAGCGGGCGGCCGCTCTGCGCGATCTTCTCGAGCAGCGGCAGCATGTCCTTGATCGTCGAGATCTTCTTCTCGTGGATCAGGATGAACGGGTTCTCGAGCACCGCCTCCATCTTGTCCTGGTTGGTGACGAAGTGCGGCGACAGGTAGCCCTTGTCGAACTGCATGCCTTCGACCCACTTCACCTCGGTCACGAGGCTCTTGCCCTCTTCGACCGTGATGACGCCGTCCTTGCCGACGCGCTCCATCGCGTCCGCGAGGATGTTGCCGATCTCCTCGTCGTTGTTGGCGGCGATCGAGCCGACCTGGGCGATCTCCTTCTTGCCCTTGACGTCGATCTTCACCTTCTTGATCGACTCGACGATCTTGGCGACCGCCTTCTCGATGCCGCGCTTGATCGCGACCGGGTTGGCGCCGGCGGTGACGTTCTTGATGCCCTCTTCGAAGATGGCTTCGGCGAGCACCGTCGCCGTCGTCGTGCCGTCGCCGGCGATGTCGCTCGTCTTCGAGGCGACTTCCTTCACGAGCTGGGCGCCGAGGTTCTCGTACTTGCCGGCCAGTTCGATCTCCTTGGCCACGGTGACGCCGTCCTTGGTGACCGTCGGGCTGCCGAACGACTTCTCGATGATGACGTTGCGGCCGCGCGGGCCGAGCGTGACCTTGACGGCGCGGGCGAGCTGACGGACGCCGTCGCGCATGCGCTCACGCGCTTCCTGGTCGTATGCGATCTTCTTGACTGCCATGGGAGTGTCTCGGTGGGGGTGTGTTGGGTGGGAAGTGCGGCGGGATCAGTTCTCGATCACCGCGAGGATCTCGTCTTCGCCGAGGATCAGCAGCTCTTCGCCGTCCATCTTGATCTCGGAGCCGGCGTACGAGGAGAACAGGACGCGGTCCTTCTCCTTGACCGACATCGCCTGACGGCTGCCGTTGTCCAGGACCTTGCCCTTGCCGACGGCGACGACGATGCCCTCGCGCGGCTTCTCCTTCGCGGTGTCGGGCAGGATGATGCCGCCCTTCGTCTTGTCGTCGGCAGCGACGCGCTTCACGAGGACGCGATCGCCGAGGGGGGTGACGGTCATGGTCTTGGTCTTCGACATGTGCAGTTCTCTCTGGGGGTGATGGATTCGAGGGAGGCGACGTGGTGTGGGGCCGAGGAACGTCTCAGCAGCACGGCCACGCCGGTGGGGAAGGTGGCGTCGGTTTGCCTGGCCCGGGCTTGTGCGCGAAGTGCTGCACCAGCGGGCCGCCGAAGTGGGTCCGGATCAGGAGTTCGAGCGATTGGCGCAGCCGGGCGAGGTCGAGCGGCTTGCGCAGGAAGGCGAAGAACCCGGCGTGCTGGGCGGCTGCGGCTTCTTCCGCCGTGGCCAGGCCCGACATCAGGATCGCCGGCAGCGGGCGCATCGCGGCGAGCCGCTGGAACAACTGCATCCCGGTCATTCCCGGCAGGTGGAAGTCGAGCAGGGAGAAATCGAACCGCTGGGTCTGCATCAACCGCAGGGCTTCCATGGCGTGGCCGGTGGCGCCGACTTCCCACCCATGGCTGGCGAGGAACTCGCCAAGGCAGGAGCGGAGCGAGTCGTCGTCTTCGACCAGCAGCACGCGGAAGGACTGGACCATGCAGTTGGGGATCGGCCGGGATTTCTGGGGCGCCGCCCTTCGCAAGCCATGTGCCGCGTTCGACGGCTTGCGTAAGTCATTTCATTTGAGCCTTCTAAGGCTTGTCCCCCCGAGCCGGGGCGGTCGCGGTCGCGGCCAGATTGGCAGGGACAGCGGGGGGCGGCGCTGCCATCTTGGCGCGCCTGCAGGCGTCAGCGAAGGCGAGGGCTTGGTGCCGTCCAGGCCCGGAGGAGCGGGCGGGAAGGCCTGCGCGGGCGCCCGTCAGTCGTCTTCGTCTTCTTCTTCGTCCTCGTCTTCCTCGTCGTCCTCTTCTTCTTCGTCCTCGTCGTCGCCAGCGTCAGCGTCGTCGACTTCCTCGAAGTCGTCGGCGGCCTCTTCGGCGTCGCCGTCCGCTGCTTCGGCATCGTCGTCGTCGTCCCAATCGTCGTCGTCGTCACCGCCCTCGCCGTCTTCGTCTTCGTACGAAGCGAGCACGCGGTCCCAATCGGCGACCTCGATGGTGTTGTTGCAGACGAGGCAGACGCTGTCGTTGTCGCGCAGGTCCTCGAGTTCGTCGAGCTCGCGGTAGACCTTGCCGCATTCGCGGCACCGGACGGTTTTGCCCATGGCTATCGGGGTTCGGTAAGGAACGCCCTGGGAGGGCGTCCGCCGATGCATACCGGCTCCCCCGTGCAAGGCAATGCCCCGGACGGGGTTTTCTTCGCGGGGAGTTCGTTCGGCTGGGGTGCCCCGGCGCGGCCAAAACTCAACGACGGGGCCCGCCGGCGTCGAAAAGGCCACGGTGAACAAGGCCGTGGCGACGATCGCAGCGATGGGACTGGCGGGTTGCATCCTGCTGGCCATCGCCATGCACCAGCTCGCCGACCAGAAGGACGCGCGGCGCGGCGAAGGGCCGGCCGAGGTGTTGCAGCGCCGGTTCGCTGCGCGCACCGTCGGGCCGATCCGCGTGCACGAAGAGCTGGAACGCGACGGCCGGCGCGTGGTCGCGAACGTGACGATCCCGACGGGGACCGAGAATCCCACGATCGGCGCGGAGATCGGGGCGGAGCTGCAGCGCCTGGTCGCGGCCTCGTCGCCGCCGCCGTTCGAAGTGGTGGTCGAGGTGCGTTCGGCGGGCAGTTCGTGGACGCAGCGCGCGGTCGTGCCGATGGACAAAGCGTCGCGCTGAGCGAACGCACGATGCCACCGGTGGATCCGCGCGCGGCACGGCTGCGTGGCCCGCGTGCTCGATAGGGTCGGAGCATGTCCGGCCCCGTGGTGTTCGCCTTCGCCGTCGCCGACGGCCTCGTACCGGTTTCCGGGGCGGCTCCGTACGACGTGTTGGCGCGCCAGCTGCCGCGGCTGCTCGTCGCTCGCCTGAACGGCGACGGCGACCGCGGCGCGCGGTTCTTTCCGTTCCTGGGCCCGATCGACGGCAAGCGCGTGCTGCTGCGTCCGAACCAGCTGTTCGACCCGGCGGTGCTCGTCCAGGTGCACAAGCAGGGCGACGTGCGGTTGCTGAGCGACGGCATCCTGCGGGCCGGTGTGCTGCACTGGCGCGTGCTCGACGGCAAGACCGGCGACGTGCGGTTGGCACTCGATCTGCCGTTCGACTGCAGACGACCGCTCGACGTGCTGCCGCGTCTCGAGTTCGAACTCGCCGACCGGATGGGCTGGGCCGGGCGGCCGTCGCGCCTGCCGAACCTGGCGGGCGAGGCGTTGGGCTGGTTCCTGGTGTTGAAGGACGAACTGCTGCGGCGCGAGGCGAACCTGGTCGAGCCCAATCCCGATCCGCTGCGCGCGGCCCGCCGTTGCGCCGAACTCGCCGCGGCCGAGCCCGAAGTGCAGGTGCTGGTCGGCGATTTCGTCGCGCACCACCTGCGCCACCGCGAACACCGCGCCGCGTGCGCGCAGGTCCTGGCGCCGATCGTGGCGCAGCTGCCGGACGACGTGACGACGCTCGAACGCTACGACGCGCTGCTGCTCGCAGCGGGCGACGACGCGTCGGCCGCCACGGTGGCCTGCCGTGCGGCGCGGCTCGCGCCGGCGCGCCAAGACCTCGTCGAACGTGCCGCGGCGCAGGCATTCAAGGTGCAGCGTTACGACGACGTCGGCGACGTGGTGGGTCGCGCCCGCGCGGTCGGTGCCGCGAGCCCGGCCGCCCTGGCGCAGCACGCCGCGGCGTGCGACCGCACGGGTGACCAGGCGACGCGGGCCGGCCTCGTGCGCGAACTGGTCGGCATGGACGACCTGCCGGTGCCGGTGGCGCGCCTCGTGGTGTCGTTCCTGCTCGAAGACGAACAGCCCGCGATGGCGCGCACGGTGGTGACGCGCGCGCTGCAGAAGGATCCCGAGCACGCGATGCTGCACTTCGAACTCGGCCGCGCGTGCCTCCTGCTCGACGATGGCGACAGCGCCGCCTCGGCGTTGCAGCGGGCCTTGCAGATCGGCCTGCAGCCCGTGGTCGCCGGCCAGGCGCGTCGCTTCCTGCGGCTGTCGACGGTGCCCGGCCTGTGGGCCACGACGCAACTGGTCGAGAAGGCGATCGCCGCCGCCGACCTCGCCGCGGCGTTGGCGATCGTGCGCACGTTCGTGCGCCGCGCCGGCCGTGTCGCCGAAGCGTGGTTCCTGTACGGGCTCGTGCTGCACAAGCTCGGCCGCCTGCGCCGGGCCGAACGGCTGCTGCGTCGTTCCCTGCGCCACGACCACGAATCACCCGACGCGCACAATCGCCTCGGCATCCTGCTGGTCGCGAGCGGTCGCGTGCAGGAAGGGCATGCGCTGCTGCAGCGCGCGCATCTGCTGGCGCCGAGCGATCCGTCGCCGTTGCTGCACCTCGCCCAGGCCTGTGCGCTGCTCGGCCGCATGGCCGAAGCCGATGCGCACGTCGACGCGGCCGCGAATCGCGGCGCCGATCCCCGCATGGTCCAGGCCGTGCGCGCCGAGATCCACGTCGGCCGCACCTGACGATTGCGCCTGGCGGCGACGGCGTCGAGGATGCGGCCATGGCCAAGCACCAGCAGCGCGTGACGAACCTGACGATCACGCTGCCGAACGAGACGATGCAGGCGGTCTACCAGCTCGTGCGCGACGGTCGCTTCGCTTCGGCCAACGAAGTGGTGCGCGCGGCGATCGACATGCTGCTCGAGGCGAAGCCCGACGACGACGACGGCGGCGAGGACCGGTAGCCGACGGGCTACGCGCCGGCTGCGTTCGGGCCCGGCGCAGCCAGCAGTTCGTCGAGCGCGTGCGTGCCGATGCCGAAGAACGCGCGGAAGCCGTCGATCGCGGCGCGCGTGGTGGCGCGCTGCGCCGGGGTCGGTTCGCTGCCGCGCACCGCGGCCAGCATCAGGTTCTTGCCGGTGTGTTCGCCGCCGACGAACTCGATCGCCTTGGTGCGGTAGCCCATGTGCTCGAGCACCAGCGTGCGCAGGCCGTCGGTCGCCCACTCGGCCATGCGTTCGGCGAACAGGCCGTGCCGAAGCACCGCATCGAGCGGTGCTGGCCGGCCGAGTTGCGGCCGCACTTCCTGGTGGCAACACGGTGCCACCACGATCAAGCGCGCGCCGGCCTCGATGCCGCGCCGGATCGCATGGTCGGTCGCGGTGTTGCAGGCGTGCAGTGCGACCAGCGCGTCGACCGCGCCGAGCGGCACGGTGCCGATGTCGCCGTGCACGAACGTGAGTTCGCCCGGCGCCAGCTGGGCCGCGAGTTCGCTCGCGTTGGCGACCAGCTCGTCGCGAACCTCGATGCCGACCACGTGCGGCGTGCGGTGCAGCACGTGCTTGCACAGATGCCAGGCCGCGAAGGTCAGGTGCCCCTTGCCGCAACCCACGTCGACGACGCGCAGCGGTGCCTCCGACTTCGCGTCGAAGCCGCAGTCGCGCGCGAGGTGGGCCAGGATCTCGACGTAGCGGTCGATCTGCACCCGCTTGTCGGCGAGGTTCTTCCGCGGACGACCTTGCTGGTCGACGATGCCGAGCCCTTGCAGCCACGGCAGCGCCGATGCCCCGAGGAACGTCGGCTTCTTGCCGTCGTGGCTGCGCGGCGGGGTCTCGGTCGTGGCCGGCTTGTGGCGGATCAGGCGCGCGTCCTTGCCGTCCGGCAGCTGCAGCTGCCAGTCCGCGGTCGTCGTCGCCAGCAGCGCGCCGCGGAACTCACGGCCGAGCTTGCGTTCGACCCACGCGACGGCGTCCGGCAGGGGCACGTTCTGCGTGGTGTCGCGCCGTTCCTCCTTCAGCGTGAACGACAGGTGCAGGCCGCCGTCGAGGTCGACCAGGCGCGCCTGGATGCGTTGCACGGCGTCGTCGTGGCGCGTCGGGGACGAGAGCGACAGACGCACGAACCCGTCGTCGGCGCAGCTCGCGGCGAGGTGGTGCAGGAACGAAGCGAGTGCGGACACGTGCTCGCATGATGCAGGTGTGCGCGGTCGCCGACAATCGAGTTGTCGGCGGCGTCGCTGCTACCGGTACGTCACCACGACGAAGTTGTAGACGGCGTGCAGCAACATCGCCGCGGGCAGGAAGCGAGTGCGCAGCTGCACGAACGCGGTGAGCAGGCCCAGCACGAACACCGGCGCCCAGGACACGAGCGGGTGCATCACGGTGAACAGCGCCGCACTCCACAACGCCCCCAGGACCGGGCCCGTGCCGCGCCGCAGGCCTTCCAGCAGGAGGCCGCGGAACAGCAACTCTTCGATCACGGGCGCTGCGACCACGGCCAGCAGCATCAAGCCCAGCGGGTTGTCCGACTCCAGCGGCGGCACCTCGAACCACCCGTGGCGCGCGTTCAACGCGAGGTAGCCCAGGCCGAGCATCCCGGCGCCGACACCGAGCCCGATCGCGGCGACCGACGCCAGCAGCGGACGTTGGGCGTCGGTGAAGCTCATGCCGAGGGCTCGGCCGAGCGCGACGTCGCGCCCGCGCAGGATCGGCACGAACACCAGCAAGGTCAGGGCCCCGCCGATCGCGAACGCCACGAACACCTGCGTCATCGGGGCCGCGCCGACGGTGAAGCTGCGGAGCAGGATCGCCAGCACCAGGCCCTGGATCAGGTTGAAGACCACGAGTGCCGCGGCGCCGTCGTACACGCCGACGTGGTCGCGGTGTTCGTCGACGGGATCCAGCAGGCTCGGCAACCGATCGCACGCGCGTTGCCACACGGCGAACGTCAACGTGCCGAACACGAGCACGCCGCCGACGCGCGCCTGCCAGTCGGTCGACGCGAGGGCGACGACGAACGTGCTGGCGAAGAACATGTACAGGTACACGTGCCGCACCTTCATCTGCCGCGGCACGTGGTCGGCCGCGGGATTGCAGCCGATCACGCCGATTCCGGCGGCGAGGTGGGCGGCGCACCAGGAGCCGATCGCGACCGCGGCGCAGTCGAACGCCAGCGCGACCACGTTCTCGAAGCCGCCGCGGGCCGAGAAGGCGAGCAGTGCCCCGAGGCCGATGACGATGCCGTGGGTGGCCCAGAGGCGCGTCTTCTGGCGCAGCACGGATTCGATCGGCGTCGGTTGCGCGAACAGGATCCAGATCGAGCGACCTTCACCACTGAGCACCTGGAAACAGCCGCCGATCAGCGAATACGAGGCGACACCATAGGCGAGCAGCGTCAGGTTGCGGCCGGTGGCGCTGCCGAGGTTCGGATTGACGATGAACTGCAGGCCGATGACGAACAGCGGCACGACCAGCGTCTGGACCAGGAAGTTGCGGTCGCGCAGCAGCAGGGCGAGCTCCTTGCCGGCGATTCCGAGCCGCCGCCCGCGCTTCCACGCGCCCTGGCGGCCACGCGCACCGGGATCGACGCCGCCCGAACGCATGGCCCCGCCCCGAAGCAGGGACGTGCAGCCGGCGACGGCGGCGACGACGGCCAGCACCGTCGCCCCGCAGCCGACCAGGGCGGCGGTGGCGCCGTGGGTGCCCAGCGCCAACGACCAGCTGCCGGGCAGCAGCGTGATCCAGTCGGGCAGCGCGCAACCGAGGGCCAGGAACCACTGCGGCACGGTGGTGCCGAGGCACACCATGAAGGCCACCGACATCAGCAGCATCGACACGAGGGTGCAAGCGCCCTGCACACTGCGCAGGCGATGCAGGCTGCACGAGAGGCGCAGCCGCGTTTCGCACCACAACCGAACCGCGGCAGCCAGCATCGTGGTCGCCAGGGTGGTGAGCATCGCCACCCAGATCGCGCCGCGAACGTCGAGCGTTCGCAGCAGCTGCCACTGCAGCGGGAACAGCACGAGCCACGGAAACAGGGCGACGAGGCCGTACTCGAGCACGCGGGCCAGCACGAGCGAGCGGGTGGGGACGGGGAACGTCAGCAGCCAGGCCTGCGTCCATTCGCCACCGGCCAGTCCGGTGTTGCCGCCGCCGATGCCCATGACGAGCAGCATCGCGGTGAGGGCGAGCACCAGCACGGCACCGCAGCGGGTGAACACCCCCCGGGCTTCCGGTTCGTGCCACTGCGCCCGCACCGCCAGCAGCGAGTGGACGTACCGCTGCGGCACCTTTTCCCGCGGCGCCATTCCGGTCGCGGCCGGTTCCGGGTCGGCGGCTGCAGCAGCCGTCGCGGCCGTCGCTTCGGCGGCGTCGTGGAGTCGGCCGACCGCCTGCCCCGAGATCAGGATCGACTGGAACAGGAAGATCGGCAGCATCACCACGGCGAGCCACAGCAAGCCGTCGCTGCGTTTGCGCGCGGTGGGCTGGCGCGGCACCGGCTTGCCCGCGGCCGCCATGAGGTTGAGCCGCCTGGCCTTCATCACCTGCGCGCCGCGCAGGATGCGGCGCACGGAGTTCGTCGCGAGCAGCCACAGCACACGCGCGGTGCCCGGAGGTCGGTGGTTCACGACTGCGCCTCGCCGCCGGCGCCAGTCTTCGGTTCGGTGGCCACCTGGAAGAACACGTCCTCGAGCGAGCCGCCGGAGGCCAGCTGCGTCCGGAGTTCTGCGGGCGCGCCCAGCGCCGCGAGTCGGCCGCGGTGCAGGATGGCGACGCGATGGCACAGGCGTTCGGCCTGGTCGAGCAGGTGCGTGCTGTAGAAGATCGCCGTGCCCGCTGCCGCGGTCTCGCGCACGATGTCGAGCAGCGCGCGGGTCGCGACCGGGTCGAGTCCGTTGGTCGGCTCGTCCAGCACGAGCACGACCGGCCGATGCAGCAGCGCGCAGGTGAGCGCCAGCTTCTTCCGCATGCCCATCGAGTAGTTGACCGCGTACTCGTCGAGCGCGTCGGCGAACGCCAGCCGTTCGGCCAGTTCTTCGGTGCGCTGCACGATCTCGGCCTCTGGCATGCCGCGCATCGCCCCGCAGAAGCGAACGACCTCGCCGCCGCGCAGATGCTCGTAGAACATCGGCTCGTCCGGCAGGTAGCCGACGCGTTGCATGACCTGGGCCCGTTGTGCGAAGCAGTCGAGGCCGGTGACCGTCGCGCGGCCCGTGGTGGGCGACAGGATGCCCATCAACATCCGGATCGTCGTCGTCTTGCCGGCACCGTTGGGGCCGAGCAGCGCCAGGATCTCGCCCGGCGCCACGTCCAGGGTCAGTCGATCGACGGCGACGTGGGCGCCGAAGTGCTTGCCGAGTTCGTGCAGTGCGACGAGCGGGCCTTGGCCCGACGAGGATCCCGTGGACATCGGGCGGCGAGGATAGCCGAAGGCGCGCGCCGGACTCACCACGAGTCGATTCGTCGGCGTGGCGCGGTGCTCGCCGATGACTCGGCGAGGCCGTCGTTCGCGTCGAACCCGCCTTGTCCGTTCGCTTGGGCCACCTACAGTGCGCGCCGACGTCGCCGAGGAATCATGCACATGTCAGGTCGGAGTCGCGTGCTCGCGGTTTGCCTTGGACTCTGCAGCGTGGTCGCAGCACAGCAGCGGGTCGCCGAATACGAACGCATGCGCACGAAGGCGCTGGCGGAGGCCAGCCAGCGCCATCTCGAACTCGGCTCGTGGGCGCGCGACCAGGGGCTCGTGCCGCAGGCGACCGGGCAGTTCCTGCGCGCGGTGGAGATCGGCGAAGGCAAGAACCCCGGGGCCGCGACCGTGCTCGGCGCCATGCGCGGGCTCGGCGACGCGTTCTGGACGCAGCGGAAGAAGAAGCCGACGAAGGCACTGTTGGCCGAGTTCGACCGGCGGGCGGCGCTGGCGGAGAAGGGCAACCGCAAGGACCACCTCGAACTCGCGCACCGCGCCACGCTCGCCGAACGCAGCGAGCAGGCCCGCGGCCACTACCGCAAGGTGCTCGAACTCGGCGGCGAACTCGCGCGCGACGACAAGGGCTTCACGATCGAAGGCCAGCGCATCCCCGCGGACCTGGCCACGTGGCTCGAGGGCGAGTCGCGTGCCGACCAGAAGGGCCGTCCGGTGTTCGAGGCTGCGGGCAATGCCGCACCGAAGCTCGCCGGGCTCGTCGTGCACGAGGACGCGCTGCTGCAGGTCCGTACCGACCTGCCGGGCGACGCCGCCGCGAAGCTGCATGCGCTCGGCAGCGCCTTGCTGCCGCATTTGCGCGAGCGGCTCGACGGGGCACCGACGCAGCGGCTCGTGTTGACGGTGTTCGCCAGGCACGCGGACTACGTCGCGTACCTGACGGCGCGCGGCATGGCCGGGCACGCGAAGGCGCCGGGCCTCTGCGACTACGGCACGTTCCAGACGCTGGTCGCGGCGACACGGGCCGACGGCGCGCCGCTCGGCGACGGCGAACTGCACGCGCTGGTCCTGCACGAACTCGCGCACCTCTACTTCTTCGGCGTGGCACCGGCGGTGATGCCCGACTGGTACGCGGAAGGGTTCGCCGAGTCGTTCGGTGGCCAGGGCACGTTCACCTGGGACGGCACGCGCCTCACGGTCGGCGGGCGCATGGACGCGTCGCGGCTCGAATCGCTGCGCGCGGCGCCGCTGTCGCTGCGCGAGCTGGTCGACGTGCGGATCGGCGTCCTGCTGGCGATGGATCGCAAGAAGGGCATCGACTACTACGCCCAGTGCTGGGCGCTGCAGCGCTTCCTGCGGCAACCCGAGTGCAAGTGGCACGACCGCTTCGCGCAGTTCGAGGCCGCGTGCCGGGGCAAGGCGTTGGGCGCTCCGGAACGCGGGCGACCCGCACCGGATGCGGCCCCGGCCTCGGTGGAGTTCCTGCGGTTGTTCGGCGCCGACCTCGACGCGATCGACGCCGCGTTCCGGGAGTGGTTGGCGAAATCCTGACGGATCGCATCCAGGCGGCGGAGAAGGTCGGTCACGCCGGAACTGGGTTCCGGTTGATCGGGGGAACGACTCCTTTCCCCATGCAATCGACCATCCTTCTCGCGTGCCTCGTCGCCAGCGCTGCGCTGGCGCAGGATCCCAAGCCCGAACCCACCCAGCGGCCGCGCGTCGACGCCCTCACGTTGTCCGCACCGGTGCACAGCCGTGCCGAAGACGGCACCGTGCGCACCACGGGTGCCAACTACCTGGCGCGTTTCGACGGCGGTGGCGCCACGTTCGTGCCGTACCTCGGCAGCGACGTCGAGACCGAATGGCCGGTGACCATGGCGCTGCAGTCGGCGCGCATCGGCGAGATCGCACTGCCGGTCGGTGATGCCGTGCCGAGTCGCGACGGCGACCTCGTTGCGTTCGATCGCGGTGCGGTGGTCGAGCAGTACGCGACCCAGTTGCGAGGCATCGAGCAGCGCTTCGTGCTGGCCGAGTTGCCCACACGCGGCGAACTGCGACTCCGCATCGCCTTCGCGTCGGCGCTGCAACCGAGCCTGTGCGCCGACGGCGTGCACTTCACCGGCCCGCGCGGTGGCGTGCACTACGGCCTGGCCGTGGCGATCGACGGCAACGGCCGCCGCACGGCGATGACGACCGAACTGCACGGCGGCGCACTCGAACTGGTCGTGCCGGCCGCGTTCGTCGCGAGCGCGACCATGCCGCTGGTGGTCGATCCGTTGCTGACGCCGCTCACGCAGTTCAACAACGACTCGATCCCGATCGGCAACCTCGACGCGGCCTGGGACCAGGTCGCCGGCGAGTGGTTCGTGGTGTTCGACTACGCGTTCAACGCGAACAACCTGCACGTGTTCGGCCAGCGTCTGACGGCCGACGGCCTGCCCACGGGGGCGGTCGTCGCGATCGACGACACGGCGGTGTCGTGGTATCGGCCGCGCATCGCCAACCTGGCCTCGCCGAGCCGGTTCCTGGTGGTCGCCGAGTGTGACGACGTGGTCGCCGCGCCATGGGTCGCGGGCCGAACGGTCACGCTCGGCAACGGTGCCGTGGTGCTCGGGCCGCAGTTCACGATCGCGAAGAGCGGGCAGAACGGCGCGCCGATCGGCGCCTTTTCGCGGCCCGACGTCGGCGGGGACGGCGGCTTGTCGGGCAACGGCAG
>JAEUHV010000121.1 GCA_016794485.1 Planctomycetota bacterium
AATCGTGCTTGGCTGGGGTGGTCAGCCGGGGAGGCGGTGTGTACTGTGCGCGAATCGAGGCCTTCCGGGTGGTCCGGAGGGTGCCGAGAAATACGACATGGTGCAGCATGAACTGTCGCGATTCTGTTTTTGGACAGTACGACTTATTCTATTCAGGACTTTGATTCTCAAGAACCCGAACGCGGGTGTTGTATTGGCCCGAACCGAAATGATTACACGTGAACTCGCGAGGCGCGCCGGAGATGGATAGTCAGCAATTCGACGGAGATCTTCGTAAGACGATGCTTGAGTGCCACGAATGGTACTCCGGTCTAGTTTCGCCTTTGTCCCCGTCGATGGCGTGGCCGGAAGATTTGAGCGCAGCCGCAAACTGTGGGGAGTTCGCGTGTGGTAGATTTGGAGAGTTTGAGTCCGCCAAATTGCATGATGCGGTGCACCTAGTCTGCCGTGAACGTCGCAAGCGACTGCCCGTTGGGGGTGTTGGGTTGCGCGACGGGGAGGTATTGGTAAGTGGTCGGCTCTTGGTGTTTTGGCCTAGTCATTCAATGAGTGATGGGATCGCAGCAGGCATGTCTGATGGGTTGTTTAGCGACAACAATGTTCCTGGGTTTGGGTTATGGGTTGATTGCTACCGTTCGCCCTCCAACCCCGGTGTGGGTGGTATCCGGTGGGACGACTTTCTGGTTGCCTACGTGCCGCCGGAGTTAGTCGCGATAGCCCAGGCGGGTATCTCCGCAAATGTCGAGGAATGCATTGCTTGGTTGGATGAGATATCAAATAATCATGCTGTGAACCACTATCGTAAACTGTGTGGATTGGCATGACCAACTGGCGTTGCTTGTCCAGGCTGTCTGTGTACGAGTAATCGCGTGTGTCCAGCTCGGCGACCGCAGAGTATGCGATATGTAGGTTAGCGTCCGACGGCGGCGAGGGCAGGGCGTAGATCCTTCGCGCGAGGCCGCCATCTTGGCGGCATGCGTGGGTCGATTTGACATCTGACACGCCTCCCGGTGGGTTGTCGGCAGGTTAGGGCGCGCCATCGCTGGATGGTCTGTTCGGATCTCACCATTCGATCTGTTCCCGGATTGCCTGCCATTGCTGCCAGGCGTTCTCGGGTCGCAGTCGAGGAGCGGGCTGCCTCGCATCGAGTTCTGCGTAGTACTTCGCGGCTTTCGACAAGGGCATGCGAATGCAAACGGCCGCATCCCGAATCGCCAGGACCTCGGCTTCCGTAAGCGGGGATCCCTTCGCGCGTTCGCGTCCGGCGAGCAACATGTGCAGTGGCGCCAGGAACACCGGAACCTCCGGTTCGGGTTGTCCAGCCGCGTTCCGACAACTGGCGATGTTGGCGAACACGTTGTCGACGAGTGCCTGATGGTCGATGACCCCACGATACGTTCGGCCAGTCTCGATGAGTTCGTAATGGCCAGGGTGGTGCGAGCGGGACGTTGCGGATGCCGTGGCTTCCGCCAGTAGTTCGCTGCACCACCGACTGCCTGCCCCGAAGCGGGTGCGCAGGCAGTGAGCGACTGCCGACTCGATCTCGGTTGCGTGGATCCTCTCGGCTCGGCCGATTTCGACCCCCAAGCCGAAGAGGATCATGCCGAGGACGACGACGCTCATGTCGTCCTGCACCCATCGCCAGTCTTCGACCACGTATGCGGTGAGTCTGTCTATTTCGTCCAAGGCTTCGCTGCTCATTCGGGCCCTCCACGGTGCGCTCTCATAGTTGCTGTCATCGCTCGTCGCTACCCCAGCGGCAGATCCGACGCCGACCTGGCGCGCACCTCTTCCTCGGTCAGGCCGTAGAGGGGCGGGATCTTCAGCCCGCGCATCGACGCCATCATGTAGAGCTGGCCGCGGTGGTGTGCTTCGTGCTCGACCATGGCGCGCAGCCACTTCCAGACCGGCATCGTGGCGCCGGCAGGGGTGGTACAACGCTGCAGCAGCTGCTCGTGGGTCAGCGCACCGAACACCGCCATGGCCTCGCGGTGGCAGCGCTCCATGTAGGCGCGCACGCCGTCGAGGCCTGCCCCCAGGCTGGCGTCGTGGCCCGGATACCGGCTCGGCCTGCCCGCGACGTTCTCCGCGTACATGAACCTCTCGATGCCTGCCAGGTGGCGCAGCAGGTCGCCGAACGTGAAGCGGCCGGGCTGCCAGGTCCACTCGAGGTCGGCTGCCGGCAGGTGGTCGAGCACGCGCGTCGTGCGGGCCCGGGCCTTGGGCCAGTAGTCGAGGAACGAGGCGATCGAGTCGATCATCGTGGGCGAGGGGTTGGCCGTGGCGAGGCGATCATGCGGGGGCGGGGTGTGGCAGCAAGGTCGCGCGGCTGGTGGGGCCCTGCGGCACGAGCGCGCCGGTGCGCTGGGTGCCGCGGTCGGGGTCGAGCGGGGCGTCGGGGGCGACGACGAGGGCGATCGGCGCCACCGTGCCGGCGTCGGACCGTCCGGTCGGGACGCCTGGACGGGCGCCAGCGCTCTTAACCAGCCCCGCGATCTTCTCGATCCCCGCCTTCGCCGTCGAAAACGCGTCCGCTCGGAGCGAAGGGACTGGGGGGCCCACTCCGGTCTTTGAACTCGGCGCCGAAAATCCTGCCCGGCGCCACCTTCGCCGAGGCCCCGAAACCGCCCGTAGCAGCCCGCCGGAGCCCTCGCGGGGCCGTACTCGCCGTTCTGCTAACCAGCGACGGGCTCTCCGCGAGTTCGGTCGGAGAGCAGGGACCGGTATCGGTCCTGCCAGGCCCAAAAGGGACTGGGGGACCCAGACCCTGTGCTCTCGCGAACTCGCGACCGCCGCGACCCTGCCCGCAAACCCGCGCCGTTGTTGGGCTACAGGGCGCCTGGAAACGCAGCCGCCCCGCGGCTGTTCACCGCGGGGCGGACAGGTTCGGCCGTCGGCCGGGGGATGGCTCCTCAAAGGGGGTGAAAACCCGAACTGCGGCGTGAGTGAGAGCTCCGGGTGCGCGATGCCGTGGGCCGTTGGCGGCGGAGGCCAGAGCACGCTTCAGACGCCTTGCCATGCCGCCGATCAAGTTATAACGTAGTGATAACCATGACAAAGAACCTGATAGAGCTCCGTCTGCGGCGGGTCGGCAACTCGCTCGGCGTCATCCTGCCCACGGAAGCCCTGGAGGCGCTCGGCGTCGAGGGCAAGGAAGGCGAGAAGCTGATGCTCACGCGGTTGCCTGGCGGCGACGGCCTCGAACTGAAGCACGTCGATGCGAAGTTCGAGAAGAAGCTTGCGCTGCTTCGCGACACCATGAAGCGGTTCAGGAACACGTTGCGAGAGCTCGCGAAGTGAGGCGGGAACCGGAGTGGGTGACCGTGGAGGACGCCGTGTTCTTCCACCGCGAGATCATCGAGGCGTTCGGCGGGTCGCCCGGGATTCGAGACCAGGGGTTGCTCGAATCGGCGATGGCCCGGCCGAAAGCGGTCTTCGCCTACGAGTCGCAGGACCTGGCAGTGCTCGCCGGAGCCTACGCACACGCGTTGGCGAAGAACCACCCGTTCGTCGATGGGAACAAGCGGATCGCGTTCGTGGTGGCCCGCGTGTTCCTCGGCCTGAACGACGTCAGCTTCGACCCTGCCGAGGCCGAAGCGGTCGTCTTCGTCGAGGGGTTGGCAGCGGGAATGGTGACGCAGGATCAGTTCACGGCTTGGGTGCGCAAGAACTCGAAGTAATCGGACGTGCAGCCCGAGGAGCGGACGCGTGGGTGGCGTTCTTGCGCAAGATCGAGGTCGCGGATGCACCAGTCGCTCCGCCGCGCAGGTCGCGGCTCTGCTGGGTTCCTCGGCCTCGTCGTGGGCGCGCTGGGGCGTGGCATGGCGGAGTGGATGCTGGTAGGTGCGCTCCTGATGGGGATGGGGCCTGCCGATGCTGGCCCATGCCCGAGCTGATGCTGCGGCCGTTGCACTTCCTGCTGGTGTGGTTCGCGACGCTGCAGAACCGCCGGCTGATGCAGGAGAACGACTACCTGCGCACGGAGGTGCGCATGCTGCGCAAGTCGCTCGGCAAACGCCGGCTGCTGCTCTCGGCCGACGACCGGCGGGAACTGGCGCAGAAGGCGATGGCGTTGGGTCGCAAGGCCCTCGCCGGGCTCGTGTCGATCGTGACGGTGGACACGCTGCTGCGTTGGCACCGAGAGCTGATCCGCGCGAAGTGGACGCAGCCCGGCCAAAGGCCAGGTCGCCCACGCACGCCGCGCGAGGTGCGCGCCTTGGTGCTCCGCTTCGCCCGCGAGAACGCCCGCTGGGGCTACAAGCGGCTGATGCACGCGATCGGCAACCTTGGGCTGCCGATCGGTCGCAACACGGTGGCGAACATCCTGAAGGAGAACGGCATCGAGCCGTCCCCGGAGCGGCAGACGTCGTGGCGGCAGTTCCTGAAGTCGCACGCGGCGGCGATGGTGGCGATGGACTTCTTCACGACCGAGGTGTGGACGTGGCGGGGGTTGTCGACGATCTACACGCTGTTCGCGATCGACCACAAGA
>JAEUHV010000128.1 GCA_016794485.1 Planctomycetota bacterium
CCTGCTCAAGTTCTACCTGCCGACTCCGGACGATCGCGTGCTCCCGGCCGGCACCCGCGGCGACGACTGGAGCCGACGAGAAGCCGCGTTCTACCGCTACCTCGACAGCATCGATCCGGCCCGGCGCCTGTTCCCGGCCCCACGCACCATCGCCGTCGGCCCCGGCGATCCGCCGCGCTGGTTGCTGCTCGAATGGCTGCCGTGCGCGTTGGGCCCGACCGAAGAAGTCATCGGGCTCGACCACATCACCGAGCTGCTGCGCAAGCTCGGCGAGCTGCCGCTCGATCGCATGCTCGGTCGCCGCGACTTCCCGCTCGAACACTGGGATCCGATCGGCTACCTCGATCGCATCCGCGCGATGTACGACACGGTGCTGTTCGTGCTCGGTGAAGCGCGCTGGCGTGCGGTGCAGAGGTTCTTCGCCGAGGCGGTGCGTTGGACCGACGGCCGCAAGCAATCGCTGGTGCACGGCGACTTCCAGGAGAACAACATCATCGTGACCGAGGACGGCAAGCCGTTCCTGGTCGACTTCGAATGTGTCGGCGTGGGCAAGGCCGACCACGACCTGGCCTGGTTCTGGATCCACAGCCAACGGCACCACGAGTGGAAGCGGCAACTGCTGGCCCGCTGGTTCGGCGGCGCCCACGGCGGCGACCGCATCCGGGCCGAGTGGGCGATCCGGACGGCGCTCGCCTACCTCGCGATCCGGCGGCTGCGTTGGGGCTACCTGACCCACGGCGACGAAGACCCGCGCCAGGGTGCCAACCTCGCCATGCTCGACGCCGCCCTCGAAGGCGGCGCCGACCTGTTCCCGGTGTAGCCGTCCCTCGGCTCGGCGGGCCTACGAACGGCGCCGCGACGGGTGTTCGCACCTTCGACTGTGCGAAATTCGAGCGCCTAGCGGGCGTGGCACCGAGGTGCCTATCGGGTGAGGCACCGGCCGCCCTCCGGCCCGGGAAGTTCGCTCCAAGTCCTTGTGCGAAAGCGATCTCGGACCTTGGGCCCACCCCCTTTCGCGGCCGGCACGCAAGTTGTTCTGCCGCGGCCATGGACCGCCCTGGCTTGCTTCCTACCGAACCGTCCGACGAAGACCTGGTGGCCCGGCTGCAGGCCGGGGAAACCGAGCAGCCGATGACCGTGCTCGAGCAGCGCTACGGCAAGCGCCTCTACCACTTCGTGCACGGCATGGTCCGCGACCAGCATCTGGCCCAGGACGTCGTCCAAGAAGTGTTCGAGAAGGTCCTGCAGAAGCACGACCTCTACCGGCCCGGCACCCACTTCCGCGCCTGGTTGTTCGAAGTGGCCCGCAACCAGGCCCTCACTGCGTTGCGTTCGCGCCAGCGACTGCCGCGCCCGGTGAGCAGCCTGCAGCCCGGCAACGAGACCGACCTGCTCGAATCGCTGCCGGCCGACGCCAATCCGCACGACCTCGAGACCGACGAGTTCATGGCCGCGTTCCATGCGGCAGTCGCGGAACTGCCCGAGCACTACCGGGTCGTGTTCGAACTCTGCGTGCAGAAGGGCAAGCCGTACCAGGAAGCGGGAGTCGAACTCGGCATGCCGACCGGCACGGTAGCGATCCGGATCATGCGGGCCCGCAAGCGCCTGTTCACCGCGCTGCAGCACCACCTCGGCCGCCTGCGCCGGCCGCCGGCCTGCTTCCAGTAGGCAGTTTGCCGGCCTAGCCGACGGCCACGCCCATTGCGGCAAACGCCGCATCGGCGAGCCGGTCCCAGCCCTGGTTCGCAGCGGGGCTCGCCGGACTCGGGTGCGGAATGCGTCCGATGCGCACCTTCTGCCCGGTCAGCACCCGCGCGGCCTGTTGCTCGGCGAACGCGCCGACGCCGACCACGATCTCGGGGCGCACCGCCGCGACGATCTGCTGGAGCAGACGATCGCAGATCCGGAACAGCGGTGCGACCGCGTCCTTCGGCAGCTTGTCCGGAGTGAGGTTGGCACCGCTGTCGCCGACGAAGGCGAGCGGGCAGTAGTTGGCGATGAAGAACCGGCGCAGGAACCGCTGCGGCGTGACGAAGCGCGCCGCGGCCCAACCCCACAGCCGTTTGCCGCTGACCTCGGTGCGGGTGCACGCAAGCCCCTCGACCGGGCGTTTCGGGTGGGTCTGCGCCGGCGGGTGCACCTCGCCCCGCAGCCCGAGCCAGCTGCGCACCGCTTCCACTTCGCCGAACGGCACCCCGGTCTGCACCATGCCGAACGGGCCGGGGTTCATGCCGACCAGCAGGACCTGCTTCTGGCCCACGCCGTAGCGCTCGAGCCACTGCCGATGCAGGTCCCACGCGTAGTCGAGCGGGTTGTAGACACACGCAACCGGCGCCTGGAACCGCAGCGCCTTCAGGTCGGCAACCGCCGCCTTGGTGATGGCCACGAGCGACATGGCACCACCTGTACCGGCCGCTTGCGACGCCTGCAATGCGGACGCTGCGACCGGGACTACACGTCGCGGAAGCCGAGTGCTACGAGCAGGCAGGGCCCGTCGGCGACGACGTTCAAGCCGAGCTGCCGCGCGTGCGCCACGGCGGCGGCGTCCTCGGCCCCGGGCTGGAACCACAGGTGCCGCACCCCCGCGGCGTGCGCATCGGCGACGATCGCGGCCGCGGCAGCCGGCGGCGCCACCACCGAGACGGCCCGCGGCGCGCCGGGAATGGCTGCCAGCGCGGCGTAGACCGGCACCCCTTCGACTTCGGTCGCCTTCGGGTGCACGCCCACCACGGGCAATCCGTGTTGGCGGTAGCAGCGCAGCACCTTGTTGCCGTACTTGGCGCGGTCGGCGGACGCACCGACCACGGCAAACGAACCCACGGCGAGGAACGCGGCGATCTCCGGCGGTTGCGGCATCGCGGCAATGTGGCCGAAGCCGCGGTCTAGCGCCAGCTCTCGCGCTTGCCGAGCTTGCGCGGCCGATCGTCGGCATTGGCGACGGCCCAACCGGTCCAGAACGCGAGTCGCGCGATCTTCTCCATCTTCTCGCCGGACAGCTTGTCGGCGTGGTCGGTGACCTGGTGGTAGTCCTCGTGCTCACCGTTGCAGAAGAACACCACCGGGATGCCCTTCTTCGCGAAGTTGAAGTGGTCGCTGCGTTCGTAGTACTTGTCGCCGGACTCGAACGACAGGCCCAGCGTCTCGCCGAAGCGCGCCGCGTCCTGCACGATCGTCGAGAACTTCGCGTGCCGGTTGCTCGGCGTCACCGTCACCTGGTCGGCCGACGACTCCGGGCCATTGCGCCCGATCATGTCGGTGTTGACGTTGGCGACCAGCAGGGCCGGATCCCAGGTCGGATTGTCGGCAAAGTAGGCCGAGCCCCAGAGGCCGAGTTCCTCACCCGAAACCGACAGGAAGATCACGCTGCGGCGCGGCTTCTCCTTGCTGTTCGCGAAGGCGCTGGCGATGGCCAGCAACCCGGCGGAACCCGACGCGTTGTCGTCGGCGCCGTTGAACACTTCGCCGTCGATGCGCGTGCCGACGTGGTCCATGTGGGCGCTGAACACGATCGCCTCGTGGGCGAGCTTCGGATCGCTGCCGCGCAGCACCGCGACGACGTTGGACGCCTTGGCGTTCGCATCGGTGCCGAGCCCGAGCTTGCCCTTCACCGCCACGCCGTCCTTCGCCGCCGGCATCTCGCCACCCGCCGCGTAGGCGGTGACCGCGTCCACCGCGAGCCCCAGTTCGCCGAGCACCTGGGCACTGGCCGGAACCGACAGCACGAGCGTCGGCACGCCGCCGTCGCTGCCGAGCATCTGCGCCACGGCCCCCATGCCGGGGTCGGCACCTTCGAAGTTGGCGACCAGCGAGTCCTTGCCGGGGGCCGCCGCGAGGTAGTTGAGCGTGTCGGACAGGCCGTTCGGGTCGGCGAGCTGCACGAACAGCACCGCGGCGGCGCCGCGTTTGGCCAGCGCCTTCGCGGTCTTGCCCAGTTGGCCGAACGTCGAGAACGACGCCATGAACTTCTGTTCGATCGTGAGCGACTTGTCGAGCTTGCCCTTCAGCGGCTTCACCACCGCGACCGCGACTTTGCCGTCGAGATCGAGTCCCGCGTCGCCGGCGGGCTTCCGGCCGAGACCGACGAACGCGGCCTTGGCGTCGAATGCGGCCTCGAACGGCTTGCCCCCGAGGATCGCGAAACCGTTCTCGAGGGTCAGCGCACCGAACTGCAGGTTGGCGCCGTCGACGACGAACGTGCGCGACACGCCATAGTGCTGCAACCAGGTCCGTTTGCCCTCGACCTCGTCCCCGAGCGGTTCGAGGCCGAGCCTGGCGAAGTGGTCGGCGATGTACTTCGCCGCCGCGAACTGGCCCGGCGACCCCGTCAGGCGTCCCTTCAGTTCGTCGCTGGCCAGGAACGTCGCATGCGCGAGCAGCTCCTTCTGCTGGATGGTGGCCATCGCCTCGGGCGGCTTTGCGGCCGCCTGGGTGACGGCGACCTCGGGAGCCTGGGCCGCGAGCAGCGCGGTCAGGAGAACGAACGGCGAAATGCGCAGGAGCATCAGGTCGGGTTTGGTCTTCTGGTCGAAGGCCGGGAGGATACCGGCCGGGGGCAGCGGCGCCTCGTGGCCGGTGGCTCTCCTCCTTTGTCGCGGCTACAGCATGACCACCCCAACTCCGGCCTCGCCCCCCCACTCGACCGATCGTCGCGCGTTCCTGCTGGGTGCCGCGGTGCCACTGACCCTGGGCGGCCGGCCGTCCCGCCCAGGCGACGACGCCGAGGATCTCGCCGCCGCGACGCGGCTCGCCGGCCTCGAGTTCACCGCCGCGGAACGCGCCCAGGCCAGCAAGCGGCTGCCGGCCTTGCGCACCGGCTACGCCGAGATCCGCCAGTCGCCGATCCCGTTCGAGCTGCCGCCGTGCGCGGCGTTCGACCCGCTGCCACCGGGCCGGTCGCGCGCCCCGGCGACGGGACGGGTGCCGTTCCCGATCCCGGCCGATGCCGCGCTGCCGGCGAGCGACGTGGACCTCGCGTTCGCGACGATCCCACAGTTGGCGAGCCTGCTGCGGCAGAAGAAGGTCACGTCCGTCCGCCTGGTCGAACTCGCGCTGTCGCGGCTACAGCAGTTCGACCCACAGCTGTTCTGCGTGGTGCACCTGCGCGCCGACGCGGCCCGCGCCGAGGCCCGCGCACTCGACGCGGAGCTCGCCGCCGGCACGGACCGCGGCCCCCTGCACGGAATCCCGTACGGCGCCAAGGACCTGTTCGGGTGGCCCGACACCCCGACGTCGTTCGGGGCCGCGCCGTGGCGCGACTTCCGTGGCCTGCCGACCGCGACCTGCCTCCAGCGACTGGCGGACGCCGGTGCCGTGCTGGTCGCCAAGCTGTCGCTCGGGGCGCTGGCCATGGGCGACCTCTGGCACGGCGGCCGCACGCGCAATCCGTGGAACCCACGACAAGGCAGCAGCGGCTCGTCGGCCGGCCCGGCCAGTGCGGTCGCCGCCGGCCTCGTGCCGTTCGCGATCGGCACCGAGACCCTCGGCTCGATCGTGTCGCCGTGCCGCCAGTGCGGTGTCGGGGGCTTGCGCCCGACGTTCGGAACGGTGAGCCGGCACGGGGCGATGCCGCTGTCGTGGACGATGGACAAGGTCGGCCCGATCGCACGCAGCGCCGTCGACGCGGCCCTCGTGTTCGACGCGATGCGCGGGGCCGACGGCAAGGACCCGGCCGCGGTCGACGCGGCTTTCGCGTGGCGACCCGGAGCCGGGCTCGGCGGCCTGAAGTTCGGCGTCGTGCAGCAGGGCGAGTTCCCGACCCGCGGCGACGACCGTGCGTTCGTGCAGTGGCTCGAACAGAACGGTGCGACCCTGGCGAAGGTGACCCTGCCGCAAGCACCGCTGCAGGGCATGCTGGCGATGCTGCACGCCGAAGCGGCGGCCGCGTTCGACGACGCGCTGCGCACCGGCCTGCTGCCGCAGTTGCCCGGGCAAGCCGATTCGGACTGGCCGGCCCAGTTCCGCGCCGCACGTTCGATTCCGGCGGTCGAGTACCTGCAGGCGAGCCGGGCGCGCAGCGCATTGCTGACGGCGATGGACGCGGCGTTCGCCGGCGTCGACGTCGTCGTGGCACCAACCCACGGCGGCCCGATGCTCACGGCGACCAACCTGTCGGGCCATCCGACCTGCGTGCTGCCGGTCGGTCGCGGCGCCGAAGACGGCGGCCGTCCGACGGTGCTGGCGCTGGTCGGCAGGCTGTATGGTGAAGCGGCGCTGCTCGCCACCGCCGAGGCGTGGCAGACGCAGACCGATCACCATCTCGGCCGCCCCGCCCTCCTGCGATGAAGCTCTCGTTCCTGCACTACCGGCTGCTCGCCGCCGCGGCCCTGGTGCTGATCCTGCTGCTGGCGCGCTGCACCTCCGCTCCGGCCATTCGCGACGGCCACACGCTCGAGGTCTGCGGCCAGCGCTTCCCGATCGCGACCCGCGTCGTGAACTGGCGCGAAAGCCGCGGCTACGACGCCTACCGCGAGGGCAAGTTCTTCGACCGCAGCGAGCCGCCCGACGGCAAACGCCGCTACGGCGTGCGCGCCAACCTGCCCGAGGCGATCGCGGCGAACGTGCGCGCGAACGGGCTCGGCTTGGACGACCTGCGCCGCGTCGTGCACCAGTTCGTGCTGCACTACGACATCGCCGGCTGTTCGCGGCAGTGCTTCAAGGTGCTGCAGGACGTGCGCAACCTGTCGGTGCACTTCCTGCTCGACGTCGACGGCACGATCTACCAGACGCTCGACCTGCGCGAGAAGGCGCAGCACGCGACGATCGCCAACGACTTCTCGATCGGCGTCGAGATCGCGCACCCGGGCGCGTACCCGCAACCGATGAACGCGACGATGGCGGTCTGGTACGAGAAGGACGCGCAGGGCTGGCGACAGCGGTTCCCGGGCTGGCTGAAGGAGACCGGCATCCTGACGCCCGACTTCGTGATCCGCCCGGCGCGCCCGGAGATCGTCAGCGGCACCGTGCAGGGCAAGACCTACCATCAGCTCGACTTCACCGAACAGCAGTACGCGGCGCTGGCGCGGTTGTGCGCCGCCCTGTCCGAAGTGTTCCCGCGCATCCGGTTGGAGGCGCCACGCGACCAGAACGGCGAGGTCGTCGACCACGCGCTGCCCGAAGCCGAACTGCGCGCCTTCGACGGCATCGTCGGCCACTTCCACGTGCAGACCAACAAGCAGGATCCCGGCCCCGCGTTCCAGTGGAACCGTGTGCTCGGCGAAGCGCGCCGCCTGCGCGGTCGCTAGCCTTGGCCCATGCCCGACGCCGAAGTGTTCGTGCTGCGTCCGATCCGCCCCGCCGACGACGCGGCGATGGCGGCGATCATCCGCGCGGTGATGACCGAACACGGCGCCAGCGGGGCCGGGTTCGCGATCCACGACGCCGAGGTCGACCACATGAGCGCCGCCTACCGCGGCGACCGCGCCCGCTACTTCGTGGTAGAGCACGGCGGCACGGTGCTCGGTGGCGGCGGCTTCGCGCCGCTCGCCGGACCGGACGCGGACCGTACGACCTGCGAGCTGCGCAAGATGTATTTCCGGCCGGAAGCGCGCGGCAAGGGACTCGGCCGGAACCTGCTCGCCCTGCTGCTCGACGAGATGCGCCAGGCCGGCTTCCGCCGCTGCTATCTGGAGACCTTCCGGACCATGCAGCAGGCGCAGAAGCTCTACCGCGCCGCGGGCTTCCGGCCGCAGTGCAGCGCCGAAGGGGCCACCGGCCACCACGGCTGCGACACGTTCTACGCCATGGTCCTGTGACCCGCTCTGCGCCGACGTCGATGCCATGGCCCCCGCATTGGGACGGGGACGGTCGGTAGCCGCCCCTCGAAGCGGGACTAGGTGAAGGCAGCAGAATGCCGATACCGCGGGCGTCACGACCCGCACCGCCATGGACTTCCTGCACTACGGCGCCTTGGGCGACCTGTCCGCGTTCCCGACCGTCACGACCATCACGCTGGTGTTGCTCGGCTCGGTCTTCCTCGGCGCGCCACTATGGTGCTTCACCGCGCTGGTCGCCGCGGCGTGCTGGACGTTCGGCGCCCCGTGGTGGGTCGCCCTCGCCGTGTTGTCGCCGCTGGCCGTGCTGACGGTGCCCAACCTGCGGCGCCCGCTGCTCAGCAACCGCGTGCTCGCGTTCTTCCGCAAGAGCGGCTTCATGCCGGCGATCAGCGAAACCGAACGGGCGGCGATCGCGGCCGGCACGGTGTGGCTCGACGGTGAACTGTTCTCCGGTCGCCCGTCGCTGCACGCGCTCGCCAACGCGCCGTACCCGGACCTCACGCCCGAGGAACGCGCATTCCTCGACGGACCGGTGGCGCGCGCCTGTGCGCTGACCGACGACTGGCAGGTGCACCAGGAACGCGATCTGCCGGCCTCGGTCTGGAACTTCCTGAAGCGCGAGCGCTTCTTCGGCCTGGTGATTCCGAAGGAGTACGGGGGTCTCGGCATGTCGGCCTCGTGCAACTCCGCGGTCGTCGCGCGCCTCGCGTCGCGTTCGCTGCCGCTGGCGATCACGGTGATGGTGCCGAACTCGCTCGGCCCGGCCGAACTGCTGTCGCACTACGGCACCGATGCGCAGAAACGCCGCTGGCTGCCGGCGCTGGCAAGCGGCCAGGAAGTGCCGTGCTTCGCGCTCACCGAACCGGGCGCAGGCTCCGACGCCGGCGGCATCACGGCGTCGGGCGTGGTGTTCCGCGGGGAAGACGGCGAGCTGTGGCTGCGCCTGTCGTGGGACAAGCGCTACATCACGCTGGCCGCGGTCGCGACCGTGCTCGGCCTCGCGTTCCAGGTGCACGATCCGGAGAACCTGCTCGGCAAGGGCCCGTTCCCCGGCATCACCTGCGCGCTGGTCCCCACCGCGACCGCCGGCGTGCAACTCGGCCGCCGCCACGACCCGCTCGGGGTGCCGTTCTACAACTGCCCCACGACCGGCCGCGACGTCCTGGTCAAGCTCGAGGACGCCGTGATCGGCGGGGCGGCCGGCGTCGGCCGCGGCTGGCAGATGCTGATGGAATGCCTCGCCGCGGGGCGCGGCATCTCGCTGCCGGCGACCGCCACCGGTGGCGCCCAGCTGGTGGCCCGCGCCGTGTCGGCCTACGCCGCGGTTCGGCAGCAGTTCGGGCTGCCGATCGGCCGCTTCGAAGGCATCGAGGAACCGCTGGCGCGCATCGGCGGCTTCACCTACCTGCTCGAAGCGACGCGCCGCTACGTGTGCGGCGCCCTCGACGGCGGCCAGAAACCCGCCGTCGTCACGGCGATCGCCAAGCACGCGACCACCGAACTCTGGCGCAAGGTCGTGAACGACGGCATGGACGTGCTCGGCGGCGCGGCGATCTCGCGCGGCCCGCGCAACCTGCTCGCCGCGGCCTACACCGGCACGCCGATCTGCATCACCGTCGAAGGCGCCAACATCCTGACGCGCACGCTGATGATCTTCGGCCAGGGCGCGATCCGGTGCCACCCGTTCGCGTTCAAGGAACTCGACGCGATCGCGCGCAACGACCAGAAGGGCTTCGACCGCGCCTTCTGGGCCCACGTCGGCCACGTCGCGCAGAACGGCGTGCGCACGCTGCTGCTCGGACTCACCCGCGGGGCCTTGGCATGGTCGCCGGTGCGCGGGCGCACCGCGCGGCTGTGGCGGCGACTGAACCAGGCCAGCGCCGAGTTCGCACTGCTCGCGGACGTAGCGATGGGCGCCTACGGCGGCGACCTGAAGCGCAAGGAGAAGATCACCGGCCGGTTCGCCGACTGGTTCAGCTGGCTGTTCCTCGCCAGCGCGTCGCTGCGCCGCTTCGCCGCGGAAGGCCAGCCGAAGGACGACCTGCCGCTGGTCACCTGGGCGGTCGAGCACGCGTTCGCGCGCATGCAGGAGGCGCGCGAAGGCCTCTACGACAACGTGCGCCTGCCGGGCCTCGGCGGACTGCTCGGCTGGCCGGGCGGCGTGTGGGCGCGGCTGACGTCGTTCGGCCGCGGCCCGAGCGATGCCCTCGGCAGCAAGGTGGCGCGAGCGCTGCAGCAGCCCGGCCCGGCCCGCGATCGCCTGACGCCGACGATCTGGCTCGACCAGGACCCGCACAGCGGGCTCGGCCGCCTCGAGCACGCGCTGCGTGCCTGCACCGACGCCGAGCCGATCCTGAAGAAGTTGAAGGACGCGGTGCGGCACGGCCGCCTGCCCAAGGCGCGCCCACAGCAACTGCTCGACCAGGCGGTCGAGCAAGGCATCCTGGTCGACGCCGAACGGCAACTCGTGCAGGCGGCGGAAGCCGCCCGCCAGGAAGCGATCGCGGTCGACAGCTTCTCGCTCGAGGAGTACCTGGCGACTGCCGTGCGCACCACCGCGGCGGCTGCGCCGGCCGCGGCCCGCTGATCAGTCCTTGCCCTGCTCGTTTTCCTTGATCGCGTCGGCCATCGCCGCCTTCAGGGCGGCGACCGCCGCGAGCCCCGCCTTGCCGGCGTTCTCGGTGAGGCTCTTCTCGATGCGGGCATCGAGCTGCTCGGCCCAGCTCGGCGAATAGGCACTGAAGTCGCAACCCTGCTCGCTCGCGTCCGAGTCGGTGTCGTCGACGTCCTTGCCGAGCCAACGCCAGTCGATCGAGTCGTAGCAGAAGGTCACTTCCTCGTACTCCGGGATCGGCTCGTTCTCGGGGACGCGTGCGTTCGGCATCACGCCGCGGATCGAGGTGATGCGCGCCTTGCTGAAGTTGATCGTCGCGTGGATCTCCTGCGGCCCGCCACCGGGCGGAAAGCGCGTGAACTCGAGGAAGCCGAAGTCGAACGTCACGTTGTCGCGGAACGCCTGCCACAGGATCGGCGAGCTGCGGTCGATGTCCTTCTGGATCACCAGCGGCCGATGCTTGCGGCCCTTCTGCGGGACGCCGTCGGCGTCGCGGTCGTTGACGATCTCGTGGCTCATGCCGATCACGAGGATCTGGTCCTCGCGATTCTTGAAACGCGAGCTGCCTTTGACCTTGCCGGAGCCGAGTTGCAGGGTCAGGTATGCGGTGAGGGCCATCGGTCACTTCTCCTTCAGGGCGTCGAGGAACATCTTCTTGCCTTCGTCCTTCAAGAACGCGGCGACCTTGGTGCCGATGTCCTTGCTGACTGCGCCGATCGCACCGTCGACGATGCGCTTGGCGATCATGTGGCCATCGGACTTGCTGAAGTCGCCGGCCATCGCGGCCGCATCGACCGTAGCCTCCTCGCCGGCATTGCCGGTCAGCGCCTTCCAGCCGAACCCGATCGTCTCGTAGGTGAACGCGACCTCCTCCATCTCCGGCAGCGAGCTGTTCTTCGGCACGCGCACGTTGAGCATGTAGGTCTTGATCGAAGCGATGCGCGCGTTCTTCAGCACCACCTTCCAGTGGCCCTCCTCGCGCACGCCCTTGGGCCCGCCGCCCGCGGGCGGCACGCGGAAGCACTGCATCACGAACGTCGGGAACACCTCGCCGGTGCCCGCCGCCTTCTGCAGCGTCGGCGAGGCACGGTCAACCTGCTTGGTGATCGTGAACAGGCCGTGCGTTCGTTTGTCGCTCGGCGTGCCGGCCTTGCCGCCCAGGTCGGTCTTGTCGGTGGCCTCGGCGGTGACCGTGTGGTCGTAGGCCAGCACGACGATCTTGCCCTTGCGTTCGGAGTCCGAATCGGACGCGCCGCGCGCCGAACCCTTGACCTCGCCGAGGTTCTCGCCGACCAGCTTCAGGATGGCATACATCGTCACGGCCGCACCTCCTCGCCATCGGCGAGGTCGTCGGCATCCAACGCCAGCAGCGCGCCGGCGAAGCGGCCGAGGCCGCCTTCGGCCGCCGGCTCATGGCCCCACCAGCGCACCTGCACCGTCCGGCCGGCCGCCTGGGCCGCCGCCGCCACGGTGAAGCCGCGGGCGTCGAGCGCCACGAGGCCACACCGCCCGTCGGTGAACTCCAACAGGACCTGGCCGTCGAACGAGCGGCACATCGCCACCGTCGCCGGCTCCACCGGGGAAAGACCCAGGCCCTCGCCAGGCAGCGCCCGCCGCACCGTCGCGCGCACCGCCGCCGCCCGCCGTTCGCGCCGCAATTCGGCCGGAGAACGACCCGCCGTCGTCGCCGCCGCCCCGCCCGCCAGGGCAGCTCCGGCCGCGGCTGCCCGGATGATGTCTCGTCGATTCAGTTCGCTCATGATCAAGCCTCCGACGTGGCAGCGACCCCGACCGCCGGATCCGAACGGGCAAAGCCGGAAAATCCGTGTGCTGGGCGCGGCGGCGCTTCGGTAGCCTCTGCCGCGATGACCGACGGGATTCTCGTCTACCAGCAGATCAAGGCGTTGATCGCGCGCGGCGCCCTGGCGTCGCAACCGGCGATCGCACCGACGCAGGTGCAGCCGAGTTCCCTCGACCTGCGCCTCGCCACCCGCGGCTACCGGGTCCGCTCCGGCTTCCTGCCCGAGAACGTCCGGGTCGCCGACCGGCTGGAGGAGATGACGCTCTACGCGTTCGACCTTGCCGATGGTGCCGTCCTGGAGAAGGGCCACTGCTACATCGTGCCCCTGCTCGAGCGCATCGAGCAGCCGCTGCCGTACCTGGTCCGCGCCAACCCGAAGTCCTCCACCGGCCGGCTCGACCTGTTCACCCGCCTGCTGGCCGACCGCTGCGGGCGCTTCGAGACCGTGCCGCCGGGCTACACCGGGCCGCTGTTCCTCGAGATCGTGCCGCGCAGCTTCCCGGTCCGGGTGCGCACGGGCCTCTCGTTGTGCCAGATCCGCTTCTCGGAAGGCAATGCCGCGCTCAGCGACGACGAACTGCGGCGCGAACACGAGCACGGCGGCGGACTCCTGTTCGACGACGCCGGCAAGCCGCTGCCGACCGACAAGCTGCGGCTCGAGAAGGGGCTGATGATGGGCGTGGCGCTGCGGCGCGACCGCGACCTGCAGGGTCCGGTCGGCTACGTCGCGCGCCGCTACACCGGCATCGTCGACATGGCCAAGGAAGGCGGCCACGACGCCGACGACTTCTTCGAGCCGATCCCCGAACCGAAGTCGGGGCAGATGATCGTCGAGCCCGAGGAGTTCTACATCTTCGCCAGCAAGGAGCGGATCCGGGTGCCGAAGCACCTCGCCGCCGAGATGGTCGCCTACGACGTCGGCATCGGCGAGCTACGCACCAACTACGCCGGCTTCTTCGACAACGGCTTCGGCGGCGAACGCGGCACGCGCGCGGTGCTCGAAGTGCGGCCGCACGACGTGCCGTTCCTGCTCGAGGACGCGCAGGTGTTCTTCAAGCTCGAGTTCTTCCGCACGCAGGAACTGCCGCAGGTCGTCTACGGCGACCGCGCGCTGTCGTCGCACTACCAGGGGCAGGGGCTCAAGCTCAGCAAGCACTTCCGCTGCTGAGTTCGTCGGCCGCGTGCGGTTCGGAGGCCGCCGCCGCGGCCAACTGCTCGGTTGCTGTCGGGCGTAGCAGCGCGGTTGTTCATGCGAACTTGACCCGTTGCGGGCGTGCTCCGGCGCGGCCAAGCTTGCGCGCGGTCTCGTCGAGGAATCGCCCATGCTCAAGATCGCCATCGTTGCAGCCGTTCTCACCGTTCCGTCGTTCGCGCAGGGTTGGGTCAATCGCAGCGGGCTGAACGGGCCTGCGCCGCGCAGTGGCCACGCGATGGGCTACGACGCCGCCCACGGCTACACGGTGCTCGTCGGCGGATATTCCTACGCAAACGGGAACACAACCACCTACGACGAAACGTGGACCTGGGACGGATCGAACTGGACCCTCCGCGGTCCCGCGCCGTCGACGAACTACACGACTGCGTTGGCCTACCACGGCGGCTCGAACTCGTTGCTGGCGTTCACCGCAACATGGAACGGCGCGCTCAACCTGCATGCACTTGCGTGGACGGGAACGGCCTGGTCCACCGTCGGAACGGTCGGCTCGTCGAGTTCTCCCACTGCAGCCGCCTACGACCCGATCCGGCAGGAGACCGTCGTCTACTTGACCCCTGACCGGGTCGGCATCTGGAACGGCACGACGCTGACGTCGATGACGGTGCTTGCACCCGCCGTGCAACTACAACTGGCCGACGACATCTCGATGGCGTGGGATCCGGTCGCCGGTCGGATCGTGTTGATGGGCTCACAGCTCGTCTACGGGTATGTGAACGGCACCTGGGGATTCACCGGCACGTATGCCCCCCGCATGTACGAGTGGACAGGACTTGGTTGGGCGCATCGACAGCTGACGAATCCGCCAGCACGA
>JAEUHV010000132.1 GCA_016794485.1 Planctomycetota bacterium
GCCGCCCCGGGCGGAACCTCGGCCAGGCGGCAGACGAGCACCTGCGGCCCTACGCCGAGCGGCGTGAACATGCCACGTTCCACCATCACCCGCATCAAGCGCTCGAGGACGAGCGAGACCCCGACCGCGGGCACGCCCTGCTTCTTGAACATGCCGATCAGGTTGTCGTAGCGGCCGCCGCCGCCCATCGAACCGGCGAGGCCCGGGCAAGTGATCTCGAAGATCGGCCCGGTGTAGTAGCTGAGGCCGCGCGCCAGCGTTGGATCGAACACCATGTGCCGGTGCGCCGGCCCGTCGGCCGCCGCTGCGAACAACGTGAGCAACGCCTGCGCCGGGGCCTGGAACGGCCCCGCGGCGGCGGCAAACCGCTGCAGCGCCTCCGGTGCGCGCGCTGCCTCGAGCGCAGCGAGCAACGCTTCGCCCGCACTGCCGAGCCCCTTGTCGCCGAGTTCCTTCAGGACCCCGTCGCGCCCGACCTTGTCGAGCTTGTCCAGGGAGATCAGGGCCGGGCCTTCCTGTTCCGGCGCCAGGCCGGCGCTGGTCACGAACGCGCGCAGCAGCGCGCGGTGGTTCACGTGCAACGTGAACTCGGCGAAGCCGAGCTGCTGCAGCACCGTCGCCACCGCCCCGCAGACCTCGGCATCGGCGACGACGCTCGTAGTCCCGGTGACGTCGACGTCGCACTGCCAGAACTCGCGGAAGCGCCCCTTCGCCGGCCGGTCGGCGCGCCACACCGGCTGGATCTGGTAGCGCTTGTAGAACGCCGGCAGGTCGCGGTAGTTGGCGACCACGCGCGCCAGCGGCACCGTCAGGTCGTAGCGCAGCCCCTCGTCGGACAGCTCCAGCTCACTCGGGTTGCCGACTGCGAGCGCGCGCTGCAGGCGCTCCCGCCGGTGCAGGATCCGGTAGAGCAGCTGGTCGCCTTCGGGACCGTACTTGCCGAGCAGTGTGCTCAGGTTCTCGATCGTCGGCGTCTCCAACGGCACGAAGCCGAACGACTCGTAGACGCGCTGCACCACTGCGAGCACGTGGCGCCGTCGCGCCACGTCGGGGGCCAGGAAGTCGCGCATGCCGCTCGGGGGCTTCGTCGAGATCTCGCTCATCGCTGGCGATGTGTAGCCGCCCGACGCGACGAAACCAGTCGGCTTCCCCGGCAAGGACGTAACCGATGCACGGCGAGCGGGCACTACAGCACCGAGGCCGCCTTGTCGGCGGCGAAGGAGCTTCTACAGTGCCATGCCGACCACCATGCCGGCGTCGACCACCAAACTCGGTTGGCAGGAGTACCGCGCGTTGCCCGACGACGGGCTGCGGCGCGAGATCCTCGACGGCGAGGTCGTCGTGACACCCTCCGCCGGCAGCCCGCACCAGGGCATCCAGATCGCTTTGGCGTTCGAGCTGTTCCGCTCCATCCAACGCCCGCGACGCGGCCGGGTGTTCACCGACCTCGACTGCCAGCTCGGCCCCCACGACATCGTGCGGCCCGACGTTCTCGTCGTCCTGCCCGAACATGCACACTGCATCCTGAAGGCCAAGGTGCACGGCACGCCCGACCTCGCGGTCGAGATCCTGTCGCCGAGCACCGCGCGCCGCGACCGCACCCGCAAGCTGCGCCGCTACGAAGCCGCCGGCACGCCCGAACTCTGGCTCGTCGACGGCGCCACCCGCACCGTGCTCCAGTTCGTGCACGACGGTACCACGTTCCGAACGCCGGTCGAGCGCCGCCGCAGCGTGCGCCCCGCGGTCCTGCCCGGCGTCGTGATCCCGCTGCGCGCGATCTGGTGATGGCGACCGGCCGGGATACCGTGCCCGGCATGCCCGAACAGCTCCTGCTGCGGTCCATCGGCTGGCGCCTGCTCATCGTGTTGCTGATGGCACTCGCCGCAGTGCCGGCGCAAGGCGACCCAGGAGAACCCAAGGCCCCACCGACACTCGACGCGGCGACGACGCAGGCACTCGAACGGCTGGCGACCCTGCTCGCCGAGAAAGCCGAGGCCAGGGCCGCAGCCCATGCGCGCGGCGACACCGCGACCGCCGCGGCAATCGACGTCGAACGCAAGGCGCTGGAGTGGCAGTTCGCCGGCCTGGCGTCGCGGCTCGACGTGCAGGAGTTCGAGGCCCCCGCGGCACGCCGCTTCGACCTGCAGCAGGAGATCGAACAGCTGGTCCGACCGCTGCTGCAGAACCTCAAGGAGGCGACCGCGGGACCGCGCCGCATCTCCGAACTGCGCGAACGCATCGAACTTCTGCAGGCCCGTCAGCGCATCGCCGAGGCGGCGCAACGCGCCGCCGAGCGCACCCGCGACCTGCTGCCCGCCGGCGGCCCGGCGCGGCTGCGCACCGAACTCGAACTGGCGCAACGCTGGCGGCCGGCCATCACCACGATGCGCGACGAGATCACGGTGCTCACGGCCAACCTGGAGCAACTCCAGGACGCGCAGAAGTCGGTGCTGCAGGCCGCAACCGAGTGGGCCGACGTGTTCGTGCGCACCAGCGGCACCAGCCTGCTCTTGTGCATCCTGGTGTTCGCCGCGGTGTTCTTCGGCCTGCGCCACCTCGCCGATCGCCTCGTCGGCCAGGGCCGCGACCGCGGCTTCGTCCGCCGCCTGGTCCACGTGCTGGCGCGCATCCTGGTCGCCTTGGTCGCCGTGGCCGCGACGCTGGTCGTGCCCTACACGCGCAACGACTGGTTCCTGCTCGCGGTCGGGATCGTGTTCCTGCTCGGCGCCGGCTGGGTCGTGATGCGCATGCTGCCGCAGCTGTTCGAACAGATCCGGCTGATGCTGAACGTCGGCGGTGTGCGCGAGGGCGAACGCCTGATCGTCGACGGCCTGCCGTTCCAGATCGCGGCGCTGCGGTTCTACACGCGGCTGGAGAATCCGGACCTGGTCGGCGGCGTGCTGCGCGTGCCGCTGCAGTTCCTGGTCGGCAAACGCTCGCGGCGCAGCGCCCCGGACGAGCCTTGGTTCCCGTGCCGGGTCGGCGACGTCGTGCTGCTCGCCGACGGCAGCCTCGGCCCGGTGCGCACGCAGACGCCCGAGGTGGTCGTGGTCGAACATCTCGGAGCGCCCCGCAGCTACCCGACCGTGAAGTTCCTCGAACTCTCGCCGCGCAACCTGTCGCGCGGGTTCGTCGTCGACGCCTCGTTCGTGGTGGCACGCGAACTGCTGCCCGCCGTGACCACGACCGTGTGCGAACGGCTCGAACCGGCGCTGCGCGCGGCCATCGCCCAGGTCGTCGACCCGTCGCTGGTGCGCGGCCTGCAAGTGCAGTTCGCCGCGGTCACCAAGGACGGGCTCGAACTGGTCGCTTTGTGCGATTGCGACGGGGCACTCGCGGCCCACTGGTTCACGCTCCGGCGGACGATGGCACGCGCGTTCGTCGATGCGTGCCGGGCGCACGGATGGTCGCTGCCACCGCCAGTGTCGATCGCGACCGCGAACTGACCACCGGAACGTGGACGTGCAGGCCTGGAGAGCCACGCAGGGCAGGGCGGTCGAGATCGACGGTGCCGACCTGGGCGGGAGCACGGGCCGCACAGGCGAAGGTGGCGTGGAACGGAGCGAGGCGGCGCATCGGCGCGGTTCCACACGTGGCGTGAACACCGCTATGGCACCAGGAACGCGCGCAACAACGGCAGCAGCAGGTCGCCTTCGTGTCCCGCGCGCGCCACGACCGTCGCGGTGTCGCCGCCGGGCAGGTCGATCAGGTGCACGTCGACCTTGCGGCCGATCGCCAGCAACGCCACGTGCAGCGACTCGTCGCGCATCGCCTTCGGGTCACCGTCGCCACAGGCCATCAGCAGACCCGGCTTGCGGCCGTCGCCGGCACCGAGAATGCCCGCGAAGTCATGGGCGGTTCGGGACTCGGCGCCCGACGGAAGCGACCGCGGCCCGAGCGGACTGCCGAGCACGACGCGCCCACGCAAGCCGTCGCCCGTGCCGAGTGGAGCCGCAGCGACGAGCATCCCACCGCGCCCGATCCCGCCGAGGAAGCTCGGCGACACGAACCCCACCGCGGTGGATTGCGACCGCAACAGCCGGAACGTCGCTGCGACCCCCCGTTCGTCGGCGCCGCTGCCGTCGACGATCGCCACGGCGACGCCGCGGCGCACGAGCGGCCCGACCAACGAACCGGCGAGTTCCCGTTCGTTCGCATCGCTGGCGACCCAGGCGAACCCGACCTTCGCCACGGGATCCACCGGCTGCACGAACTTGCACGGCAACGCTCCGGCGATACGCGCATCGTTCTGCCGAATGTCGCCACCGCGGCCCGGCACCGGCACGGCAGCCCGCGGCCGCCGCAGGAAACCGCAGACCGTGTCGAGCACAGGATCACCGGGCTGGCCGAGGCGGAACACGTACTGGGCATGGTCGGCGCCGGGCAGTTCGCGCGCGTCGCACGGAACGCCGGCGTCGTGCAACGCCTGCTGCAGCATGCGGCCGCACAAGGCGAGGCCGCCGAGATCGTGCTCGCCCCAGAGCAGCAACGCGGGCGGGTCGTTCGGCGATGCGTGCGCGAACGGACTGGCGTCGAGACGGACCTTCGGGTCGGTGCCGAACACCGAGTCCAGGGCCGGATTGTGCGTGCGCACTTCGTAGACGCCGGACAAGCCGACGACCCCCTGCACGAAGCTGCGCGGCACACCGGTGGCGCGCAGCCGTTCGTCGTCGAGGGCCAGCCAGGTGACCAGGTGCGCCCCGGAGCTGTGGCCCATCAGCCACAACCGTTCGCCGTCGCAACCGTGGTCGGCGGCGTGGTCGTGCAACCAGCGCAGCGCGCGGCCGACGTCGGCGACCATGTCGCTCGGCTCGGCGAACGGATTGAGCTGCGTGTTGATCGGCGCGAACGCGTAGCCGCGGGCGCACATCGCCTGCGCGAGCTGCCCCCAGTTGTCCTTGCCGCCGCCGGTCCAGGCACCGCCGTGCACGAACAACACGATCGGCGGCTTCTTCACCTGCTGCGGCACGTAGAGGTCGAGGCGGTTGCGGCGCGGATCGCGCGCGGCCTCGGCGTACTGGAGGTCGTCGACGAACGTGAACGCCGGCCGCGGGCCGGCGGGCCTCTGGGCGATCGCCGAGCCCGCGCCGAACAACGCGAGCAGACCGACGCAGAGGCAGCGAGGCAGCGGCATGGCCGCGTAGGATACCTGCGGGCCGTTCACTTGGTCGGCAGGTCCTGGCCGCGCGACAGCAGGAACGCGACCAGGTCGCGCAGTTCGTCGCGCGACAGCCGATCGCAGAGGTCCGTCGGCATCGGCGACAGCGGCGACTTGTCGACCTTTCTGACGTCGCCCACCGGCACGCGCACGACCTGGGCGTCGGCCGCGGCGGGCATCACTTCCCAGACCTCGACGTCGCCGTGGTGGCCCTTCGTGGCGAAGCCGAACAGCGTGCTGCCGTCCTTCTTCGTCAGTACCTGGCCGGTGAACTGGTCGCTCACGACCTTGCTCGGCTCGAGGATCGCTTCGAGTACGTCGCGGGCGGTGAACTTGTTGCCGAGGCTGGTGAGATCGGGGCCGTGGTTGCCGCCTTCGCCGGCGAAGTAGTGGCACGACGCGCAGCTCGCGGCGTGGAACAGGTTGCGGCCGCTCGCGAGGTCACGGCCGGTGAAGCCGTCGCGCACGAGGCCGTCGACGTCGGCCATGCTCCAGTCGCGACCGGGTCCCTTCGGCGGGGTCGCGGCGAACTTCGGCGCATCGGCCTTGGCCTGGCCGACCAGTTCGGCGAGCGCGTGCTGTTCGGCCGGCGAGCAGGTCGCCCACGCCGCGTCGATCATGCGTTTCAGGAAGCCGTCGTACGACGCGCCGCCCTTCTGCTTGCGCGCCGCGGCGAGGAACGTGAAGTACGCGCGCCGCTGCTCGAGCGTCCAGCCGTGTTTGACGGTGCGCAGCGCGTCGGCGATCGCGAGCTGCCCGATCGGCGGCATGTTCTGCACCATCGCGCGGATCACGCCGCCGTACTGGTCGCCGTAGACGTCGCCGCGTTCGGCGACCTTGGCCCACTCGGGCACCGGCGATGGGCGCAACGGAGCAAGTGCAGGAACGAGCTTGTCGAGCAGACCAGGCGCATCGACGAACGCGAGCAGTTCGGCGAGGTCCGCGTCCTGGCGCTCGATGCCGGTCGGGAACAGCGGCAGCAGGCGCTGCGCGACGAGAGCCTTCTGTGCGTCGGTCGACGGCCCGAGGCGTAGCAATGCGAGCGCATGCACCCGCAACCAGGCGATACGGTCGTGGTGCGACAACGCCGTGAACGGCAGTTGGCCGACACTGTCGAGGATGGGCCCGATGTCGGCGTTCGCCCCCTGGCGCGCCAGGGCCAACAAACCGGCCAAT
>JAEUHV010000135.1 GCA_016794485.1 Planctomycetota bacterium
GGCGGCCCCGTGCAAGCCCTTCCCCGCCCGGTCCGGGCTCAGTGGCCGCGCTTGCGCTGGCGTTCGATCGCAGCGGCGACGAAGTCGCGGAACAGCGGGTGGGCCTGCAGCGGCCGGGTCTTGAACTCGGGGTGGTACTGCACGCCGACGAACCACGGGTGCTTGTCCTTCGGCAGCTCGACGATCTCGACGAGGTCGAGCTTCGGGTTGACGCCGGCCAGGACCAGTCCCTTCTCCGCCAGGCGCTGGCGGTAGGCGTTGTTGAGCTCGAACCGGTGGCGGTGCCGCTCGCTGATCGCGGTGCTGCCGTAGGCACGGTGGCTGTGCGTGCCCTCGGCGACCGCGCAGTCGAACGCGCCGAGGCGCATCGTGCCGCCCTTGTCGTTGGTCCGCTTCTGTTCCTCCATCAGCGAGATGACCGGGCTCGCGGCGTTGGCGTCGTACTCGGTGGTGGTGGCGTCGGTGATGCCCAGTTCGCTGCGCGCGAACTCGACCACCGCGGCCTGCATGCCGTAGCAGATGCCGAAGAACGGGATCTTGTGCTTCCGCGCGTAGCGGATCGACGCGATCTTGCCTTCGAAGCCGCGTTCGCCGAAGCCGCCCGGCACCAGGATGCCGTCGACGTCGGCCAGCAACTGGTCGGGGCCGTCGTTGGCGACCTGTTCGGCCGAGACCTTGCGGATCTTGACCTTGCAGTGGTTGGCGATGCCGGCGTGGCTCAGCGACTCGTAGATCGACTTGTACGCGTCGTGCAACTCGATGTACTTGCCGCTGACCGCGATCTCGATGGTGTGCTCGGGGTTCTTCACCACCTGCAACAGGCGCTGCCAGTCGGCGGTGTCGACCTTGCGCCGCGGAGTCAGCTGCAGGTGGTTCAGGATGCGCTGGTCGAGGCCCGAGTCGATCAGCATCAGCGGCACTTCGTAGATCGAGAACGCGACGTCGCGCTCCTCGATGACTGCTTCCGGCCGCACGTTGCAGAACAGCGAGATCTTCGGCGCCATGTCCGGCTCCATCGGGATCTCGGTCCGACAGATCAGGACGTGCGGCTGGATGCCGATCTCGCGCAGCTTGCCGACCGATTGCTGGGTCGGCTTGGTCTTCAGTTCGCCCGACGCGCGCAGGAACGGCAGCAGCGTCAGGTGGATGAACATGCAGTCGTTCACGCCGAGCTCGAGCGAGAACTGGCGGATCGCCTCGAGGAACGGCAGCGACTCGATGTCGCCGACGGTGCCACCGATCTCGGTGATCGCGACGTCGGCCGCCGGCTCGCCCGGAGTCGGTGCGGCCCCGGCGCGGATCGCCATCTTGATCTCGTCGGTGATGTGCGGGATCACCTGTACGGTCTTGCCGAGGTAGTCGCCGCGGCGCTCCTTCTGGATCACCGACTTGTAGATCTTGCCGGTGGTGTAGTTGGAGTCCTTGTTGACGCGGGCGTGCGTGAAGCGTTCGTAGTGGCCGAGGTCGAGGTCCGCCTCGGTGCCGTCGTCGGTGACGTAGACCTCGCCGTGCTGGAACGGCGACATCGTCCCCGGGTCGACGTTGATGTAGGGGTCGAGCTTCTGCATCGACACCTTGAGTCCGTGCCGCTCGAGGATCCAGCCGATCGCCGCCGAGGTCAGGCCCTTGCCCAGCGACGACACGACGCCGCCGGTCACGAAGATGTACTTGGTCATCGTTGAGGTCTCTGGGTTGCCAGGCGTCGGAGGAAGGCGTCGTAGTCGCTGCGCGTCTCGATGCCCCAGGGATCACCTTCGGCGTCGAGCACGTGCATCGCAATGTCGTTCTCGAGGAAGCGCAGCTGCTCCAGGCTCTCGGCTTCGGCGAGCCCGCTGCTCGGCAGCGGCGGGATGCGCAGCAGGGTCGCGCGGGTGAAGCCGTACACGCCGATGTGGCGGCGCAGCGGGTAGTCGCCTTCCTTCACGAACGGGATCACTGCGCGCGAGAAGTACATCGCCTTGCCGTTGCGGCCGCGCACCACCTTGACCACATTCGGGTTGGCGGCGACTTCGGGGTCGGCCAGTGGCACGCAAAGGGTGTTGCTCTCGGCTTCGCCGCGCAGCAGCTGGTCGACGATCGCCTCGAGATCGCGCGGAGCCACCTCCGGCCAGTCGCCCTGGATGTCGAGGACGGCGGTGCACGGGATCGCGGCGGCCGCTTCGGCGCAGCGTTCGCTGCCGGTGCGGCACGCGGGGCTCGTGCGCACCACGGCGTAGCCCTTCCGCTTCGCCGCCGCTTCGACGACGTCGTCGTCGGTGGCGACCACGACGCGGTCGATGTTGCGCGCCTTCTTCGCCTGGTCGCAGGTGTGCAGGAACAGCTCCTGGCCGCTCTCGCGCAGCAGCGCCTTGCCGGGCAGCCGCTGGCTGCCGACGCGGACCGGAATGATGGCCAGGGCGCGGACGGTGCTCATCGCGATTGGGTGCGCAGTTGTTCGAGGCGGTAGCGGGCGGCCTCGGAAGTGGTCTTGGCGCGCAGGTTCTCGCCACCGAAGTTCGGACGGTCGTTCGTCCCGTGGTAGGCGATGCTGCTGTTGTAGAGGGCGAGGAAGTAGTCGCGCGCGTCGTGGAACGACTTTTCGCTGCTCTGGGCGCCGCGTTGTCGCCGCGACCAGGTGAAGCGCCGGCCGCCGTGGTCGACCACCAGCACGTCGAGCGCGTCGGGCGCCGCACTCGGGCTCGCCTGCGCGAACAGGCCGAGTTCGCTGAACACGTCCAGCAGGGCCTGCAGGTCGGCGTCGGCGACGATCTTGCGGCTGGCGTCGGCCGAACGGGCGGCGTAGGCCTCGGCCGGCAGCACGGCGGAGTCGTTCTGCAGCGACAGGTTGCGGCGGCCGGTGGCGGCGACGAGCGCGACCACCGGACTCTGGCCCTCGGCCACCCGGACGTCGCGGCGCAGCCCGCTGCCGACGCATCCGACGAAGACGCTGGCCGCGAGCAGCAGCTGCGTGAACCGGGCGTGGGCCGAGGCGACCATGCAGCGAGCCGATCCTAGCGATGCCGTCGCGAAAGAAAACGGTTCGTTGGTCGGGCGGATGGATGCAACTTCCTGGCGCGGTCCGGGGGAATCCGCGTCGCTTGCGCAGTGCGAGGAGTCGGGCCGCGCAGCGAACGCAACGTGCACGGGCTCGCGCTGCAAGGGTGGGCAGGGATCCGGCAGGCGCCCCTGTCTTGGCGACTTCCGCTCCGGGCCAGGAGCCCGGCGGCGGCTGGCGTCGGTTCGGTTCGGTGCGGACTGGGAGGTCGGGAGTGGTCGAATGCGGGTCTTTCGCTAGCTTTTCGAAACTCTGGAGCAGGTGTGCGGGGACGTGGTGCACTCGCCCTCCACAGCCGCACATACTCCTGTCCGAGACCCATACGCCGTGACTTCGCCCAACTTGTCGTACGCCACGTTCCTGGCAGTGTTCGCCATCGCTGCTCCCGTCGTCGCCCAAGGTGTCGATCTCGAACACAAGTTCGTGACCGACCTCGGTGCGACGCTCGAATCCGTCGCGATCGAGCGGGTCCTGCCGGCCCGCCTCGGCGACGACACCGAGATGGACGTGCTCGTCGTCGGCCGCGAGGGCAGCCAGGGCAGGCTCTTCCAGATCCACGGTCCGACGTCGCGCAACACGGTGGCGCCCATTGCTGCGAACAACTCGCAGATCGTCGGTGCGACCGTGCTGCGCGGGGCGGCGGGTGCCACGCGTGATCCCATCGTCGTGCTCACGACGGGAGGGCTGACGACCTACCAGGCGCCGGCAAGGTCCGCTGGCGGCGTCGACTACCACACGCCGGTCGTGGCCAGCACCTTCACCGGAGGTGGTTCGGGCGATTGGATCGGGGCGACTTCCGTATGGAGCGGCTGCAATGCCGATGGCGACCACGTGGTCCTCGGGCCGAATGCCAACGGTTCCAAGATCGTCCGCGCAAAGTGGTCGAACGGAACCCTGGTGTCGCTGCCGACGTTGGCGGTGCCCAGCGCGTGCCGGCAGTTGTCGACCATGGACTACGATGGCGTGGGCGAGGTCGAGATCGTGCTCGTGGTCGGCGCCCTGGCCGTCGTTCTCGATTGGAACACTGCCGCCGTCGTCGCCTACTACTACCTGCCGACGGCCGACACCAAGGTTGCCGTGTCGCGCGGGGAAAAGGCGCCGGCCGCGCACCATCTGCGCGACCTGCTGGTCTGCCATGGCGGTGGCTACCTGTTGGCCACGAATGGCGGCTACCCGATGTTGTCCCCGCTCTACTTCGCGACGTCTTCGTTCGCAGCGTCGGGCATGGCAGCGTTCGAGGCCGACCACGCGCCGGAAAGCCGTCGTGAGGACCTGGTGCTCGCCTCCAACAGCGCGTCGGAGGTGCTCGTCCTGCAGCGCAATTCCTCGGCTGCCAACCTGTTCACGCCTCAGGTGCGCAGCCTCGTGGTCGGCGTGGACCGACCGAGTGCGCCGTTGGCCTGGGTTGCCGCCGCCGACTTCGACGACGACGGCGACGGCGATGTCGTCGCGCTGCAATCCGCCGCGACCACCGAGTCGATGTTGGCGCAGGTGCTGCCGGGAACCGCGTCGCCGCTGACCCGGGCCTGGGTGTCCATCAACGACCAATTGCCCACGGGGAACCTGACCTCGTTCAGCTTGCCGAGCACCGTCGTGCTGCCGCCCAGCTACATGGCCCTGATCGAGCCGACGACCGAGACCTTGTGGATCCAGGTGGTCGGCTGGGTGCGGCAGAACGCACAGACGGCAGCCTCCCTGGACGGCATCGTGCTGCTGCACCAGCAGGTTTCGCCGACCTTGCCGACGGGGGTGTCGCTCCAACTGCCGGCCGCCGCGGGCCTCAGCCTGGTCCACAAGCAGTGGGCCATGGACCTGCAGATCCGGCTCGTTGCCGTGTCGGGGACGTCGCGGAGGGAGTTGCCCGCGGTCTGGGCGTTCGCGTCCGTGGACCACGACCGGTTCGGCGTGGAACAGGAAGCTGCCAGCATCGCCGTGGATGGGATCAAGACCGTGCCTGAAGGCACCAACGGCGATCGCAACCTGACCGGTGGCACCGGCAGTGCCGGCACGGGTTCGCGGCGCCCCTGATCAGGTCCGGCGCCGCCGCAGTGCGACGGTGGCGCCGACGGCGGCGATGGCGGCGGCAGCCAGCAGCCACGGCAGCCATCCCGTCCTGCCACCCTCCTCCTGGGTGATCGTCGCGGGGCGAGGTTCGCCGCCGGCGGCTGCCACGAGCGGCACGTCGCCGAGGCCGTGCAGATGCAGCAGGAACGCGTCCACCGGCGCATCGTCGCCGCCGATCGCCACGCGCGCGCGGCGCAGGGCCTCGTCGAACGGCACCCCGTCGTGCAAGAGGCCGCGGTTGAGTGCGCCCAGCAAGGCGAGCGTGGTCCGGTAGTCGATCTCGAGGTGCGGCGCCAGCACGGCGCGCGCGCCGGCCAGCAGCGAGGCCCCGCCCAGCAGGTGGCGGCCATCGTCGCCGGGACGGAACCGGCCGCGACCGGCGCGGCAGGCGGCGAACACGACCCACGATGGCAGCTGGCGCGTGGCGAAGTCGTTGGTCCAGGCTGTCTGGCCGTCGCCGAACACGATGCCCTGCGGGTCGCTGCGTCGTTCGTCGCGCACCCCGTGCGCGACGATTTCGAGCAGGCTGGTCGGGTGTCCGAGCGCTGCGTCCAACGTCGCCGTGGAGCCGAGGAACACGCGCGCGTTGGCCGCCGATGCCGCGTGCAGCAACTCGTCGCGTTCCGTGCGGCTGAACGCCAGCGGTTGCAGCGTCGGCGAGCCGGTGGGGACGACTTCGGGGCATGCGACGAGGCGGAGGTCGATGCTCGCCGCGGGTGTGGGGGCGGGTCGGTTGCGCGCCAGCCAGCAGCCGAGATTGGCCGACGGCAGGTAGGCGATGGCATGCGCGGTCCCGAGTCGCCGGCCGTCGGGCCGCCGCAGCGCTTCGAACGGCACGTAGCCGTGGCTGTCGAGGCCGACGATGGTGAGTCGTTCCAGCGGAGTGATCGCCGCGGCCAGTGCGGACGGCAGCAGCAGTTCGGCGAGCGTGCGTTCGGCATCGGCCTGACGCCGGCGGTCGTCGGCAGTGCCGTGCCGTGCGAGGTGGACCGAGTCGACCAGTTGCCGGCTCAGGCGCGCGATCGTCGAAGTGCGCACTCCCA
>JAEUHV010000151.1 GCA_016794485.1 Planctomycetota bacterium
TACCTGGTCTACCAGCGTCCGTGATCGAGGCTTCGGCTGCCGCGAGGTGAGAGGCGCGGTCGTCGTTCGGCTGTCCCCAGGAGCCCCCCATGCGTTTCCGTTCGACGATCCTCGAAACGGATGGCTCGCAGAGCCAGACCGTGATCGAGGCCGATGACGAACAGTCTCTGCACGCGCGTCTGCACGACGAAGGCCGGACCCTGTTGCGGGTCCAGCCGGTCGATCGTGTCGAAGCCGAGAAGAAGGGACCTGGCGACGTCAGGATGGCGCCGCGCCGCCTGCTGCTGCTGACGCAGGCACTGTACGAAGCCCTCGACGCGGGCGTGCCGCTGCTGGGCACGTTCCAGGCGGTGGCCGAACAGGAAGAGGATCCGCGCATCGCGGCGTTGCTCGACGACCTCGGCGACCGCGTCGCGGCGGGCCAGCCGCTGTCGGAAGCGATGGCCGTCTATCCCGGCTCCTTCCCCGGCATCTACTGCGCCCTGGTGCGGGCCGGCGAACAGTCCGGCAGCCTGCCGGAGGTGCTGCAGTCGATCACCGGCTTCCTCGAGTGGCGGCTGGAGATCGCCGGCACCGTGAAGCAGGCGATGGTCTACCCGATGGTCGTCGCGGCGGCCGGCTACGGCATGGTCGTCTTCATGCTGGCGTTCGTGATTCCGCGGCTCGGCGCGGTGCTCAGCAAGATGGGCGGCGACCTGCCGGCGGCGAGTCGCATGCTGATCGGTGCCTCGGGCTTCGTCGCCGCCAACGTGGGGTACATCCTCGGCGGCACGGTGCTCGCGGCGATCGGTTTCAAGATGGCGCTGCGCACGCCGGCGTTCTCGGGAATGCTGCTCAACCTGCTCGGCAAGCTGCCGGTCGTGCGCGACCTGGTCGGCACGTTGGCGGTGGCGCAGTTCGCCCGCACGTTCTCCGTCCTGTTGCACGCCGGCCTGACGATGACCAGCGCGCTCGAACTCGGCAGTGCCGCGGTGTCGCTGCCGCGGGTGCGCGACCGGCTCGACGGCGCGCGCGAGCGCATCCTCGCGGGCGCCCGGCTCGGCGAGGCCTTCAAGGAAGAAGAAGTCCTGCCGCCGGTGGCCCTCAGCATGGTGCTGGTGGGCGAGGAGGCCGGCCGCCTTCCGGTCACGTTCGAACGGCTGAGCAAGCTGTACGACCGCGAGGTCAAGGCGGCGGTGAAGAAGGCGCTCGGCCTGCTCGAGCCCGCCGTCACGGTCCTGCTCGGCATCGTCGTCGGCGGTGTCGCCGTGCTCGTCGTCGGGACGATCTACTCGGCGATGAAGGGGATCGGCAAATGAACGCCGCGGCGCGACGATCCGGCCCGAACGAGGAACGTGGCTTCGCACTGCTGGTGCTGCTCGGCATCGTCGGCATGGCCAGCTTGACCATCGTGCTCGCCGTGCAGCGCATCGCGCGTCCGTTCGCGGAACGCGCGGCGATCGTCGACGCGAACCTCGCCACGGCGCAGTCGGCGGCGCGCATCGCCTACCGTCGCAACGGGTCGTTCCCGGCTTCCCTGACGCAGGCGGCCAACGCCGCCGGCCTGGATGCCCAGGGTCGCTGGCGCGTCGATCCATGGGGCCAGGCGCAAGATCTGGACTGGGCCCAGACCGCGACCGGATTGCGGGTGCGCAGCCGGGGCACGGACGGAGTCCTCGGTTCCGCCGACGACGAACAGCTCACGGTCGACACCGAGACCCAGTTGCGCACGCGCCAACGCGGCCGTCTGCGGTTGCTCCGGGCCCAGCTGCTGCGCAGCGCCTATCGGCTGTCGGGAACGATGGGTGCGACCGAACAACAACAGATGCGTACGGCGATGCGCGACCACGCGATCGCGATGCGCCAATACCGGACCGCCGACGCGGCGACCCGCACGACCCTCGCTGCGACGCTGGCCACGGCCGCGACGCAGGTCGACGCGCTGGTCACCGCCCACGCGCTGCCGCCGCTGCCGCCGGCTTTGACCGGTGCAGGCGGCCTGATGCAGATGCTCGGCACGACGGACGGCCGCGCGGTGGACGGGGCCGGAGCGGCGTTGCTGACCCATGCGACGCTCGGCGTCGTGGCTGCCGGCGCCGATGGCACAGGAGGAACCGATGACGACATGTGAAGCGATGCGACCGCAATCCGGATTCACGATGATCGAACTGATCGTCGTGCTCGCGGTGCTCGGCATCCTGGTCGGCACCGGCGTGCCGCTCGCGGGCGCCGTCGTCGACGCCGACCGGCGGCAGGAAGTGCAGCGGGAACTGACCGAGATCGGAACCGCGCTCGATGCGTACTGGTTCGACCGGGCCGCGTTCCCAGCGAGCCTCACCGCGACCGATTTCCTGGGCGTGCATCTGCATCCCGGCGTCGGCAACACCGCCGTGCTCGACGCGTTCGGCACCGGCCAGGGCTACGTCTACTCGGTGTCCGCCGCCGGCGTCGCCACCGTGTACAGCCGCGGCGAGAACGGCGTCGACAACGGTGTCGCCGCCGAACAGTTCGTGCTGCAGGTGAACTCGGCGGTGCCCGGCACCAAGAAGACCTGGCAGCGCCTGCGACTCATCGTCGAGGTGCTCGCCGACCACATCGAGTCGGGCGGTTCGGTGTCCGGCTCGTGGGCCACCGTGCGCGCGGCTTGCGGTCTGCCCGCGACCTTCGACACCGACGGCTTCGGCACCGCGTTCCAGTGGACTGCGGCGACGCACACCCTGACCAGTGCCGGTCCCGACCGCACCTTCGGCTCCGCCGACGACATCAATCTCTGAGGCATCCCAATGCTGACTCATGCCATCGTGGAACTGGAGGAGGGCGCGCTGAACGTGGTCGTCGGCGGCACCGAGGGCGGGACGACGCGACTGTTGCGTTCGTTGCGCCTGCCCGTTGCCGACCTCGGCCGCGAGACCCTGACCAACGCCCTGCGTTCGCTGGGCAGTGACGCCCTGCAGGGCGCGTCCGGCGTGCACATCGTGCTCGGCGAACGGCGCATGCAGCACTTCAGCAGCACCGTGCCGAAGCTGCCGGCGGCCGAGATGGTCGCGTTCGTCACCCGTGAAGCGCTGCGGCTGACCAACCTGCAGTCGCCATCCGACGTGCTGATCGCAACGCGCATCCTGCGCAAGCTGTCCGGCAACCGTCACGTGCTCGGCACCACCGCACTGGCCCGCAACGCCTGGGAACCGATCCAGGCGGCGTTCGAGGCGAACCACATCGCCGTGCTCGGCGTGCATTCGATGGAAACCTGCGTCGCCCTGGCCGCGCCTGCCGCGGCGAGCGGAACGACTGCGGTCATCGAGTGCAATGCCGGCCGCGCCCGCTTCGTGCTGTGCGACGGCCAGAATCCGGTCCAGGTGCGCCGGTTCCTCATCGGTGGCGGCGGCGAAGGCAATGCCGCGGCGTTGACGACCCAGCTGGCGATGGAACTGCCGCGCACCTTCGACTGGTTGCGCGAGATCGGCCAGACGCTGCCGTCGTCGCTGCTGCTCGGCACCCGCGTGACGATCGAGGACGAGTCGATCGAGTTGCTGAAGGGCGAAGAACTCGGCACCGTGGCGCGCGCAACCACGCCGATCGAGGCGGTGGCGGACATGGCCGCGCCCGGCATCGGTGTGGCGATGCTGCTCGACCGGCTCGGCCGCGGCCAGAAGTTGCCGTCGCTGCTGGATCCGCCGCGGGTCGATCTTCCGGTCGGCTTGGGCCGCGTGGTCGGCGTGATGACGACCTTGGCGGCTGGACTCGCGTGCTCGGTGAGTGCCGTGGTGGACGGTTCGGCCTGGATGGCGGGACGCGATGCCTTGCAGGTGCTGTCCGCGGAGAAGCAGCGCCTCGAAGCCGAGATCGCATCGCGGCAGGTCACGACCACGGCACCCGATGCGGCGACGGTCGCGGCCGACGACCGGCTGCAGGCGGCGTTGCGCATGCGGCGGCCGACCAGCCGCCTCCTGGCCGACGTCAGCAACGCGGCCGAGCCGACGCTGCAGCTCGAGGAACTCAAGTTCGCGAGCACCGACCGCATCCTGGTGACGGGCGTCGTTTCCGGCAAGACGCGCCGCGAGGCGCTGTCGACCCTGGCGGTGTTCAGCCAGCGGCTGCGCGCGCTGGCCTACCTGCAGCCCGACGGCCAGGACGAGGTCGGCGAGGTGCAGGGTCAGCGCAACCGTTTCCGCTTCCGCCTGGGCATGGCGTGGAGGAACTCATGAGCAAGCGCGGGGCATTCGTGGTCGCGGCGATCGCGACCTTGTTCGTGTTGCAGGCGGGCGGTGCCGGGGCAGCGTTCTGGCTGCGGCGCGACGGCGATGCCGCCCTCGTCGTGGAGCAGACCCGGGTCGGCGAACTGCAAGCCGAAGCGGAACGCGCCGTGCCGGCTCCGGCCGTCGAGGTCGCTTTGCCCAAGTCGCCCTGGCAACTGCACGACAACAACGACGTGACCGGTGCGATCGAGATGTTGCAGGGCCTCTGCGACACCACCGGCACCTCGGTCGAAGGCATCAAGGCGTTGTCGGCGACGACGCCGGGCAAGCAGGCGTTCCAGCTGAACCTGCGCGGCACGCCGCGCCAGGTCGCCAACCTGCTGATCGAACTGGAGCAGAACCCGCGGTTGCACGTGGTCGAGAGCGGGCGCGTGGCCCCGGGCGGGACTGGACTCGTTGCGGTCGATCTGGCCGTCGCCATCTGGCATCGCGGAGGTCTGCAATGAGCCGCACGAAGAAGGGCAAGAAGGGCATGCATCCCGCGGTCGCCGTGGGGTTGTTCGTCGTCTGTGGCGGCATCGCCGCCAAGCAGTTCCTCGGCATGGGCGCGGCGCCGCCGCCGGCTTCCGTTGCCGGCGGCGACGAAGCCGTGGCCGTCGACGAGAGCCAGGCCGACCAGGAGCGGGAACCGGTCGCGGTGGACTGGCAGGACCTGCTCGCCAAGCACGGCTCGTTCGCGCGCGAATCGAACGTGCAGCTCGCGTTCGTCGTGGTCGAAGACGCCGTGGCCGCAGCACCGCTGGCAGCCCCGGCCGCCGAGGTCGAGACGCCATCGGCCGACACGTGGCGGGGCGCCGACCCGCCGGCCCTGCGCCTCGGCGTCGTGATGTTGTCCGGTGCGTCGCGTCGCGCGGTGCTCGGCGGGCGTGTCGTCGGCATCGGCGATGCGGTTGGCGACGCGAAGGTCAGCGCGATCGAGCCGGGCAAGGTGGTCGTGGCGTGGGGTTCCCGCACCTTGACCTACCAGCTCGACTCGGACGTCGCGGTCGAGTTCCGCGCCGAAGCGGCGCGGCGCGAAGCCGAACGCAAGGCCGCGGAACCCGCGCCGGGTGCTGGAACCGCGGCTCACGAAGATGCCGACGACGCCGATGCGTCGCCGGCGGAAGTGCTCGAGCGCGTGCGCGCCGCCGCCGCGAAGGCAGGTGCCGGCACGAACCAGTCGACGACGTCGGCGCAGTCGCCGGCGAAGTCGCAACCGAAATCGAAGTCGAAGTCGAATCCGCAGTCGCAGAAGAAGGAAGAAGGCCAATGAAGTCGTCGACCCGTTCCCTCCTGGTCAGCGCCACGATGATCGTGGCCACGGCCTGTTCGACCTCGACGGGTGCGTCACAGCCGCACCTGGACCATGTCGACGGCGCTGGCGCGCCGACGTTCCAACCGTTGATGGTGGTGCCGTTGCCCGCCTTGCAGACCCAGGCCACCGCCAGCGGCCGGCCGATGGATGCACTGCAGGCGCGCGCCACGCCGCTCGGTGACGTGCTGCTCGCGCTGTTCAAGGACAGCGACATCAACCTGGTGATCGATCCGGCCGTGCAGGCCACCGAGTGCACGTTCGACATCAAGAAGTCGTCGGTGGAAGAGACCTTCGAGGCGCTGCTGCAGAGCCTCGACCTCGGTTACCAGTGGGACGGCAGCTTCCTGCGGGTGCAGCCGAACGTCGATGCGACGATCGCCGTCGACCTGCTCAGCGGTGGCGGTGGCGGTGGCGGTGGCGGCGGCGGATCCGGCGGCGAGTCGTCCAGCTCGGGAGACGCCGGCAACGGCGGTTCGAGCGGCGGCGGCGGCGACTTCTGGCAGGCCCTGCAACAGAGCCTGCCCGAGGTCATTGGCGACGGCAGCGCGATCGTCAACCAGGCCGCGAACACGATCCACGTGCGGGCCCGCCCGTCGGCCGTCCGGCGCTTGCAGCAGATGATCGGCACGACGCTGCGCCGCGCCAACAAGCAGGTGTCGCTCGAAGCGCGCGTGCTCGAGGTCCGGCTCGAGAACGAACACAGCCTCGGCGTCAACTGGGCGCTGCTGCCCGGCCTGTTCAACACCAGCAAGACCGGTCTCGCTCCGGGCGGTTCGGTCGTGTCGCAGACCGCGGCATCGGGCGGCACCGCGGTGACGTTCGGCATCCTGAAGGGTGGCGACTTCTCGGTGCTGGTCGACGCGCTCGAATCGCAGGGCCAGGTCAGGGTGCTGAGCAGCCCGCGCGTCTCGACCCTCAACAACCAGACCGCGACCATCAACGTCACCGACCAGGTGCCGTACATCACCCGCGAAGTCATCACCGAGGAAGGCACGTCGCGCACCGAGTTCAGTGTCGAGTTCGCGCAGACGGGCGTGGTGCTCTCGGTGCGGCCGCTGATCGGCGAGGACGGGCTGCTGTCGGTGTCGGTGACTCCGACGGTGCGCGAGCAGATCGGCACCGCGGTGACGCCCGACGGCCTCGTCAGCGTGCCGGTCATCAGCGAACGCCAGGCGACCACGACGGTGCGCGTCGCGGACGGCCAGGCGATCGCGTTGGGTGGGCTGCGCAGCACGCGCAAGAGCGAGTCCCGGTCCGGCATCCCGTTCCTGATGGACGTGCCGTGGCTGGGCCAGGCTTTCTCCAACACGGTGCAGCAGCGCGACGAGGTCGAACTGATGATCGTGCTGGTGCCGCGCGTGATGGACGACACCTGGATCAGCGAGGAGATCCAGCGTGGCGCGCATCGGCTGGTGCAGCTGCGGCGCGGGTTCCAGTGGAACTCGATCCGCCTCGAGGGCCAACGGCCCGAGGACTGGTCCAGCGGCAGCCTGCAGGGCCAGGCGCAGGCGGCGGTCGATCCGGGCGTGCGCCTGCCGGAACGGGCTCCGGTCGCGACGAAGCCCGACCAGGGCACGACGGTGACGCGCAAGGGCCTCGCCAGCCACTTCCTCGGTCATGCCGAAGCGGCGCTGCGTGGCGGTGATCCTGCCGCCGCACTCGAACATCTCGAACGCGCCCTCGAACTCGAACCGACCTCGACCACCGCCCTGGTCGTCGCCGGTGTGCTGCACGAACGGCGCGGCGACCGCAAGCGCGCGCGCGTCCTGCTCGACCGTGCGCTCGAACTGGCGCCCGAGGACGTCGCGGCGCTCACCGCGCGCGGCCAGCTCGAACTGGTCGGCGGCTCGGCGTGGTCGGCCAAGGGCTGGCTGCAGCGGGCGCACGAGATCGGCAACACCACCTTGACCGCTGCCAACCTCGGCGCCGCGATGCTGGCGCTCGGCGAGGACGGTCCGGCGCGCGAGTTCCTGCGCAAGGCCGCCGACGCCGGCGCCCCGCCCGAACTGCACGCCAACCTCGCCTACGCGGAGATGGTGAACGGCCACCTGGACAAGGCGCGCGACAGCCTGCACCGGGCGCTGGTCGCCGGTGCCGACGCGCGCAATCCGCGCATCGTCGCGCTCGAGCGCCTGATCGCCGACGCCGAAGCCAAGGCGAAGGCGGAAGTGGACGCCGGGCGGTAGCCGCTCGCCGGCCGCGACCGGCCGGTGGCCGTCTTGTCGGCGTCGGGCCCGGCGGTACAACGGGACGGCTCGTTCCGCCCCGTTCCTCCGATGGCCCACGCGCTCCGTTGCCTCGTCTTCGCTGCGGTGACCGCGGCCGCAGTCCCGGCCCAGGCCACCGACTGGTGGTCGCATCGGCCGTTGCAGCGCCCGGAGGTGCCCTCGCTGCCGCCGACGTTGCGGGCGCGGGTCCGCAATCCGATCGATGCGTTCGTCTTCGCCGGCCTCGTCGCCCGCGGCCTCGAACCGGGGGCCGAGGCGGACCGGCACACGCTGCTGCGGCGAGTCACCTATGACCTGACCGGCCTGCCGCCCAGCGACGCGGACCTGGCGGCGTTCCTCGCCGACACTTCGCCGGAGGCCTTCGAGCGCGTCGTCGACCGGCTGCTGGCGTCGCCGCAGTACGGCGTGAAGTGGGGCCAGCACTGGCTCGACCTCGTGCGCTACGCCGAGACCGACGGCTACGAACGCGACCGCAAGAAGCCGTTCGTGTGGCGCTACCGCGATTGGGTGGTCGACGCGTTCAACGCCGACATGCCGTACGGCGACTTCGTACGCCGTCAGCTCGCCGGTGACGAGATCGCGGATCGAACGGTCGGCGACCTGGTCGCCACCGGCTACTACCGCCTCGGCGTCTGGGACGACGAGCCGACCGATCCCGAACAGCACCGCTACGACGACCTCGACGGCATCGCCGACACGACCGCGCGCGCGATGCTGGCGATCTCGATGGGCTGCGCGCGCTGCCACGACCACAAGAAGGACCCGCTGTCGCAGAAGGAGTACCACTCGTTCCTCGCGTTCTTCGAGAACGTGCGGCCGTACGACCTGGTGGCGCGTGCGGTCCCGGTCGACGGTGCGCAGCAACGGCACGCGGTCGAACTGTCGACGTTCACCGCGGCGCGCGAACGGGCCATGGCCGGTCTGCGTCGGCGCGCCGAGACGGCCTGGGGCGACCTGTCCACCGTGCAGCAGCGCGAACGGCTCGAAGCCGCGCGCGCCGACCTGGTCGCCGCGTATCCCGGCGAACGCGGCGGCGCGGTGCAGGTGTTCGACGACGTCGGCGAACGGCACGGCGCCATCGAAGGCCAGGTGGTGCAGGTCGAGGGTCGGCGCGGCCAGGCGATGCGCTTCGACGGCGACGACTTGTTCGTGCTGCCGCCGCTGGTGCGCGAGTCGTTCGCGGTGACGTTCTTCGTGCGCAGCACGCACAAGGGAGCCGGCCGCGACGAGGAGCCGCGCTGGTTCGCCGGCACCGGTCTGGTCGACGCGGAGGTGCCGGGCATCGTGCGCGATTGGGGCATCGCCTGGTTCGGCGACGGCCGCATCGCCGCCGGGACCGGCGATCCGGAGACGTTCGTCGCGTCCGGGCCCGGACTGCACGACGGCGAATGGCACCACGTCGCGTTCACGCGCGAGATGGCGAGCGGCCGCATCGCGCTGTTCGTCGATGGCGTGTTGTGCCAGGAGGCGATCGGCGCCAAGGCGCCTCTCGACGCGCCGCCGCGCATCGTCGTCGGGCGCGGTCAGCCCGGGGGGCGCGGTTTCCACGGCGACATCGACGAGCTCGCGTTCCACCGGCGGGCTCTGACCGCTGCCCAGGTGGCGGCGCTCGCGTTCGACCTGCCCGGTGGTGCGGCGGTCGGTCGCGATCTCGAGGACGATCCGTCGCTCGCGGTGCTCGCCGGCCTGCGCCGGCCGTCGCTGGCGACCGTGGAAGTGCTCGCCGTCGCCGAGCACGGGCCGAAGGCGCCGGCCGCGTTCGTGCGGTTGCGCGGCAACGTGCACGCGGTCGGCAGCGAAGTGCAACCCGGCTTCCCGTCGATGCTCGGCGGCGGCGCGCTGCAGCAGACGCAGCCGACCGCGCACAGTAGCGGCCGTCGTACCGCGTTGGCGCGGTGGATCACCGAGCCGCGCAACGTGCTCACCTGGCGCGTGGTCGCGAATCGGCTCTGGCAGCACCACTTCGGCCGTGGCCTCGTGCGTTCGAGCAACGACTTCGGCCGGCTCGGCGACCAGCCGACGCACCCGGAACTGCTCGACTGGCTGGCCACCGAACTGCTCGCACGCGGCCAGAGCCTGAAGGCGATGCACCGGCTGGTGCTGGCGTCGGCGACGTACCGGATGGCCGCTACCGCTGCCCCGGGCGGGCTCGCGAGCGACCCGACCAACGACTCGATCTGGCGCTTCGACCGGCGCCGACTGACCGCCGAAGAGGTGCGCGACTCGATCCTGGCCGTCACCGGCGTGCTGCGGCTCGAGCTCGGCGGTCCGAGCGTCTACCCGCCGATGCCCGCCGAAGTGCTCGCGACCGCGTCGCGCCCCGAGGACGCGTGGGGCACGTCGACGCCGGAGCAGGCCGCGCGCCGCAGCCTCTATGTGCACGTGAAGCGTTCGCTGCCCGAGCCGCTGCTGGCCACGTTCGACCGGGCCGACACCGACGGCAGCTGCCCCGTGCGGTTCGCCACCGTGCAGCCGACGCAGGCGCTGACGATGATGAACGGCGACTTCGCGCAGCAGCAGGCCGCGGTGTTCGCCGAACGCTTGCGCCGCGAGGCTCCGGACCTCCGGTCGCGCCTGGCGCTGGGCCTGCGTCTGGTGACGCAGCGGCCCGCCGATCCAGCCGACGTCGAACGGCTCGTCGTGCTGGCCAACGACCTGCAGCGCGAACACGGCCGCGACGAAGCCATGGCCCTGCAGCGCTGCTGCCTCGTGCTGCTGAACACCAACGCCTTCCTGTTCCTCGACTGATCCGGAGTCCCATGCGCATTCCACGTTCCTTCTGCGGACGCACGCGCCGCGAGTTCCTGTGGCAGGCGGGAGCCGGATTCACCGGTCTCGGACTCGTCGACCTGTTGTCGCGCGACGGCTTCTTCGCGCGGCACGGCAACGGCGGCGAACCGGCGAAGAACCTGCCGGCGACGCTCGAGCCGCGGCCGCCGCACCACGCGCCGAAGGCCAAGGCGTGCATCTTCCTGTTCATGTACGGCGGCCCGAGCCAGGTCGACACGTTCGACTACAAGCCGAAGCTGTTCGGCCTCGACGGCAAGACCATCGACATCCGCACCAAGGGGCGCGGCGGCCAGAAGAGCCAGGGTCGCGTGGTCGGGCCGAAGTGGCGGTTCCGCCAGTACGGCGAATGCGGCCAGTGGGTCAGCGACCTGTTCCCGCATCTCGCGCGCTGCGTCGACGACATCGCGTTCGTGCACAGCATGTACGCGGAGTCGCCGCTGCACGGCTCGGCGATGCTGATGATGAACAGCGGTCGCATCCTGTCGGGCGCGCCGTGCCTCGGGTCGTGGGTCAACTACGGCCTCGGCACCGACAACCGCAACCTGCCGGGCTTCGTCGTGATGCTCGATCCTTCGGGCGGGCCGATCTCGGGCGCCAAGAACTGGAACAGCGGCTTCATGCCCGCGGTGTTCCAGGGCACCGTGCTGCGGCCGTCCGGCGAGCCGATCCTCGATCTCGCGGTGCCCGACGGCATGACCAAGGCCGAGCAGCGGCGGTTGCTCGACACGCTGAAGGAACAGAACGAGGCGCACCTGGCGAGTCGTGCCGAGGACACCGACCTCGCCGCGCGCATCCAGAGCTACGAACTCGCCTACCGCATGCAGTCGCACGCGCCGGAGGCGATCGACCTCGCCGCGGAGTCGGAAGCGACGCGGCGGCTGTACGGCCTCGACGATCCGCGCACCGAGGACTTCGGCCGCAAGTGCCTCCTGGCGCGCCGCCTGGTCGAACGCGGGGTGCGCTTCGTGCAGATCTACTCGGGCGGCAACCACAACGACCACAACTGGGACGCGCACGGCGACCTGGTGCTGAACCACGAGAAGCACGCGGGTGCCACGGATTTGCCGATCGCGGGCCTGCTCGCCGATCTCAAGCAGCGCGGCCTGCTCGATTCGACCATCGTGGTGTGGGGCGGCGTGTTCGGCCGGCAGCCGACCGCGGTGTCCGCGGAAGGCACCGGCCGCGACCACGACTCCGACGGCTTCACGATGTGGCTCTCCGGCGGCGGCATCCGCCGCGGCGTCGCGGTCGGAGCGACCGACGAACTCGGCTACAAGGCCATCGACAAGCCGTTCCACGTGAAGCACCTGCACGCGACGATCCTGCAGCAGATGGGGCTCGACCCGAACCGGCTGTCGTTCTTCCACGGCGGGCTCGCCAACAAGCTGGTCGGCCCCGCCGGCGCCGAGCCGATCCGCGACCTGATCGCCTGAGGTCCGATTGCGTCAGTTGGGCGATGGCGGGGCGGCGCGCACGACTTCGTCGCTGCCGGCCATGTCGAGCGCCACGAGGGCCGCGAGGTAGACCGCGCTCTGGTCGGGACGTTCCTGTACGAACGAGCGCGCGACAGCGAGGAACTCGCGGAACGGAATGGTGCCGCCGCTGCCGCGGTTGAGCAGTCGGGTGCCGAAGTCGATGGCGTGAGGCGTCGCGAGTCGGCGCAGCGAGTTGCGCGCGTCGGCTTTCTTGGCGGATGGGTTCATCGGGGGCGTTCTCCTGAGTGCGGCACGCGGTGCCGTGTCCTACAAGTGCCTGTGGGGGGGACGCCTCGGATCCGATTTTCCGTGGCCGGAACGCCGCAGTGCCGACCACTGCGCGACGGGAACGAGCGGAATCGCCCACGCTGTGACGCGGGCGCGCGCGCGTGCTAATGCCCGAACCGCCAACCGCGATCCGCGGTGCATGGAACCAAGGAGCCCTCGTGTCGACGATCCGTTTCGTTCTCGCTGCCGCTGCAACTTCCGCCGCCGCCCTCGCCCAGTCACCCCAATTGCGCATGGACCCGGCGGTGGCGATCGGCCTCGGTGGCGCCGTCGCCACCTATGACGTCGCCGTCTCGACCGGCGTGCCCTACGGCGTGTTCGTCGATCTCGGTGGCGGTCCGGTCGACCTGCTCGGGGAACGGCTGTTCCTCGACATGTCGGTCAACCTCGTGCCGCTGGCACTCGGCGTGCCCTCCGTCAGCGGGCTCGTGGTCGGCAACTACTCGCTGCCGCTGTTCCCCGGCCTGTCGGGGCTCGTGCTCTACGGCCAGGCGATCGCCCTCGACGCGAACGCGCCCAACGGCTTGTTCCGGAGCGGCAACGGCGCCAGCACGTCGTTCCACGCCGGTGGCGGTGCCCTGGTGGCGGCCTTCGAGCCGGCGACCGTGGTCAATTACACGGGCAACTTCGCAGCCGACCTGCCCGGCCGTGTGCGCGGCGGCGCGGTGACGCGGCGCACGCACCGCACGGTCGATCCGAGCGGCTTGTTCTTTCCGCAGCCGATCCAGACGCCGCTCGTCCCGAGCGGGTGCCGCGAGCAGATCGTGTACCGGCCGCAGGATCTCGGTGCGGTCGGCCAACCCGAGCTCGTCACCGGCATCCGCTGGCTCGCGTTCCCGGGCATCCCGGTGCAGACGGACATCCA
>JAEUHV010000252.1 GCA_016794485.1 Planctomycetota bacterium
GAGAGCCCCGACGCACCGGCTCGCGCGATCGCGTTCGTGCGCGACGATCCGACCCGGGTCGAACTCGACGTCGCCGCTGGCGCCGCCCCTTGGCTCGTGCTGACCGACACGTTCCTGCCCGGCTGGACCGCGACGGTCGACGGTGCTTCGGTGCCGATCGTGCGCGTCGACCACGCGTTCCGTGGCATCGCCCTGCCCGCGAACGCGTGCCGGGTGGCGTTCACCTACACGGCCCCAGGACTCGGCGCCGGACTCGGACTGGCGGCATTCGCGACAGTTGCCCTCGCCGTGTGGTGGTTCGCGGCACGCCGCTGCGTCGACCCGGCCGCCGCCGGCGACTGACGCCCCAGCGACTCAAGCAATCGGGCCGCGCGCGACGAAGATTGCCCGTGCCCAGCCCGCGAGGTCCCCTGCCATGAGCCTGTACGGCAGCGGCCGTAGCGAGGGCATCGCCGCCACCCTGCTGATCGGCGCGCTCGTCGTCGGCGTGCGCCTGCTGGCCGCCGTTCTCGACGGGGCCGCGCTGTGCGACGGCCTCACCGGCGTCGGCCTCGCCGCGGTCGGCGGCATGCTGTGCTACCGGTTCCTGCGCGCCCAGGGGCGCAGCCGCTTCACCGGGTTCCTGGTCGGCGCCGGCTACGGGCTGTCGCCGTGGCTGCTCGCGATGAGCGCAATGCCGCGCGAACAACTCGCCGCGGCATTGGCGCCGCTGGCCCTGGAAACGACCTGCCGCCTGGACCGCCCCACCACGCGTGCGACCTGGTTGCCGTGGGCGCCGCTGTGCTTCGCGCTGCCGTTCCTCGGCGGCGGCACCCTGGTGGCACTGCTCACCTCGCTGCTGGTGGTAGCGGGCCTCGTGCGCACGGTCACCTGCGGCGATCGCGACGACGAACGGCCGCCGCTGCACGGGCTGTTGTTGGCGACGTTCGGCGCTGCCGCCGCGGCGGCGAACCTGGTTTGGCTCGACCCGCTGGCGCACTGGCTCGGCCCGATCGCGTTCGTGCCGCCGCACGCCGCGCTCACCGCCCACCGAGTCGACGAAATGGGCCTCGACCTCGCCGCGATGTTGCGGGTGCCCGGCCCGGCCCTGGCGATGTTCGCGCTGCTCGGCCTGCTGCGCCGGCAACGCCACGTCGACTCGCCGACCTGGCTCGGGCTCGCCCTCGCGGGTGCGTCGCCGACGTTGCTGTCGCTGTGGCCCGCCTTGGCGCAAGCGCTGCCGGACTTCGTGACGGCGCCGTTCGTGCTGACCGCGGCGTGGTGGTGCGTGCTGCTCGCCAGCGCCGTGCTCGGCGCCGCCGGCCTCGACGACTTCCTCGACCTGCCGCTGCGTCGGCGAACCGCGCTGCCGTGGCTGCTCGCGCTGGTCGTGCTCGCCACGCCGTTGCTGCCGACCATCGGCGCCTGCGATCCCACGCGTGAATGGCCCGTGGTCAGCGCGATGCTCGGCCTCGCCCTCGTGCTGCCGACGTGGCGTCGCCTCGGCATCCTGAACTTCAAGAACGCCCTGGCCACGGTGGCCCTGCTGGCCCTGGCGCTGCCGTCGCTGCAGATCCCGCCGGCCGCCGGCACCTCGCCGACGGCCGCTCCGCTCGCGGAGACGCGGCCTCCCGCAGCCGCGAGTGCAGACGTCCCACCGTGGCACTACTCGGGCTTCGGGCTCGCAGCGCTGCTGGTGGCGATCCTCGGCTGGTCGGCCATGCGACGCAGCTGGAAGGCGAGCCCGGCCCCCAGGGCTGCGAAGGCAGCCATCGTGAAGAAGGCGCGACCTTCCCAACGTTCGTAGAGCACGCCACCGAGCACGCCGCACACGACCATGCCGAGCCCCGAGTTCGCGGCTCCGAGCAGTCCCTGGGCCGTCGCGCGTTGGTGGGCCGGCACGCGCCGTTCGAGCGCCCGCAACGCACCGAGGTAGGTGCACCCGAACGACAACGCGTGCAGCCAGTTCGTCGCCAGCAGCAGCGGCACCGACGTGGTGACGGCGACGACGCACCAGCGCACCACCGCGGCGCCACCGCCGACCAGCAGCAGCGTCGTCGGCCGCAACCGGTCGACGGTCTCGCGCGCGAACGCGAACAACACGATCTCGGCGAGGATGCCTTCGGCCCACAACACGCTGGCCCAGGTCTTGGAGATGCCGTGGTCGAGCCAGTGGATCGTCGACAGGTTGTAGAACGTCGCGTGGCTGCCCTGGATCGCCGCGGTGGCCAGCAGCAGCAGCACGAACGGCCGCGACCGCAGCGGTTGCCACCAGGGCGCGCGCTCCCGTTCGGCGACCGGCCGCACCGGTGCGCGCGCCAGCGCCAGCGAACTCACCGCCATCGCCGCCATCGTCGCGAGCAGCACCGGGAACACGATGCCGTGGCCGAACCGGTCCAGGCATTGGCCGAGCCCGACGACGATCACCAGATACGACACCGACCCGCACAGGCGCAGCCGGCCGTAGGCGAAGCCTCGTTCGGATGCGGCCTGCATCGCCGCACCGTCGACGATCGGGAACATCGGCGAGTAGACGCTGCCGAACAGCAACGCCGCGACGAACGCGAAGCCCATGCCGGCGCGCACGCCGAACAACGCGAAGGCGGCGACGCTGGCGAAGGCGAGGGCGACCAGGATGCCGCGCGGTCCGCCGGCGCGGTCGACGCGATGCGCCCAGAACGGCCCGAACCCGGTGCGCGCGATCGTCTGGGCCGCCAGCACGACCGAGAGTTCGTCGGCGGAGAACTCGCCGGCGGACTTCAGCCAGCCGGGAAAGAACACCATGTACGCGCCCAGCGTCGCGAACGTCGTCGCGTAGAACCCGGCCAACCCGAGCCAGCAGCGCAGGGCACTCGGGGCGGGACCGGAACTCGACGTCACCCGCGCATGGTGCCCGTTGCCGCGCTGCGATGCTACCGCTGCACGAACACGCCGCCGTTCTGTTCGGCCAGCTGCCGCATCAGGTCGGCGCCGCCGCCGGTGCCGGTGAACACGCAGTGGATGCGGACCTGCGCGTACTTGTTCGCTTCGCGCACCAGCTGCAGCAGGTCCGCGGTCTCGCGCAGCGGCCCGGCCGTCGGCTCGCCGTCGCTGAGCACGAACAGTTCGTCGATCTTCGGGGCCACCGTGCCGCCGTACTTCACCCCCTCGAGCTGCAGCGCCTGCACGAGCCCGTCGCACAGGTTGGTGCCGCCCTTGGCGCCGAGCCGTCCCATCAGCTCCGTCAACGCGCGCAGGTTCTGCGGCCCCGGCTTGAGTGCCGTCGGCGTCCAGGCCTTGCCGCGGTCGGCGAACGTGAACAGCCAGAACTGCGCCTCCGGGTCCATCGCCGACGCCGCGACCAGGATCTGCTCCTTCGCCGCCGCGAGCCGCGACTTCGCGGCGCTGGCGCGCACCCCGGTCACCGCGGCACCGGCCGGCGCGTCCTTCATGCTGCCGCTGGTGTCGACCAGGAACGCGACCGAACCGCCGGTCACCGGCACGCCGAAGAACTGCGCCTGGGTGCGCTCGGCGCGCGCTCGCTTCAGCACCGTCGGCACCACGACCTTGTCGTGTTCGGTGGCCCAGAAGTCGCGCCACTCCTTCGGATCGTCGCCGAGCAGGATCGCGCCGGTCATCGCCCGCAGCAGGCTCGCGGCCTTCTCGCGCAGCAGCGGCGAGGCGCGTTTGTTGATCGCGGTCACCAGCGCATCGGGCGACTTGATCTCGAGATCGAGGGCACCGATCAGCAGTGGCACCATGTCCTTCGTCGGGTACAGCTCGACGACGTCGAGCAGTTCCATGTCGGTGCGCCAGCCGCAGCGACCGAAACGGCCGAGCATGCCGTCGACGACGATGCTGCGTTCGGCCACCTCGAGACCCGGCGGCGGCGCCTGCAACATCGCCAACACGCCGCGCACCAGTGCCTGCGACACCACCGGGTGCCGTTCGTTCGCGAGCGCGCGCGAGGCGCGGCGCAACGTGTCGAGCCGCCACGGCGGCTGCAACGCCTCCGCCGCGGCCAGGCGGACGCGCGGCTCCGGGTCGACCAGGGCCGCCTCCAGGGTGCTGCGGAACACCGCCCAGTTCTTGCGGCCGAGCAGTTGCAGCGCCGCGACCCGCCGCGACGGCCCGACCACGACGTCGGCGTCGGGCTCGGCATCGGCGCCGCCTTCGCGGCGCAGGTCGTCGAGCACCGGCACGCGCTCACCGGCCGCGGTGCGCAGCACGACGAACCACGCGCCCTGGTGGTCCATGCGCATCAGGGTCCAGTGGCCGAGTTCGCGCAGTTCGTGCGCCTGCACGTCGAGGAACGACGTCTCGAAGCCGATCGCGGCGACACCGAGCACCGCCTCGGCCAGCGCGGCCGACGGGTGCTTCTCGGCGTGGAACAGCAGCTTCTGCAGCGCATCGAGGTGCGTGATGCGTTCTTCGTCGTGCTCGCCGAGCTTGCCGGCGCGGCGGGCGTGCGCGACGTAGGTGGGCTGCAGATGGTCACCGCGACGGATCGTGTTCTTCGCCGCGAGTTCGCCCTTCTCGTAGTCGGCGACCCAGGCGTCGAGTGCCTGGGCGATGGCGGTGGCTTGCTGCGGACTGCCCTCGGCGAGCGGCTCCTGGGCGTGGAGCGGCAATGAGCACAGGGCAGCGAACGACCACGGGAGGACGGTGTGTCGCATCGGCGAAGGGACGGCTCGCGGACCGGGGGCGTCAGGAACATACCGTGAAATCCGCGCGCAGGGTCTTCGGTCGGCATGCGGGCGTAAGGTGGTGCTTGCCCCGTGCGGCGTGTTCGCCGATAAGGAACGCACGACACGGGGGCGATCGGCTTCGACCGGATGCCGACTCGACCTGGGTGGCGCGCCGAGGGCCAGGCACCTCGTAAATCCGACTGGAAACAACCAAGTGCCAACACGCACTACTCCCTCGCTGCCTAAGAACTAGGCAACGACGCTGAGGTCTCCTCGCCTGCGGGGGGCCGAGGCGCAACACAGCAGGCTGGTCGCGTGGTGGCTGCTCGGCCCATCCGCGACGAGAAACAGCGGAGCTGGTTTGCAGGGATCCTGTTCGTCGGAGCCCTGCGGACGACACCAAACGACGGACTACGCGCGTAGAGGCCCAGGACGGAGCATCTCGGGACGCGGGTTCGATTCCCGCCGCCTCCACCATTCGTCTGCAGCCGGCACGGAGCGGCACGCGGCGCCTTCAACCGGCGCAGCGTGTCGCTCCGAAGCCACTTGCGCGCGATCCGCGATCGCGTTGCCGGCTTCCGCGAGCGGCACCGAGCAGCCCACTGCGGCAGCGATCGGCGCCGAGTTTGGTGCCACCCTTGGTGCCACTTCCGAGCCGCGCCAGAACGACGCACCGACCATTGCGATGCCTGGTCGCAGGTCTTCGACGTCGACCTTCTCGTAGTGCTTCGCCGTCAGGCGCGCGTCGGTGTGCCGGATCAGCCGGCGAGCGACCTGCATCGGCACGCCCGAAGTGGCCATCAGCGTCGCGGCCGTCGCCCGGAAGGCGTGCAGGTCCAAGCGGCGCCCGTCGGCGTCAACGACATCGAGCCCGCACCACTTCGCGTCCTTCGCGATCTGCTCGGTCAGGTTCTTCGGCACGTGGAACACGGCGTCCGAGGGCGTCGGAACCTTGCCGCGTTGGCGGGCGACCTCTTCACGGTGGGCCATGAGGCGAGCCGCGAGGCCCGCGTCGAGTGGCAAGGGATCGCGCCGCTTCGCCTTCGTGGTCGACGGCCGCGGCGTCACGGTCGGGTTGTCCCCGAGGTTCAGGTCGGTCCACCGCAGGCCGGCGAGTTCCGCGCGGCGCAGGCCGGTGAGCGCCGCCGTGATGTAGAGCAGGCCGCGATGGCGCCCTTGCCTCGCGAGCACTTCAAGTTCGTCGCCGGTCGCCGCGGGGTGCGTTCGCTTGTATTCCTGCACCGGCCGTGTCGACGCCGCCGCGGCGAGCTGCAGCACCTGTTCGCCGGTCAGGGCTTGGCGCGTGACGCGAACGTCGGCGTCGGTTGCCACGCGACCCAACTTCGCGAACGGGTTTGCCGGCAGGCGATTCGCATCGACGAGCCAGCTGCCGAACTCGCGCAAAGACGCGGCGTAGTGGTCGCGCGTTCGAGGGCTCAGCTTCTTCCCGTTCTCGTTCGGGGTGTTCATCAGGTCGCCGAGCGCGACCTCGGCGGAACCGAGGTTCAGGTTGTCCAGCGTCGCCGACTTCATCGCTGCGAGTGCAGCGAGCAACCGTGCGCTGGTCATGCGGACGTGCTTCGACGTGCGATTGCGTCCTTCGAGCGCAGCCCTGTAGGCCTCCACGTGGTCAGCGATCGGCTTCCGCCGGTGCTCCGCGAAGGGATCGATGAGCCCGACCTCACCGCGATCGATGGCTGCCTGCTCCTCCGCGGCACGCTGCTCGGTCGAGCGTTTGTCCGTGTAGCCAGCGCGCGGCGGGGACCACGAGCCGTCGGCGAACCGCACCTTGTAGTGCCACTTCGCACGACCGCTCCGCTTGAAGACGTTTGCCATGTTCAGTGCCTCGCTTGCAGCTCTTCGATCAAGGCCTTGCGCAACAGCCGGATGCCCCGCTTCCCAACCTGCAAAACACAGCGCTTGAGATCGCCCGTGCGGATCATGTGGCGCAGTAGGCGCTCGCTTCCGTAGCCGAGCATCGAGGCCTCGGGCAACGTCAGCGCTTCGCGGTCAGCAAGCGGAATCTCCTGCGCGTGCCTCTGCGGTGCCTCGTCCGCCCCAGCTCTTTTTGCTGGCGGCGCCGGCTCGGCGTGCTTGATCAATTTCGATTGCCGGGTCACTTGCCACCGTCCTTGCGACCTGTGTGCCCGCCGGCACGCAAGGCCATCAACACGTCGGGCCAGAAGAAGCGACGGCCGACTCCCACGAGCACACTCGGGATCTCGCCGTCCTTTGCCAGCGCGCGCAACTTGTCCTGGCTGACGTCGAGTCTGCGAGCCAGCTCCGCAGTGGTCAGCAACTTGTCGTTCGTGTCCATGGTGGCTGGGTCTAGGCATCGTTCTTCGCTCCTCCACGGCGTTTCCCGGATCCGGGCTCTCGCGGGCGCAATCGGGGGCCGTTTGCGGGGGCTTCGTGAGCTCGTGCCGCGGCCTTCGCGGCTTGCTCTCGCAGCACGGCATCCAGGTCGACGTGCAACCGCCCCCCGACGAGGCGCGTCGGCTGCGCGCTGGTCTTCCGGTCGCACCAGCCTCGCAGCGTCTCCATGGTGATGCCGGCCAAACTGGCCGCCTTGGACTTGGGCATCCATCGTCCCTGTGGCTGGCCGCCGGCTGCCAGCCGCAACTCGATATGTTCGACCAACGCCTGGGCGTCATGCGTGTCGATCTCGCGCAAGTCGCCGTTTGTCGCGAGCGTTTGGGCAGCGCGCTCAAGGTCGAGCGCGAGCCGAAGCAGCGGACGCTCGTCGAACTTCTCGTGTGCAGCAGCTATGGCCAACTCGCGCGACGCCTTCGCCCACGCACTCGTCGCCATACACTCGCCCTTGCGATCGGTTTCATCGGAGGCGGGTGGAACTCCAAGCTCACTCATCAGCGATTCGTTGACGCCGAACCACGGCGTGACCTTGTAGGCGAGGTGCACGGCATGCCACAGACGCAGTTTCTGCTGGAGTGCCAACAGCTGCTGCGCGGCGCCGGTTGGTTCGGGGGGCCTTTTCGAGTTGCTGCTCATGGTGATCCTCCAATCTACAGAATCGCGAGGCCACGGTGGCGGACGCGCAGCAAACCACGCAGCGCTTCCGCACACCGAGCAGAGATGAGCATTGGTTGTCGTTCCCTGCGCCCATTCCGCCCTGCGAGAATCAACGGGCCATCCGAGTGATCGGACTGAATGTGCGCCAGTTGCAGTCCGGCGACCCCGGCGCGACGCATCGACCCGACGTTGAGCAACCGCACGATCGGGGCATCTCGCACCGCGCGCGGGTCGCCGGCGTCCACAAGCGTGTCGATGTGCTCGACGAGCCGTTCGACGTCATCGCGGCGCGGGCCGTTGCGATCATGCCAGCGCTTGACCTTGGGCATCGCCTGTTCGAGGCTCCAGGCGATCCCACCAGCGCGGGAGTACGCGCGGACCGATGCCGGCGAAAACGCTGCGAGCCACCGATCGGTGACCGTGCTCGGCTTCGCATCGAGTGCGCGTCGTGCCGCGACAGTGCCAGCACGTGAGAGTGGCGACGAAACGAGAACGGCCGCATGCGTTGACGCGGCCACGGGCGACGCTAGGGTTGCGTCCATCGTGGATCCTGTCTAGATCAGGGTTCGCGGTAGGCCGCCTCCGGTGGTTAGCGCCCCGGTGTGCGGCCGCTTCTCCTCTGGGAGAAGCCACTGACAGCATACTTGCGAAGGTGCCCTTCTGCACATCCGCGTCGCATTCCCACGCCCGCTGGCGCCTCGTGCGAAGGGCCGTAGACCGCTTCGTGCGCCACGCGGCGATTGCCGCCCACGCGGCGGAGGCGGCGAGTGGATCCGCACGGCTCAGCTCGGCGAGGATTGCGCATCCATACCACCTGACCGCCAGCTGTGCGCAACGCGGTCAGCCTCCTTGTTGTAGGCACCAGCGAGTTCCTCCATACGCGCATGGTCCGCGCGCGTGAACGTCGGCGACGAAACGACGCGGGGGATGGTGGAGTCGTCCTCCACCAAGGCCAGTTCCGCTCGCCGCGAATGCAGTGGCGTACCGCGCAGCAACAGCAACGGGAACGCACGGACCGCTGTCGCATGGCGCAGGGCGTAGTCCAAGGACCGCTGGAACGACGCCAAGGTCTGTCCTGGCAACCCAAAGATCAGCGAGATCTCGACGTAGCACCCGGCCGCCTTGAGGGAGCCGAGGACGGCATCGCAGCGTGCCAGGTTGTTCGTTCGCTCGATGAAACGCATCTCCGCGCTCTGGTTCGTCTGCAGACCGAACTCGAGCTTGCACCGCAGGCTCGACTGAAGCCGCAGGAACTCGTCGGGGTCGCCGAAGGTCTCAGGGCGCAGTTGCATGGACACCCGGCCGCGGTAGCCACTCGACTCGAGGGAACGCAGTGGAGCGAGCCAACCTGGACGGCTGTTGAAAATGGGATCCTGGATCGCGATCTCTCCGGTGCCTGTCGCCGCGAACCAGGCAGCCTCGGTTTCGACGCGCGAAGCTGCGAACCGCTCAACGCCGCCGATCCCCCCCGGCCATTGGCAGAATGCGCAACGGAACAGGCAGCCGCGCTGCGTCTCCCAGCGTTGGAACGAGCCGGGGGATAGCAGGCCGGTCGCGATCGGCGACTCGAGCGCCCCGAGATCGACTTGCGCGAACCGCACGAAGTCGTCTTGGCCCGCGGCGGTCACGCCGGACGGTAACGATCCGTCCGTCCCGCGATCGCAGAGGGACGCAAGTGCATCCTCGCCGTAGCCGCGCACGAACAGGGAGGCGCCTGGGTAGAGCGCGGCCACCCCAGGGCCCGCGTACGTGATCTGCGGACCTCCCAGAACAACCAGGCCGCGGAAACCCCCGCGCCGCAACCGGGGCAGTAGGCGCTGCACGATCGCCTCGTTCCAGATGTAGCAGCCGATGCCGACGACCGTGCCCGGCACGCGCGCAGCCGCCAACACGGCATCGGCGAGTTCGTCGACGTCGATGGCTTTCGCGTTAGCAGCGCGCGTGACCGATGTGACCACCAGGCCGGGAATGCGCTGCAGTCGTGCCCGCAGCGAGACATCGCCGAGGGTCGCCCGCGGATCCTTCTCACGCAACCAGGGCAGGTTCACGAGGACCAGATGTCGCACGCGGCTCATGCGCCACCTCCCTGCCTCGACGCACGGTGCCGCGCCAACTCCGCCACCAGGCGGTCGGGGCTTGGCACCGACTTCATTGGCACGCAGGGGGTCCCCTGGGCTCGGGCAATCGCGCGCACGAAGTCGCCATGGGCGTGCCGCGAGCGGCCGAAGATCCACACGATCAGGTGGAATGCACGACTCGCGAGTCGCAGCAAGCGACGCGGCGACGCGTCTCGCTCGTCGGTCTCGAAGTGCGTGACGTCGCATCCGAGACGTTCGCGAAGCCGGTGGAGTGCGTGGGGTCGGTTCTCACCGCCGACAATGGCGATGGATGCGCCGCGCAGAGACTCTGGTACGGGGAAGTGGTTGTGTTTCATGGTCGGGTTCTTGCTCTCGTGAGACACCCGCGGCGAAGGGCCGTGGATGTCGGCAGATCCCTGCGTGCTGCCCTGTCAGGCGCGGCACCCGTTGTTGGGGCCATGGGGCACTCAGATGGAGTCAGTCGATGGTTTCGGTTCGGTCAGCTCATCAGACAGTAGGTTCCTTGGTGCGATCGAGTTCCTTGCGCCGCGTGCGTTGCGCGCCTTCGGCGTCGATCTTCTGCATGGGGTCCAAGTCGAGCAGGTGCGCCTGACGCAGCCACCAGAACGCACCGAGCACGGCTCGACGCGGCGACGAGTCAGACGGCATGCCCAGGCCTCGGCGCAGAGACTGGTAGGCGTCGTTGGCGACCTCCCGGACCCTTGGGTCGGGGTCGATCTCACTCGCGACCTTGAGAGCTGCGTGACCGCGTCCCCCTGGGTCGATCGCCAGGGTCTTCACCGCTCGTGCACGCGCGTAGCGCCAGCTCGGCGAAGGCTCGACCATGTCGGAGTCGACGCGATGGTAGCCCGCCGCTGCACGCTCCCGCGTCTTGGCATCCTTGTCGACCAGGCCCTGAAGACACCAGGCCGCGAACTGGCCTCGTAACACCTTCAGCTCCGGGTCCTCGCGCTGCGCAACACCCACGTGCGCGTGGAACCCGGCGACGAATGCTGCCGGGATGCACCGCCAGATCAAATCCGGCTGGCGTGGCGGGTATTCGGCGGGATGCCCCGGCTCGTCCCAGTAGCGCAGATCGGAAGCGACGCTCTGGGCTCGGAGCGACCGGAACGAGACCAACAGTTGGCGGAGGCCTTCCCACACGCCTTCGTGGAGGAACACCTGGTCAGCACAAGCCAGGAAGTGCTCGCAATCACGGTCGAAACGCTCCCAAGCCGCGAGCAACGAGTCGTCATTCAATTCCCTTGCAACGTTGCGCCGTTCCGAGAGCAACCAGGATTCGCCTGCTCGCTCGTGAGGCGGCCGCTTGCCTGAGACCTGCAGCCACTCGCGAACACGCTCCTGCCAACCGTCGGGTGCTTCGTCGTTCCCAGCAGCGAGGAAGAGCGGCCGGAACGCAGCCATCTCCTGCTTGACGATCTGCACCCAGCGCGCAGTAGCAGATGCCGCAATCACCCTGCCACCACCTTCGTAGGCGGCCTTTGCGAACCACATCCGATTTGAGGCCGAGTAACCGATGCGAAACCGGCGCGCGGCAAAGCTCGGGTCCGCCTCGACGCTCAGATCCGTGGCGTTGGCCATCAACATCTCAAACACGGGCACCGCGACGCACGCAGTTCCCGACATCCCTCCTCCGCCGTGCTGCTGCCAGGCGACCAGCTGATCACGCAGGCGACTTGCTTCCGACGCCACGCGTTGCGATGCGGGTAGCTTGCTCGGCCATGCCAATCGGGCCTCGAACCACCGTATGCCGATGTCCGGCCCGAGCACCTGCAACCATGTCGAGAGCTGGGTCGGCAAGCCATGCAGGGTTCCGGTGCGCGGCTGCCCGCATATCGCGAGAAGCGGCTCGTGGAGAGCACCGAAGGCGAACTCCGTGAAGGAGGCGTAGCGGTGCACGTCCTCGCGAAACATCGCTGACGCCAGATCGACCTGCGTCGGTGCGACGACGAACGGCCAGTTCTCGCAGAGCTCGAACAGGTACTCGAACGGCTCCGCCCACCACCCGAATCGCTGTTGCTCGGCGCCGACAGACAGGCCGATCGCGCGCAGCGCACGCACCATTCGATGCGCCATAGCCATCTCGCGCGCCGGTAGCTGCAACCCAGCCTCCACGAGGACAGCATCGAAGGCACGACCGACATCACCCACACCGAGCAGGCGGCAAGCCAAGGTTGCGGTCTGGTTCTGCGCTTCGGACCCAACGTGCACATGGGCAGGGCGGCGTTCGACACCACCTGCAATCCCGAGACCGATTCGTTCCCGTACTTCTGGGTCGAGCCGGGTCCAAGTGCCCTCTGGCAGCCAGTCACGAAGGAACGCAGTAACAGCCTCCGAGACTCCTTGTTCAATGGGAGCGAACGCGTCAACGAAGCCGTCCGGCTGCCTGCCAGCGGGGCGAAGGCCGAGCCGTTCCAGAGCGTCATGGACGACGTCCTGCAGACAGAGCTGGTCGGGATCGCCTTGCGGCTCTTCAACGAACTTGGAACTCATCGGTGCACGACCTCTAGGGTCGGTGGGTTTGAAGGCGGGGAAGAGAACAACCGCACAAACTGGAGGGATGAGCCTCCTGGATCGAGCCGCGTGGAGACGGCAGTCCAAGTGCTGAAGGAAGCACCCGACATCCGTAGTGTCAAGACGCTCCAGCAAGATCTTCACTGTTGGGGGCGCACACTTGGTGGCTGGTATCTTGACCGCCAACTCGCAGTCCCATGGAGAGCCGCACAGGCCATGAACGCATCCATCCCAAGCACAGCCCTAGTCCTTCTGTCGGCGATGCTGACAGCAGACGACGTAACCGCGCAACTCTCCTGGATTCAGCGCTCGCCACAAGTGACACCGCCGTCCCGCAGCGGATACGCGATGGCCTACGACAGCCAACGGGCGGTAACGGTGCTATTCGGCGGTGAAGGGCTCTGGTTTCCAGCAGGCGGCTTCCAGTCAGACACTTGGGAGTGGGACGGATCCGTGTGGGTCCAACGATCGCCCGTGACCTCACCGCCCCCTCGCGCCCAACACTCGATGGCGTACGACAGCCAGCGTGGTCGGGTGGTCATGTTCGGAGGCATTACCAGTCAGCCTTTCCCCGGTGCGGCAACACCACTTCAGGACACCTGGGAATGGGACGGAACGAACTGGATTCAGG
>JAEUHV010000270.1 GCA_016794485.1 Planctomycetota bacterium
TGGCGGATTCGGGTGCGGACACGACGATCGGGTTGCCGCCGTCGCCGCCTTCGCGAACCGCGACTTCGATCGGGATCTGGCCGAGCAGCGGCACGCCGAACTCGCGTTCGATCTTCTGGCCGCCGCCCTGCCCGAACAGGAAGTAGCGCTCGCTCGAACCGGGCGGCGTGAACCACGCCATGTTCTCGACCACGCCGAGGATCGGCACGTTCACGGTCTGGAACATGCGGATCGCCTTCTTGACGTCGAGCACCGAAACGTCCTGCGGTGTCGTCACGATCACGGCGCCCATCAGGTGCGCCTGCTGGCTCAGCGACAGCTGCGCGTCGCCGGTGCCCGGCGGCAGGTCGACGACGAGGTAGTCGAGTTCGTGCCATGCGACGTCGAACAGGAACTGCCGCACGGCGGAATGCAGCATCGGCCCGCGCCAGATCACCGGCTGGTCTTCGGCGACCAGCAGCGCCATCGACATCACCTGCAGTCCGTGCCGTTCGAACGGCAGGATCTTCTTGTTCTCGTCGACCAGCGGTTGGCCGCGCACGCCGAGCATCAGCGGCACGTTCGGGCCGTACACGTCGGCGTCGAGGATGCCGACGCGAGCCCCGGTCTTCTGCAGCGCGCACGCGAGGTTCACCGCGACGGTCGACTTGCCGACGCCGCCCTTGCCGGACGAAACCGCGATCACGTTCTTGACGCCGGGGATCAGGCCCTTGTTGCCGAGCACCGGCCGGCTCGCGGTCACGCGCGCCGTCATCTCGACGGTCACCTTGTCGACCCCGCCGACCTTGCGCACCGCGCGTTCTGCCTGGTCGCGCATCAGGTCCTTCACGGGACACGCCGGCGTGGTCAGCTCGATCTGGAAGGCGACGCTGGTCCCGCAGATGCGCAGGTCCTTGACGAAGCCGAGGGACACGATGTCCTGGTGCAGGTCCGGATCCTGGACGGTGCGCAGGGCTTCGAGAACGGCGGCTTCGGTCGGCGATGCGGTCGGGACGGCCATGGGGGGCGCCCTAAATAGCCACGGTCTAGGGCCCTTTCAAGTTCCAGCTTCGGGACCGGCCGCGATTGGGCGGGAAGAGAAGGGCGCCGATAGCGTCCTAGCCCGCTGCACTTGCTCCCGCGTCAGCCTAGGATCGGCCATCTCGGCCACCCCACCCTACCGACCAGCACTCCGATGTCCTTCCGAATCTGCCTGGGTTTCCTGCTTGCCACCGCTGTCTTGCCTGCCCAGGTCCAGGAGCGCCCGGTGCGGCCCGACCCGACGGGGGAGATCAGCGAGCAGGAGGGCAGCGACGTGAAGCCCGTCGAGGACGGGCGGCGCAGCAAGGAGGCGGCGCAGCGCGCACAGGAGAAGGAAGAGGAAGCGAATCTGACGCCCGAACAGCGGTTGGCACGGCACGTGACCCACGGCGCCTCGGCCCACTGCCGCTTCGTGACGTCGATGAAGCCAGCCAAGTTGATGCCGGGCCAGACCGGCACCCTGACGATCGCGGCGCTGTTGCAGGGGCGGGCGGTGATTCCGGCGACGGCCACTCTCGAGATGGTCGCGACGGGCCAGCCTGGACCCTATTCGCTCGGTGCGATGCAGGCGCGGCCGCCGGAGAACGGTCGCATCGAGAAGGGCTACCTGGGCCGTCCGGTCTACGAGAACTACCTCGTGGTCGACGTCCCGGTGACGATGGCGGCGGAGGCGCAGGTCGGCAAGAAGACGGTGGTGGCGGTCGATTTGAAGTTCGACCTGTACGACGGCACGTCGGCGATGCCGATCGGTCGCTTCATCGACCGGGCCACCTACGAGGTCGAAATCGGCACGGCCGCAGATCCGGCAGTGCGCGGCGGCAGTGGCACCGCGCAGCCAGTCGGTGATGCGCCGACCGTTCGCGCCACCTCGACCCCGACGCCGGTCAAGCCCGACGCAGCGACGAAACCCGACACGCTGCAGGGCAACGTGGCGCCCGTGGCCGACAAGGTCGAAACGGCGCCCGTGGTGCCAGCGAAGGTCGAACCGAGCCCGGCGGGCGACACGATGATCGAGGAAGAGGGCCTGCCCCCGTTCCTGCTCGTGGGGGGTGGGGCAGTGTTGGTGGTCGTGTTGCTGCTGTTGTTCGCCCGCAAGAAATGACCAGGCTCGGTTGCGGCGGGCCGCCCCTGGGGTAACGGGTGGCTGCGGGAGGTTCGGACCCGGCACGCGAGTTGTTCTAGGGGCTGTCGTCCGGTGTCTGCGCGAAGATCGAACCTGCGTCCGCGGTTCGGTGCCGAGCGAAGTATCACCGGACAACCCAAGGAACCGGTGCTCCCATGGTGCTCGCCAAGCTGCTCTCCGTCGTCGCCAAGAACAAGCTGCAACCTGCGCAGCGACTGGACCTTGGCGAGCTCGATGCGCGCCTCGACGTGACCACCGAAGCGTTCTCGGGGGTGGTCGAGCGGCTGCTGCGGCAGATGGCTGCGGCCAAGGCGACCCTGGATCTCGAGGGGTACCGCACCCAGCGGACGATTCCTGCCGATTCGGCAGCAATGCCAGAATTGCCGGACGTTCGTGACAGCCTCTACCAGCAGGACCTCCGGCGCATCCTGCCGATGGACCGGGCCGAGGAGTTTCGCATGGCGCGCCGCCACGAGTTCCTCTCCCTGCTGGTGCGCCGGCAACTCGAGCGGTTGGGGTTCTCGCCGGAGGAAGCCGCCGAACGAGCCAAGCAGCCGGCCCACCAGACCGTGCAACGGCTGGCCAGTGTGCGGCCCAAGCGGGGGATCGACCTCGCCTGGTTGTCGACGATGGTCGGCCAGCTCGAAGAGCTGCGTCGTCTCTACGTCGAGGGCGCGTTGTCGATCGTGCTCGGCACGGTGAACCGCTACCGCGGGCTCGGCGTCGACACGGCCGACCTGATCCAGGAAGGCAACGCGTCGCTCTACCAGGCGATCGATGGTTTCGATTGGCGCCGCGACGTTCGCTTCCGGACCTATGCCCAGTTCTGGGTGCACCAGGCCGTGCTGAAGATGCTCTACAACAGTGCGCGCACGGTTCGGGTACCCATCTGGGTGCAGAAGATCCTCGGCAAGATCCGGCGCGCGCAGGACGAAGGTCGCCGGGCCGGGCGTGAACTCGAGCCGGCAGAAATCGCGGCGCGGATCGGCGTGGCCACGGAGAAGGTCGAGTGGGTGCTGGCGACGCGACGTTATGCCGTCAGCATCGATGCGGAACTCGCCGGCGGCGACGGTCTGACGATGGCGCAGACCCTCACCGACGACGACCAGGTTTCCGTTCCCGACAGCGTGCCGGCGGGCGATCTGCGTGCGTCGCTGACGGCGGCGATGTCGGACCTGCCGGAGCGTGAACAGCGCATCCTGCGGCGTCGGTTCGGTCTCGATGGTCAGGAGCCGCAGACCCTGGGCGAGATCGCGACCGAACTCGGCATCACGGCCGAGCGTGTGCGTCAGCTGCAGAACGCTGCGCTCGGTCGCATGCAGCGGCCGGCCAAGCTGCAGCAACTGCAGGCGTTCGTCGAGTGACGCCTGCGGTCACGCGTCGTCGTCGTCGTCGTCGGCCGGGGCCTGGCCCGATTCGCGGCTGCGCCCTTCCATGAGCGGCAGGGTGGCGCGGAACAACTCCTCGTAGACGCTCGGACGCTGGTCGCGGTCGATGGGCAGGATGCGGCGCATCGTGCGCGCCTTGCGCATTTCGATCGGCGCCACGATCGCGCCGGCCTCACCGGAGCCCGAGGCGAGCACTTCGCCGGTCGGGTCGACGATGCGGCCGTCGCCTGGGAACGCCATCGGCTCGCCGTTGCGCTGCGACGGCTCCTGGCCGGTGCGGTTGCTGCCGACCACGAACAGCTGGTTTTCGATCGCGCGTGCGCGCAACAGGGTGCGCCAGTGCTGGGCGCGGGCCTCCGGCCACTGGCCGGGCACGACCAGGATCTCGGCCCGCTGGTGGAAGTAGTAGCGCGACAACTCCGGGAAGCGCAGGTCGTAGCAGATCAGCACGCCGAGGCGCCCGAGCGAGCTGTCCACCACGCACGGCGCGGAGCCGGCGACGTGCCGCCGATGCTCGAGGTTGGGCGAGAACAGGTGGATCTTGCGGTAGGTGCCGCGCAGTTCGCCGCAGTCCCAGACGCGCGCCGTGTTGGCGATGCCGCCGTCGACCGCCTCGATGTTGCTCCCGACCACGACCAGATTCAGGCTGTGCGACAACTCGCGCAGATGCTCCTCGGCCGCGTCTGCCTGTTGCACGACGTCGTCGTCGAACTGCGGCAGGAACGACGTCGCCCACAGTTCGGGCAGTACGACGAGGCGGGCCCCGGCGCCGACCGCCTCCTCGATGCCGGCCGACGTCGCCGCCACATTCGCGGCGACGTCGCCGGGGCGTACGTCGAACTGCACGCAGGCAGCCAGGAAGTCGCGGTCGTTGGAGTTGGCCAAGGTCGGGCGCAGAGACTAGTCGGGCGCGGCGCGGTCGTCACCAGGAACGGCCGCCGGTACGCACCCGCGGGGAGCCCACCACGTCGTGGTGGGCTCCCCGCGGGTGTGCGATCCGGGTCTCAGCCCTGGAACAGGATGTCGTCGGTCGGCAGGCCTGGCGCCTTCTTCTGGCGGGCCGGCGCGTTGGTGCGCGTCTCGACGATCAGCTGGTCGCTCGGCTTGAAGATGATCGTCTCCTTGTTGGCGACGTCGATGCTCTC
>JAEUHV010000287.1 GCA_016794485.1 Planctomycetota bacterium
CGGATGGATCGATCTGCTCGTCGTGCGCAGTGCCGATGGCGTCGTGCGGCACGAACTGCGGCGCGACGCCGTGGCCGTGCTGCGCGCGCTGCAGCGAGGCGAGCCGCTCGGGCGCGCGCTGGCTGCCGTTCGCGCCGAGGCGCCGTTGGCGACCTGGTTCGCGACCTGGCGCACCGCCGGTGTCTTCACCGGCGCGGCACGAGCCGCAGCGAACGCAGGTTGAGCACGGCTTCGCCGGGTTTGGCGGTCGCGCGCAGCGCGAGTTCGGAGCGACCCGCGGGCAGGTCGAGTTCACCGAGTTCGACCGTTCGGTACTCCTGCCAGCCACCGGTGCCCGCGACGCGGAACGACACCTTCGCGGCCGAACCGGCGAGTTCGCAGGTCGCTCCCGCCGACGCGTCGGCGCACGCGATTTCGGCGGTGGCCTGGAACCGGCCCGCCCGCGCGACCGCGATCGGCCAGCTCGCGTGTGCGTTCGTGTCGAGCCAGTAGCCGAGGTTGTACTTCACGTCGCCGACCGCACCGACCTGTTCGATGCGCAGCTGCGGGCCGTGCAGCGTCGCGTCGTGCGGGCGCAGCACGAAAGCGCCGCTGGCGTCCGCCGCGACCGCGAACGGCAGCACGGTGAGCTCGCCGTCGAGCTGCAGCTTGACGACGCTGCAGGCCGGGTCGCTCGGGGTCTTCGGCAGCTGCAGCTCGAGGCCGGCTTCGGTTTCGGTGATGCCGAGCATCGCCGTGCTGCCGAGCAGCTGCGCGAAGGCGACCGGGCCGCGTCCCGGCACCCGCAGCACGCCGTCGGCGGGCCAGTCGAACACGTGCAGGTAGAGCGTCTTGCCCTTCTGCGTCGCGCGGCCCCACGGCAGCTTCGCGAACGGGCTCGCCGTCGTGCCGTAGATCGCTTCGCCGTGCGTCTCTAGCCAGCGGCCGACGCCGCGCAGCGCCTGCTGGGCCGGCTCGGGCACGCGGCCCTGCGCGTCGGGGCCGATGTTGAGCAGCAGGTTGCCGCCCTTGCTGACGACGTCGCACAGCAGCTGGACCACGGTCGTCGTGTCCTTCCAGTGCGTGTCGTGCGCGCTGTAGCCGTAGCTCTCGTTCAGCGTGTGGTTGACCTCCCAATCCATGCCGGGCAGGCCGGTCGGCGGCACGTACTTCTCCGGCGTGCCGAAGTCGCCGTGCTTGTTCTCGAGGCCTTCGTACAGGCGGTTGTTGACCAGGATGTGCGGTTGCTTCGCGCGCATCAGCTCGAGCAGCGCCGATGCGCCCCACGCCTCGCCCTGGCGTTCCTTGTCGGAGTAGTCGAACCAGATCGTCGCCAGGTCGCCGTAGCCGGTCAGCAGCTCGTCGACGTGGGCGCGCACGTAGGCCTTGTAGGTGGCGTGGTCGCGCACACGGTCGCTCTTCGGATAGCCGGGCAGCGCCATCGCGTAGGCGTCGGGGTGCTGCCAGTCGAGCAGCGAGTAGTAGAAGCCCGGCTTGATGCCCTGCGCGCGCATCGCCTCGGCGAACTCACGGGCGAGGTCGCGGCCGGGCGGCGAGATGTTGGTGCCGCCGGTGATCGGGTTGTCGCGCGAGTAGGGTTCCTTCGAGTCGAACAGCGTGAAGCCTTCGTGGTGCTTCGCCGTCATCACCGCGTAGCGCATGCCCGCCGCCTTGGCGAGCTCGGCCCACGCGGTGGCGAAGCCCGGCTCGGGGGTGAACTTCGGCTTCATCGCCGCGGCGTACTCGGCGCACGGCACCGCGGCCCAGTTCTGGATCCACTCGGCGTAGTGCTGCGGGTACTGCTTGCCCTGCCACGAACCGCCGGCGGGTGAGTAGAGGCCCCAGTGCACGAACATGCCGAAGCGCGCCTTGCGCCACCACGCCATGCGTTCGTCGCGGTCGGCGGCCCAGGCGGCGAGCTGCCCGGCCGGGGCGGTGGCGGCTGGATCCTGTGGTGAGGCGACGGCCGCGGCGACGGCGAGGGTGGTGAGCAGCATTTCCGCAGGTTACGCACCGCGAAGTGCCGTGCGACAGCGCGATCCCGCCGCGGTCGGCGCCGGCGCAGCTTTGATCGCCGCGTCGAGGAATGTCGGTAGCACGGGAGGTGAGGGCGTTGGCGCCAGGATGGCGTGTGGCGCGGAACACCGGCGATGCCGGGCGGTCGCTGCGCTCTGCGCCGAATTCTGGTAAGCACCCGCCTGGGTCGCGGGTCTCTCGACCATGCCGATACTGCCTCGAGTTGCCATGACTTTGCTGCGTGTGCGCTCCTGGTCGTGGTTGTCGCTCCTGCTGTGGCTCTACCTGCTGCTCAACGCGTGCGCCGGCAGCGCGGCGCAGGGGGCGAGCCAGCCCGGCATTCCCGGTCCCGTGCGGGCGGCGCGGGTCGTCGACGAACGTGGCGAACCGGTCGCCGGCGCCGAGGTGGCGTTCCTGCCGGCGATCGACGAGCTCGACCTCGCCGACGTCACGGTCGATTGCGAGCTGCTGTTCGCCACGGCGCCGCGCGCCCGCAGCGGCGCGGACGGCATCGTCCGCTTGCCGACCGCGGCGGCCTCGGTCGCGGCCGTCGCCCGCTGCGGCGATCGCTTCGGCGCCGGCCTGCTGCACTTCGCCGATCGCACTCTGGTGCGGCCCGAGCTGGTCCTGGCCCCCGACCGCCGCGTCCACGTTCAGGTCCGCGATGCCGCGGGACGACCGCGCGCGTTCGTGCCGGTCGAAGCCAGGTGTCTCGCGAGCCAGTGGGAGCAGTTCCGCAGCTGGAACGTCGCGCCGATCGGCACCACGGATGCCGCCGGCCAGCTGACGCTGTGGCACGCGCAGCGGCTGTGCTCGTGGGATCCGCGACAGCCGCGGTTCGCGCTGCGTGCGGTGGTCGTCGGGGCCGAGGTGGAGTTCGCGCGCGTCGATCTGACCGAGCCGTCGACCGAACCGGTGCAGCTGGTCTGTCCGCCGCATGGTTGGCTCGTCGTCCAGCGCTGGCTCGCACCGGGCATAGCCGACGGCAGCGAAGGCAGCCTGTGGGCGTGGATGATCCAGGACGACTACGACGGCGCCCGACCACCGCAGGCATTCGGCGAGTTCCTGCCGAGGTCGATCGGCACGTGGCGGTCGCTGCCGGTCGCGCTCGGCCAGCGCTGGCGCGTGCAATGGCCCAGCGTCCTGCGCGACGTGGTCGGGCCGGTGCAGGACGGCGACTCCGCGCGCCTCGACCATGTGCTGCAGGCGTCGGAGCCGAACGGCGAGCAGCGGATCGGTGTGGTCGTGGCACTGCAACGCCCCGATGGCACCCCCTGTGCGCACGCCGCGGTCGAGCTGAGTGGCGTGCTGCTGGCGCAGACGAGCGACAGCGAACGGGTGCGCGCCGATGCCGAGGGCAAGCTGCGGTTCGTGACGCGGCATGGGGCGAGCGTCGAGTTCACCGTCGTCGGCGAGAACCTGTGCGCCGAGGTGGCGCTGCCACAGCATGCCCCGGATCGCGTCGTGGATCTCGGCATCGTTCGGCTGGTGCCTGCGCGTACGCTCGCTTCGGGGCGGTGCGTCGACGCCGAGACGGGATTGCCGATCCGGACCGAGTTGCGCGGCGACCGCGAAAGCTGGAGTTGGCGCACGAGCAGCGACGGCACGTTCCAGCTGATCGACGATCCACGGAGTCGGTGGGCGAGCGCCAGCGTCGTCAAGGCCCGCGTGTTCGCGGATCGCGGCTGGCAGGGGCATTGCTTTGGCTACCACGAACGACGCCATGCGATCCTCGTCGATCGCACCGACAACGAGCTCGAGCTGCCGCGCGCGCGGCTGCTGCGCAGCCGTCTCCGGCTCGACGCTGCGTTGGGGGGCTTGTCGATCGACCTACGCGTGCGGTTGCCGGACGGCAGCGTTGCCTACGACGGACCGCGGCACGAGGTCGCCGGTCTTCGCCAGCAGGCGTTCGAGCTCCCCGACGACCTGCACGATCCGAGCGCCGCACGCCTCGAGGTGCACAGCAGCTTCGACGAGGCGCCGTTGGCGATCGTCGACGGCCATGCGTTCCGGCCGACGCCCGACGGCTTCGACGTCGAGCTCGACCTGCGTGGTGCGATCGTCGAGTACGACGTGTTCACCGACGGGATCGATGACTTGGACGAGGGCTGTTGGTTCGTGCGTTCGCGCGGGGAGACGAGCTGGCGGCGCCTGCATCTGTTTCGGCACGTGTCGCTCGTGGTCCGGCGCGATGCGGAGATCGAGGCCGTGTTCGCGCCGTCTTTCCGCCCTTGGCAACGGCGCACGCTGATGACGACGTACACGCGGTGGCGACCGGAGCCTGGATCGCAGCTCGAGTTGACTTGGAACGCGCCGGATTTGCCCGGCGTCGAGGTCGGAGTGCTGGTGCTGTTGCGGCAGCTTGCGGACCGCGAGTTGGCCGGGGTCGTCGATCCCGGCAGCCATGAGGAGGACTTCCAGCACCTCGAATGCGAACATGCGTGGCCGCTCGGCCAGGACGCATTGACTGTGCTTCACGAGCGTCACCGTTGGGGGCACGAAGTGCGCAGCGCCGCCGTGCAGCAACTGCGCGTCTGGCAGCTCGGCCAGTACGTCGTCGTGCCGTACGCGAAGAGCTCGAAGGGGCTGCACTGGTTCGTCGAGCAAGCCGTGCCGTTCGAGCTCGTGCGCGCCGGCAGCAAGGTCGAGGTCGCTGTGCGCATCGAGGCGGCGGCGATGCAGGCTGCCCTCGAGGCGAAGTGAGGAACTGGCCGCCGGGCCGGTAGCAGGCTCGCGCCCCCGGCCGTCGTCTCCCACGATGGGAAGCGACGACGTCGCCGCTCGCGGCCGCCGCCAGGTTCGGGGGGAACGGAAACCTCGACTTGGCAGCGCCGAGTGTCATAGACGTTCCCGGTTGCACAGAAGGTCGATGCCGTCCAACGCGACCGCCGCATGGTGCCAGGCGTACCGCGGCTGCATTCGGAGTTCGTAGCCGAGGAACTCGGTGGCGGTGGGCGGCACTGTGCTGTCGAGGGTTCATGAAAACGATCTTGCTGTGGCTGTCCTTGCCGGTCGCTGCGCTTCCCGCGCAGAAGGCCAATGCAACACTCGTGGGCAAGCCCCCGACGCTCGAGATTCGCTACGAGTCGCTGCCGGTCGGCGAGCACAGCCTCGCCGAGCTCGGGGTCGGCAAGAAGTGGCGCCTGGGATCCAGCCACGACGCCAGCACGCTGCAGACTTCCACTCCGCTGCTGGCTGGCGATGCATGGATCGCGCCCGGCTGCTACCGCGTCCAGCTGTATCGCGACAGCGAGACTTCGTGCTCGCTCTGGCCGGAAGGTGCCGAACACGCATTGCTTCAGGTCGAACCGATCCGCATCGCGGGCAAGCTCGGCACGCTGCCGAAGCCCGCCGCGCATCTCGCCATCGAACTCCGCCCCCAGGGGCAGCTCGCCCCCGGCAAGCTGACGGCCGACGTCGAGCTGCGCTTCGGCGCCGACCAGTGGCTTGGATCCGTCGTCGTCCTCGGTAGCGAGGTCGTCGCGCTCCCCGGCGCGCAACTGACGACGTTTCGAGTGCCGGCATCGCGCCTCGGCCAAGGGCCGGTGCCAATCGCGACGCTGCAGCAGAATCAGGGCAATCAGGTCGCTGCACGTTGGAACGTGCTGTGGACGTCCGGCAAGGTCCGGCTCGTTCCGTGGCGCGAACCTCCGGCGACCAACTTCGGACGCATCGACCCGATCGATCCGGGGGCCGTCCTCGAATGCCGCGTGACGTCGCTGCCATTCGTTGGCGACCAACCGCTCGAAGTGCTCGAGCTGCGAGAGCCCACGTTGGAACGCGGCGAGCTGCGGTGGGTCGTCGCGTTCGGCACGACACGGGTCGAGTGCCGGGTTCAGGAGCCGGCGTTGCCGAAGCCCAAGCCGACGGAGCCGCAGCAGCCGAAGTCGTCCGCCGAGGGCGGCCGGTAGCTGGGCGACTGCGACGTTGACGAGCCGGGGATCGGGGGCGGCAGCAAGGCTCGCCCACGATGGCCCGCCAACCACTGCTCGGCGGACTTCTCCTGCAGGTACAGCCCGCCTCATCCGGGCGGCGCACCCTCGTGCGCGTTCGCCCAGGGGCCGAACGGGTCCGGCAGCGCCTGCCACGCCGGTGGACCGCCGTGCAGTTCCGACTCCGTCAGCAGGCACGCATCGAGCCGGCGTTCCAGGGCAGCGCGGTCCACGTCGCGGCCGATGACGACCAGTTCCTGCCTGCGGTCGCCGTACGGCTCTTGCCAGTTCGCTTCGATCTCGCGGCGCGCTTCGGCGGGCCACTCGTCGCGCGGCGCCGTTGCCCACCAGGTGCCGGCACCCGACGTGCGGCACGCGCCGCCGGCCTGGTGCCACTCGCCGACGAAGTCGTGCCGTGTCGCGAGCCAGAAGAACCCCTTGCTGCGCAGCACACCCGGCCAGTCCTCGCGCAGCAGCGCATCGAATCGGCCCGGATGGAACGGCCGTCTGGCCCGGTAGACGAAGCTCGTGATGCCGTAGGTGTCGGCCTCGCTCGTCTCCTCGCCACGCATCTCGGCCAGCCAGCCGGGACTCGTGGCCGCTCGATCGAAGTCGAACCGGCCGGTGCCCAGCACCTTGGTCAGCGGCACCCGCCCTTCGCGCGCCAGCACCTGTTCGGCGTTCGGATTGAGGCGCCGCAGCAGCGCCTGCAGACGCGCGAGCTCCTCGGCGGTGACGAGGTCGGTCTTGTTGACGACGAGGACGTCGGCGAACTCGACCTGCTCGACCAGGAGATCGTCGATCGTGCGATCGTCTTCCTCCCCGAGCGCGAGGCCTCGTTCCCGCAGTTCGACGCCGGCGCCGAGGTCCCGCGGCATGGCTGCGGCATCGACCACCGTCACCATGGTGTCGAGCCTGGCGACGTCACACAGGGCGTGGCCGTTCTCGTCGCGGAACGTGAACGTCTCGGCGACCGGCATCGGCTCGCTGATGCCCGTCGACTCGATCAGCAGGTAGTCGAACTTGCCGGCGCGCGCGAGCTTGCCGACCTCGACCAGCAAGTCTTCGCGCAGCGTGCAGCAGATGCAGCCATTGCTCATCTCGACGAGCTTCTCCTCGACACGATGCAGCGTGCCCCGATCCGCGACCAGGGCACTGTCGATGTTGACCTCACTCATGTCGTTGACGATCACCGCCACGCGCAGGCCGTCGCGATTCTGCAGCACATGGTTCAGCAGCGTCGTCTTGCCGGCGCCGAGAAAGCCCGACAGCACGGTCACCGGCAGCGGCGTGCGCTTCTTCGTGCGAGGTTTCGCTTTCACGGTGTGCCTCCACACTCCTGCCCGCGGGCCGGCGAACGCTGCGGCACCGGCCGGCCGTTGCCATCGCGATCGAAGCCCTCGAAGGCTCCCTCCTGCTCGAGTACGTCGAGGCTCAGCAGGACGCGCGCGCCGCGGCGGAGCGCCGGCGACCGGTGCACGGCACCACGCCCTTCGTTGCCCGGCCATGCCTCCCCCTTCAGCAACGCCACAGCGAACTCGGGGACCTGCTGCACGACGGCCCCCGGGCGCAGCAGGCCCGAGCTCGCGTCGTCGGCGCCGTTCGCGCGATGCCCCAGGAACCGCCGGTCGACGGCGCTCTCTTCGATCCACTCGGTGCCGGTCCCGCAGAACGTCGTCAGCAGACGCACGCCGACGTAGTCGGTGTGGAAGCGCGGGCACATCGCGCCCGCGAGACGCACGAGACGCAGCCCGAGGCGGGTGGCTCCGGTCAGGTCCGCGAAGATCTGGCACAGGGCGTCGACATCCTCGCCGAAGCGCCTCGCCCCCTCCGCGTCCCGCCGGGCGAGCGCCGGTGGCAGCGGGCACGCCCCGCTCCCGACCGCGACGTCGACCTCGGCGCAGATCTCGAGATCCTCCTGGCTGAGCAACACGTCGGCGGCGAACGCGCGCACCCGCTCGTCGATTGCACGCCGCCAGATCACGATCTGTGCAGCACCTTCATGGATCGTGGCGAGGTCGACGACATCCGACACCCACCGCGACGAACTGCCCAACGGCGCGAAGTACGTCCAGGTCACGGCCGAGGAGTGCCGGTCGCCTGCCGCCAGTTCCCGGCCAGCGCGTGGATCACGGGACGGAGGGGCGCCTCCATGACGGCGTGCGATGGAACGCCGCTGCGCGCGGCTCGGCTCTCGGGCAGGAGCACGAAGCGGCGCCGTCGGGTCGAAAACTCATCGGCGCTGGAACCTGGTCGGTCGCAGCGGCACTCCCGCTCCGACGTGCTCGATTGCCGCCCGTGCGACCACGAACCGGCATCCGGGATGCATGGCCACTCCAATTTCTGATCGCCTGCCGGTGACGGTGTTGTCCGGCTTCCTCGGCGCCGGCAAGACGACGCTGCTGAACCACGTCCTGAACAACCGTCAGGGCATGCGGGTCGCCGTCATCGTCAACGACATGAGCGAGGTCAACATCGATGCGGCGTTGGTCCGCGACGGTGCGACGCTGAACCGGACCGAGGAACAGCTGGTCGAGATGACCAACGGCTGCATCTGCTGCACACTGCGCGAGGATCTGCTTGTGGCCGTGCGGGATCTGGCCCGGCAGGGCCGATTCGACTATCTGCTGATCGAATCGACCGGCGTCGGCGAGCCGTTGCCGGTCGCGGCGACCTTCGACTTTCGCACCGCCGAGGGTGATTGCCTCGGCGACGTGGCCCGGCTCGACACCATGGTCACGGTGGTCGATGCCGCCCAGCTGCTCGCCAACTACTCGTCGCAGGATTTCCTCCGCGACCGTGGCCAGGCGGTCGGTCCCGACGACACCCGGGCCCTGGTGGCTCTGCTCGCCGACCAGATCGAGTTCGCCGATGTGGTCGTGCTCAACAAGCTGGACGTGGCGACCCCGGCCCAGGTGGCAGCCGCCTACACGGTGGTGCGGTCGCTCAATGCTCGCGCCGAGATCGTCGAGGCGGAGTTCGGTCGCGTGCCGCTCGATCGGGTGCTTGGCACCGGCCGCTTCGACCACCAGCAAGCCCAACAGCATCCGCTGTGGTTCCGGGAACTGAACGGCTTCGCCGACCATCGGCCCGAGACCGACCAGTACGGCATCCACAGCTTCGTGTATCGCCAGCGGCGACCCTTCCACCCACAGCGCTTCTATCAGTTCTTGAACTCCGACTGGCCGGGGGTGTTGCGGGCGAAGGGTCGCTTCTGGATTGCGTCGCGGCCGTCATTCGTAGGGCAACTCAGCCAGGCTGGTGCCCTGGTGCGCCACGAGGCCGGCGGCTTCTGGTGGGCAAGCGTGCCACGCGAACGCTGGCCTCAGGATGCCGAGTGGCGGAGCTGGTGCGAGTCGGTATGGCATCCGGTGTTCGGCGATCGCCGTCAGGAACTGGTGTTCATCGGCATCGGCGTGCACGAGGCGACCCTGCAGCGCAGGCTCGATGACTGCCTGTTGACCAAGGCCGAGGTCCGGCAGCTGCGCGATCAGCCGCGGCTGCGGTTGCCGGATCCGTTCCCGGTTTGGCGAGAAGCGGAGTCGTCGGACAAGTCCAGATCCCCGAAGGCCGCATCGGACGCTGCTGCCGCGGACTCCTCGGCGGATGCGGCGTCGTGATCGTGCCTGCCGACGACCTGAGCAACTGGGGCAGGCAACCGAACCACATGACGCCGACCGACGCAGCGAAGCACCTGGTGCAGATCCTGACGCCCTCGGAACGCATGTCGGTGCTGCGCTGGTGCCGCGAAATCGCCGCTGCCGACGGAAGACAATCCGCTGCCGAAACGGAGCTGCTGCGCGGCGTCGCGCGCCTCCTCTCCGGCGAGTAGGGGCGGGCGCGCGAGCCACGACGACTCGGTCGACGCACCTGTCGGCGCGACTTCGCGGTTGCCCGAGCCTGCTGCCCCGGGCGGAAACCCCATGACCGGCACGCCGCGGCCGTCGCCCGGCGGGACGTGCGGTCGCCGGTGCGACGGCGTCGCCGTCGCCGTCGGCGGTACTCGTGGGCGGAGCGGCGGAGCTGCTGGCGCGGGTGTTCGCGATCGACGTGTGGCTGTGCCCGCATTGCGGCGGGCGTCGTCGGCTGCTGACGGCGATCCAGGATCCGGCGGCGATCCGGCAGGTGCTCGCGGCGATGGGGCTCTCGGCAGACGTGCCGGAACTGGCGGCGGCGCGTTCACCGCCCTGGGAAGTCGGGATCGAGTTCTCGGGGTGGGGGAATGGGGGAGCGGTCGGGGCTCAGCAGGCGCGCATGACGACGTGCAGGCGGCGGTCTGTGCATGGGGCGGCGAAGCGGGCGGAATGCCGGGTCGCGGCGGGGTTCGATGGAGCGTTGACCGGCGCGAAGGGGGCGAGGATCGTGTGGCGGTCGGTCCCGGGTGGTCCGGGACGCTGCTTGAGTCGCCTATCCCCAGTGCCCGCCAGGAGCGGAGCGTGCCGCAACTCGCGGCCATCCGCGCCTGGCTCGAACTCACCGAGACGCAGATCCTGCCGCGCGGCGCGATGGCGGAGCCGATTCGCTACTGCCTCAACCAGTGGAAGGCGCTGTGTCGCTACGTCGAGGACGGTCGGTTGCACATCGACAACAACCTCGCCGAGCGCGCACTTCGGCACTTCGCAGTGGGACGGAAGAACTGGCTCTTCTTCCAGACCGAGGGCGGTGGGAAGACGGGGGCTGTGCTCGCCAGTCTGCTGCAGACAGCACGCGCCATCGGCCTCGACCCGCGAACCTACTTCCGCGACGTGCTCATGCGCATCGGGACCGAGACCGACGTGACCAAGCTCACGCCGCACGGCTGGAAGCAGCACTTGGCGCAGGACGTCGCCGACCACCACGAGGACATCCTCTGTCGGCTGCGCGATCACTTCGCGAGGGCGAAGTAGCAACCGCTGGGCCGAAGCCGTCGGCTGGCGACGTGTGCTTCACGCGACGGTTACTTCCCAGATGGGTCTACCGGGCGCTTACGAAGGCGCGGATGCTGCGACGCTCACGCCGCGGCTGTGGAAATCGGCGGCTGCGGCCGCTTCGGCAAGCTGAGCGGGTCGCCGAACAGGGCGACCCCGTTTGCGACGCAAGTGGCCGGGTGGGTGGACCGGGTGCTTACCTTGCGACTATCGGGTGTTTGCAGAGGGCTTGCTCCTTGGTGCGAAGACAAGCCACCGGATCCTGGAGACGCTGGGTGCGCAACTGCCCTCTCGAACAAAAACATCAATCAGTACGCGAGAATAGTCATACCGATTGTCTCCAGCCATATCGCCGGCTTTCACTGGAAAGCCACCTCGAACAAAGGAATACTCGCCACCTTCGGATGAGTCCATGGAGCAAAGAACGATCGAACCAGGTGGGGCCGGCTTCTCGAGGACAACGAGGGTGTCCTGAATGTGCTGGCCTGGACTCTGGAGTACCGCAAGGCCTTGCGCAAAGACGAAGAACTGACCGGTTTCTTCAACCCTGCCCTTCAGTGCTTTCTGATCGCTCTCCAACATCGTTAGTCTCTGAGCAATGTCAATCGTGGTCTGGTGACCGAGTCCGAGAAGTGCGCTGGCGACTTCGTTATCAAACTGCAGGACGAGCTCAGAGATGGGGTCGAGCGTAACCAGTCTTGGGCCAACAGACATGATAAGTCGAGGGTCGGACGTAACCTGCTTTCCTTCGGATCCGACAGGTATGGCTCCAAGATCGTACTTCAGGAAGTCGCTCAGCATTTGGAGAGAGGTCGGAAGGCTCATTACCGCTTCCCCTTTACGGGCTGGGTCGCGATAGTTAAGTTCTCCCACATCGGCATCCACAAGAACGTGCCAGCCGTTTTCGCTGAGCGTGCGCTGGCTTTCAACTTGCTTCTCCACGTCCACGCTTCCAGTAATGCCAAAGGCGCCAACGCATGCGCTAAAGGCGCTTGAAGCAGCGCTAACGTTAGAGCGGTCAGTAGTTGAGCTCTCACACCTGACGTCGATCGTGTATCCGTACGTAATGCGGGAAATATAATAGTTGCCATATCGCTCGCATATCTGGTGTGCAATAGCCTTGGGGGGCATTCCGCTGTCGCGGCACTCCTTTATGAAGCGTCCTAAGTCATCGCTGGCCTTTGGCTGCGATCGAGAGTAGGCCTCTTCAAGGCCATCGCATGTCAGTCGAAAGAGCAAGACAGTTCCCTTGGTGGCCCTCGCTTCGGCTTCACGCCGAGCGCTGGAAGCGGAGAGGCCTGCGCTAAAGAAGAATCCGCCTCCCTTGAGGCCAAAGGACTCGGAGCTGGTTAGTAAGTCAACGTACTGCTCTGCCGTTGATGCTTCCTTGTAGGAGGATACGTAGCGCGTGCTTGTCAATCTGCGGAGGACCTTCTTGGGAGGCCCATCGGGCTGAGCAATGTCGTCGGGTTCAGGGCAGACTGCAGATCTGCAAAAGAAATGGGAGTCCACGGTCATAAGGACCGCGGTTCCAAGTACCTTTCGATCAACGCACTTTGCTGGAACCACGACCCGGAGAGGGGGTGCGCTTGGCTCTGCCCCATCCTGCGCTTGACAAAATCCGCCTGTCAGCGTGATCGCGAGAATCGAGAAAAGGGGATAAAGGCGAAGAAAGCGAAGCGCACTAGGGGGCGTGACGATTGGAAAACCCATGGTTCTTGTGTTTAGGTAATTAGGGAGCTTGCGAATGTTTAGAGCAGAGAGTCCGTTGTATGTTCTGTCAAGGCAGCGGGGTGCAAATCGGTTCGTCGCCCGGATGATGCTGGCACCCAGGCCGCGAATCAGGGGCGCCGGGAGCGACGTTGACGGAACGAGTGCTTTGGAGTCAGTTTGCGTAGCTATCCCTGCAAGTAGGTGGGGCGCCGCGACGATTGCCGCCCGCGGCGCGTCGATGCGATGCGACCATTGCGGCGGCTTACTTCTTGTGCAAATTCCGCCGCAAGATCGCCTCGACCTCCGACGTTGGAATCGTCTCGCGCTTCTCAGCCACCTCCAACCCCACCGCCTTCGCAACCGTCCTCGCCATCTCGACGCAGTCGTTGGTCAGCAACTGGTAATCCTCCTTGGTCGTCGTGCTCGCAACCACGTCCCGCGCCGAGCGATACGCAGCCTCCGACACCTCGAGCACCAGCCGGACCTTCTCGCTCCCCTCCTTCTCCCCAGCGTTCTCGAGCCAGCCCTTCGTCACCTTCCCAGGAATCGGCACGAAGGCACTGAGCGCGGCCTTCTTCCCCTCCTTCGGGAAGTTGCCGAATGCGCTCCCGATGCACTGTTCGGGGTCCTCCTTCTCCGTGCCCCGAATCCCGAATGCCACCCATGCATGCCCCACGGTCTCGGGCAGCTTCGTCTCGCGGGCGGACAAGACGACGTAGTAGCGCGGCTCACCAGCCTTCCGAGTGGGGTGCAGATCGATGGTCGCGACTCGGACCTGGTCCTTGGGCAGCGCGTCGAACTCCTCGGCGGTCCGCGCGCCCTTGACCGTCACGGTCGTCGCGTCGATGGCGCAGTAGGCTGACTTGACCTCGTCGCTGCTCGCGAGCTGCATGCTCTCGAGCAGGCGGACGTTCTGCGCGTGCGTCCCGGCGTAGTCCTTCGTGCCGAACCGCTCGGCGTAGAGCTTCTTGCGCGCATCGAGGCTCGAATCGAGCTTCTTCGACTTCAGGTAGTCGACGATCGACTCCGTGGTCCTCAGTGCCACCCTGGGGGTCTGGGCGGCTGCGGGGCTTGCGGTGGCAAGGAGGGCGAGGAGGAGCGAGAGGGCAGTGTGTCTCATGGGAACTCGGTGGGTGAGAGGAGAAGGCGTGAGGTCGCCTTGACGTCAGGTAGTGGTTTGCGGTCTTTGTGCCTTGGTGACTGCCGATCGGCCGTTCAGAGAGTGCCGGGCCCTAGTTGTCGTATCCCGGCGGCTCGAGGGGCCAGTCGTCCCGACTGTCCGAGTCGCGATCAAAGCGCGGAGCGTTTCCGGTTTGCGAGTTCGCCGGCAGCAGCTTGAGCGTGCCCTTCTTGCCATCCGCGGTGGTCCAGACGCCCCACACGAACGTGGGCTCGAGGAAGCCGCGGCAGAAGACCCTGGGTTGCTCGGGGTAGAGCTGCGTCCAGCGCAGTTCCTCGGTCGCCAGGTCGTAGGTGCCGTCGACGAGGAACTCGCCCCATTCGTCGCGGCCCCATCCTTCCATGCGGCCGTCGAGGAAGCGAAGATGCAACTCCGCGGTCTGCCGGACTTTGTCCTTCGCGAAGGTGCCGAACCACTGACCGGAGTTGAGCAGGTTGCGGAGTTGCATCACCATGGAGAAGCGATGCCCGATGCGGTCACGCGGGGCGTGCGGTCGCCGGCGCGACGGGTGGAGGAAGCGAGGTAGAGGAGCTCGCGGGCCTCGACGGTGCAGCGGTGCGCGAACTGCTGCGCCGTCGCGTTCGTGTTCCGCATGCACGTGGGGCGAGGCGTCGACGTCGCCGGCGGCGGTATTCGTGGGCCGAGCTGCTGGCGCGGGTGTTCGCGATCGACGTGTGGCTGTGCCCACATTGCGGTGGTCGGCGTCGGCTGCTGACGGCGGGCCAGGATCCGGCGGCGATCCGGCAGGTGCTCGCGGCGATGGGGCTCTCGGCAGACGTGCCGGAACTGGCGGCGGCGCGGTCGCCGCCCGGGGAAGTCGGGATCGAGTTCTCGGGGTAGCGGAGCGGTGAGCGGTCGGGGCTCAGCAGGCGCGCATGACGACGTGCAGGCGGCGGTGTGTGCTGGGGGCGCCGAACGAGCGGAATGCCGGTTCGCGATAGAG
>JAEUHV010000349.1 GCA_016794485.1 Planctomycetota bacterium
CGCGGCCACGCGGTCGCCGAGCAGGCGGATCAGTCGTTCGCGTTCGCCGTCGACGCACGCGCGCAGGCTCGGGGTCTGCAGCAGCTCGGCGATCGCCGCCTGGCCGAGCGCGTTGCAGTTCGACCACGTGCCGCGACAGCCATAGGTGAACGCGTTGGCGAGCCGGGCCCGCTCCCCCGCATCCGGGTGCGTGCCGAGCACGGCGCCGACGCGCGCGCCGTATTGCGCGAACGACTTCGAACCCGACCACGCCACCAGCACCGTCGCCGACGTCGTCATGCGGCCGACGTGCCGCGTCCAGTCGACGCTGCCCGGATTGGCGAAGCGCGCGTACGCCATGTCGACCAGCACCGTCACCTTGGCCTTCTCACCGGCGCGCTGCACGATGCCGGCGACCGCGTCCCATTCGCGTTCGTCGAGCGAGTAGCCGGTCGGGTTGTGGCACGGCGTGTTCAAGAACACGAGCGAACGACCCTGGCGCGCCAGCTGGCGGTCGAGTGCCTGCGCGAACGCTTCGACGTGGAAGCCGCCCGCCTGGGTGAACATCGGGAACGTCTCGATGCCGCGGCCGGCGTGCGTCGCCAGCGTGTGGTACGGGCCCCAGTAGAAGCCGGTCGTCAGCACCGACTGGCCGACCTCGAGGAAGTTCGTGATCGCCTGGTAGAGCGCACCGGTGCCGCCCGGAGTCGCCGCCGCGACCGTCTGCTGTGCCAGCGGACCGTCGCCGAACACGTCGGCAATGACCGCGCGCAGGAAGGCCGGATCGCCGGCGATCGGCGCATAGGCGGCGCCCTTGCGTTCGGGCACGCGCGCGAAGGCGTCGACCACGCTCGGCAGCACGGCCAATCGTCCGTCGTCCTCCATCAGGGCCCCGAGCGTCGCGTTGACGATGGACTCACCGGCGGCAGCCCGCCGCTGGGCTTCGGCGTTGAGGGCGAAGATCGGGTCGTTGCCGGGCCGGTTGCCGGCGTTCGGGATCAGGTTCGACAAGGGTGCGGTGGCGTTCGTGGCGTTCAGAGGGGCGAGGAGCCTACCCGGGCCGACGACCGCCGTCGACGCCACCGGCTCAGCCGTTCGCATGGCCCCTGTCGATGCGGCGCACTTCGTAGGGCTGCCCGGCGGCATCCACCCAGGTGCCATCGGCGGCCTGCTGCAGCAGGAGGCGAGGTGCTGGCGCCATCGTCGCTTCGGCAGCCCCCGGCCGCTCGACCCGCGCCAGCACCGGAACTGCCACCGTCAGCATCGCCACCAGGATCGACAACACGGCCACGAAGCGCCGCGCGTCGCCGTTACCGCACGATTCGCAACGCAGCGAGCAGCGCCGACGCGACGCGCCGTTCCCCCGCCGGGGTGCCGACCACGCGCTGGTTGCACTCGATCTCGAGGCCGCAGTACCGCTTCGCCGGCAGGTGCTGACGCACGAACGACGTGAAGCCGTCGGTGTCGCCGAAGTACGGAAAGTTGCGGCGCACGGACAGCCCACTCGCCGCGAGCCCGCCCCGCAGCGCTTCGACCAGTTCGACCTCGCGCGGCCGCGCCGGATCGCACAACAAGCCGAGGTCGTTGGCGCGCACGACGCCGCGCAGTTCGGGCGTGAACGAGTGCACGCTGAGGTGCAGCACCGGCCCGGACCGCGCCGCCCGCACGATCGCACGCTGCACCGCGGCACGGAACGGCCGCCAGTAGTCGAGCACGCGCCGCTTCCGCTGCGCGTCGGTGAGGTCGTTGCCCGGAATCGGGCACCCGTCGACCGAACGCGGCACCACACCGCGTGCGTCGGCCGAACGATTGAGGTCGACCACGAGCCGCGACCATTCGCCGGCGTGCAGCGGCACCCGCAGCGCGCGCGCGAGCCGCCGCGCGACCCCGAGCGCGCCGCGATCGAAGGCCCGGTGCGAACGCCGCACGGCAAGCGGCAGGCCGAGGTCGCCGAGTTCGGGCGGAATCGCCGCCGAGGCGTGTTCGCAGCTGACGACGACCTGCAGCCGTCCGGTCACAGCGGCAGCGCTGCGAGTGCTTCGGCCGCGAACGTCGCAGGATCGACGCGGTCCCAGGTCTTGCTGACCTTGCCCTGCGGATCGACCAGCACCGCGACCCGGCGCGCGAACCGCGCGTCCTTGTCGGCGGCGGCGCCGTAGCGGATCGACAGCGCGCGGTCGGTGTCGCACAGCAGCGGGAACGCCATGCGGTGCTTCGCCTTCCACGCCGCGTTCGCCGCCTGGTCGTCGACCGACACGCCGAGCACGATCACGTCGCGGTCCATGAACTCGGCGAACTGGTCGCGCAGCCCGCAGCCCTGCGTGGTGCACCCGGGCGTGTCCGCCTTGGGGTAGAACCACAGCAGCACGTGCTTGCCGCGGTAGTCGGCCAGGTCGCGCACGGTGCCTGTTTCGTCGGCCACCGCAAACCCGGGCGCGTCGTCGCCTTTCTTGACCTTCAACGGCGGCATCGCCGGCCCGGCCGGACCCGCGGTGCCCGGTCCGCTGGCGGCGCCTTCGCCGCGCGTGCGCCGCGGTGGCGTGGGCCCGGCGGTCTCGGCGCGCGCGGCGTCACCAGTCGCGCCCGCTGGCGTAGCCGGCTCGGCCTTCGCCTCGGCCTTGCTCGCCGCCGCCTCGACCGCCGGCTTCTCGACCGGCGCCGGCTTCACGTGCGCGTCGATGTAGCTCGGCGCCATCGGCAGCTTCTCGGCCTCGCGCTCGTGGAACGGCACGCCTTCGGTCATCCACTTCGGCGCCGGCTCACCCTTCAGGTGGTGCGCGAAGTACTCCGCCATGCGGCGCGTCCAATCGCGCATGTTGGCGCGGTTGCGCAGGCCGTGCCCTTCGCCGTTGTAGTTGAACAGGTAGCACTCCTTGCCGAGCCGCCGCAGCGCCGTGAAGTACTCGATGCCCTGCGTCCACGGCACCGCCCCGTCCTGGTCGTTGTGCAGGATCAGCACGGGCGTCTGCACCTTGTCGGCGAAGTGGATCGGCGAGTTCTCCTGGTACCGCAGCGGGTATTCCCACGGCGTGCCGCCGATGCGCGACTGCGTCTGCTCGTACTGGAACTGCCGCGACATGCCGGTCTCGTAGCGGATGCCGCCGTAGGCGCTGAGCATGTTGCTGACCGGTGCACCGCTCTCGACGGCGGTGAAGATGTGCGTGCGCGTGACCAGGAACGCGGTCTGGTAGCCGCCCCAGCTGTGGCCCGCGGCGCCGATGCCCTTCGGATCGACGTAGCCCTGGGAGATCAGGTGCTGCACGCCGGAGACGACGCACTTCACACACGACGCACCGGGATAGCCGACCTCGTAGACGACGTCGGGCATGAACCACAGGTAGCCGTTGCTGACGTAGTAGGCGGCGTTCGGCGACGTGCCCACCGCCGGGGCCACGTAGTTGTGCAGCCCCTGCGTCATGCGTTCGTAGAAGTACACCATCATCGGGTACTTCTTGGTCGGGTCGAAGTCGTCGGGCTTGACCAGGATGCCCTTGCGCTGGCCGCCGTCGCCGTCGACCCAGTGCACCAGTTCGGCCTTGCCCCAGCGGTAGTCCTTCTGCTGCGGATTGCAGTCGGACAGCCGCCGCGCGTCGGTGAAGTCGGCCGCGACCGTCCACAGGTCGGGGAACTGCGCGAACGTGCCCTGGGTGAAGAACAGCCGGCTGCTCTTCCTCGGCCGCGTGATGTCGCCGAAGTTCTTGTCGGCGAGCAGCAGCTTCTGCGGCCGCTGCTGACGCGACACCGAATCGGCGAAGAAGCCCTCGGCCAGCGTGTCGAGGTTGGTCGCAGTGAGCAGCAGTTCGTCGTCGACGCCGAGCTTGTCGTCGTCGCGCGGCAGCGGCTGGATGCGCAGCCGCATGCGGTTCTGCCGGCCGAAGCCGTCGGTGACGCAGGTCGCCGCACCGCTCGTCGGATCGATCTTCCAGACGTCGAACTCGTCGTAGACCAGCACCGCAGTGTCGTTCTCGGTCCAGCCGGCGAGGCCGTAGGCCGAGTCGGGCTCGGGATGGTCGTCCTCGTAGTTGTGGAACGGAACGCCGAGCGCGCCCGTGAGATCGCGCGTCTTGCCGGTCGCCAGTTCGTGGCACTGCCAATGGTAGTTCGCGTCGAACCAGACCAGGAACTTGCCGTTCGGCGAGTTGGTGACGTTGCCGCGCAGCTTCTCGAGCAGGCGCGTGCGGTCGCCGGTGGCGCTGTCGACGAGCCACACGTCGGCGTACCGACCGTCCCAGGTGGTCTCCTTCTCGTAGGCGCGCCCGTCGCTGCCGAGCAGCTTCTTGCCGTCGGGACCGATCGGCCGCAGCGAGCGCAGGGCGTCGTCGCCGAGCACCGCGACCTTGCCCTGCTGGCGGTGGTAGACGGCGGTCCACTGCGGATTGCGTTCCCCGTTGCCGCGTTTCTGCTGCACGGTCTGCAGGGCGCCGTCGCGCCAGTTCCACACGTCGAGCGTGACCTTGTCCTCGGGCAGGATCGGCAGCGGCTCGGGAGCGGGCGGATCGTTGACCTCGAACGTCAGCATCCAGCCGTCGCGCGTGAACGAAGCACCGCCGGCGACGCGCTTGCCCGCCGGCATGCCGGGCCCGCCGGCCCACGCGATGCGCTTGCCAGCGTCCTTGCCGCCTTCCCACAGGTAGAGATCGGTCTGCGGCTTGTCGTCGGCGAACGTCTCCTTGTCCGAGGTGAACGTGAGGCACGTCTCGCTGCGGTCGAACTGCACGTTGCCGACGCGCGCGATGCCGTCGTGCACGCACACGGCCTCGCCGCCGGCGAGCGGCTGCACGAACAGGCCGTACTTCGCGTCCTTCGCCGGCTTCTTCGCCGACGTCTGGTACCACAGCAGCTTGCTGTTGCGCGACAGGCCGTACGCGACGACGTCGTGCAGTGTGCGTTCGCTGCCGGTGGCGAGGTCGCGGATGACGAGGTCGGTGCCTTCGGGGCGCTTGGCTTCGAGCGGATCGGTCGGTGCACCGCCGCGCCGGCCGCCCGCGCCGCCTGGCCCACCGCGGCGACCGCCGCCGGCACCGGCTGCAGGTGCCGGCTCTTCTGCCTTCGGCTCTTCGGCCTTCGCCGGCTCGGCGTGCGGCTCGCCCGGCTCCTTCGGCTCTTCGGCCTTCTTCGCCTCGGCACCTTCCTCCTTCTTCTCTTCCGGCTTCTTCTCCTCGGCCTTCGGCTCCGCCGGCTTCGCTTCCGGCTTGTCCTTGTGGACCAGCACGAACGGCACGTCGTCGCTGACGGTGCTGCCCTTCACCTTGCCGATCTTCTCGACCTTGCCGGTGGCGAGGTCGAGCATGCACAGGTCGCCGCGGTCGCGCGACGTCGCGTCGCCGTCGCCGCCTGCACCGCCGCCCGGCGCACCACCCGCACCACCCCGACGCGCGCCACCGCCCGGGAAACCTCCGCGCCCTTGGAATCCGGCCGGCGGCCCGCCCGCGCCAGCGCCAGGCCCCGCGGCTCCAGCCCCTGGACGGCGCGCACCTTCTTCACCCTCGCCCCCTTCGCGCGGCGCCGCTTCCCCCGCCGGCTTGTTGCCCTCCTTGGCCTTCTTGCGCAGCTCGTCGATCTTCTTGTTCCGCTCCTCGACCTTGCTCTTGCCCTGCGAGAACAGCAGGAAGCGGCCGTCGGCGGTGAAGCGCGGCGCACTGGCGAAGTCGAACCGCCACTGCTTGCTGCCGGTCGCCTCCTTCACCTCGAGCACGCCGTCCCCTTGCTGCGGTTCGATCTGGAACGCGACCCAGCGCCCGTCCTGGGTGTAGGTCGTCGCGCGCAGCGACTTCCACTGGTCGTAGTCGTCGTGGGTCAGCGGTCGGCGCTCCTGCGCCACGGCAGCGACGGCGAAGGCGAGGAGGGCAGCAACGAATGGAGAGCAACGGAGGAGTCGTGACATGGGGCGATACCTCGAAGGGTCGCGGATCTTAGTCACGCCCCGCGGCCCGTCGGCGCGCGCGGCAGGGGCTCCGGTGTCGCGTCTCTGTCACGTTCGCTGGCCGGTTCCTTCGGCTCGACGGCATCGGCGCATTCGCGCCGCCGGCGGCTCGGCCGCAGCCGCGACTGGCAATGAAAGTGCGCGGATCCCGGCCCGAAATGGGGCGGCTCGTTCCCCTACTTGCAGGAGGACTCTCTTTGGGAACCCCACACGACTCCCTGTTCCACTTCACCTTCCGGCACGCCGACCATGCGGCCGCCTGGCTGCGTTCGGTCTTGCCGGCCTGCGTCGTCGCGGCGCTGCAATGGAGCACCCTGCGCGCGCTGCCGGAACGGCTGCACGGCAAGGCCCTGCGCTTCCACGTCACCGACGCCGTGTTCACGATCAAGTTCGTCGCGGTCCGCGGCCGCGCGTTCCTGTTGCTCGAACACCGCAGCCACGCCGACGAGGCCTTGGCCGGCACGGTCGTGCGCTACAGCGTGCACCTGGCGCACAGCCTGCGCCGCGACCGCTCGAGTCCACCGCTGCCGGTGGTGCCGGTCGTGCTCTACCACGGGCCCGGTCCGTTCGAACCGGTGGCGCCGGCATCTCCGCTGGCCGGCATCGATCCCGCAGCGAGCGCCACACTGCTACGGCTGCAACCCACACAGGAGCTGATCGTCGACGACCTCACGATCGAGACCGAAGCCGGCCTGCTCGCCCGCCCGATGACCCCGCTCGGGATGCTCACGGTGCTCGCGTTGCGTTTTCTTCCGGGCGCGAGTCCGGCCGAGGCCGTCGCCGCGATCGACCGATGGGGTCCGCTGCTGCGCGCCGTCGACGATGCGCCCGGCCCACCCGTCGGCCGCGAGGCAATCGAGCAATTCGGCTGGTATGTTCTGCACGTCACCGACGCCGAACCCGTGGACGTGCACATGGCGATCCAAAAGCACCTGCAACGACCCGAGGAGAAGATCATGACGACTGCGCAACGCCTGCGGAACGAAGGCCTGAAGGAAGGCCGCGCCGCGACCCTGCTGCACCTGCTCACCCGCCGCTTCGGCGCACTGCCTGCCGCGGTCGAGGCGCGCTTGCGCAACGCTTCGACGGAGCTGCTCGAACGCTGGACCGACCGGGTTCTCGACGCCCCGGCGCTCGACGCCGTGTTCGCCGAGGACTGACCGCTCGGCGCACGTCACCGGCGTGCACGCCTGGCCGCGATCCACCGCACCACGAACGGCCGCGCCAGCCAGGCCAGCGCACCGATAGCCAGGCACACCATCGCCAGCATCGTGCCGATGTCCCAGCCCAGGTAGGGCGGCGCGGACTCCCCCATGCGCGGTGGACCAGGGCCAAGCCATCGCACCAGCACTCCGGACGGGAACACCCGCGTGTACGCGAGCCAGAAGACGATGGCCGCCACCGGGATCGCCGCGATCGCCCACCGACGGAACCGCTGCGCTCGCGGAGGATGCCAGGCGTGCGGATCGCCGGCTGTGAACCCGACCTGCGGCGCCCACGCCAACACTACGGGCCCGCGCAGTTCCCACTGCAAAACGACTCGGCGCTGCAGCAACTGCCCGACGCGCTCGACGAACGTGCACAGGGCAACGAACGCGCGTTCGCTGCGAACTTCGAGTGTGGCCACGTGCTCGCCCATTCTCGATGGTTGCGCAGTCAATCGAGAAAAGCGCGGTAGGCCGCGAGCACGCGCCCATCGGCATCGACGAAGACGTAGTCGTGCCAGATCCCGCACGGCCCGAGGCTTGTGAACGAGCCCCACCGCGGCACATCCCCGTGCCAGCAATCGACCGGAGCGACCGGCGACCGGCCGCGGACGTCGACCAGGGCCTGCAACGCGAATGCGTCCGGCGCCGGTTCGGCCACCGCCCAACGCGTCCACCGACCGAACCGCTCCGACGGCTTGGACCACGCGCTACCGACGGGGTAGCGGGCCGCGAGTTCTTCCCGGTGCTGCCGTTCGGTCGCCAAGGACCGCCCCATCGGCGTCGCACAGGCCGGAATGGTCGCCAGCACCGCCACCGCAAGCCATCGCGGTGACGAGTTCGCCGAAGCACCCACGGGCGCCAGCGCGGATCGAGAACCTGGCCACATTCCGATTTTTCCTGCCAAGGAACGTAGCACCGCTCCCTCTTCGAAAGCACGCATGGCATCCGATCCGACGCACGAACTGCTGGCCGAACTCGGCTGGCTGCGCAACCTGGCCGCCCGCCTCGTGCGCGACCCGGCGGCGGCGGACGACCTCGTCCAGGATGCGTGCGGCCTGGCGCTCACCCGGCCCGAACCGCCGCGCAACTGGCGCGCCTGGCTCGCGAGCGTGCTGCCGAGCCTCGCCCGCGACCGTCGCGCCGCCGACGCCGCCCGCGCCCGCCGTGAAGCCGCGCGGGCCGAACGACCCGAGGATCAAGACACCGCCGACCTGGTGGCGCGGGCCGAAGCCCAACAGCGCCTCGGCAACGCGGTGCTGCGCCTCGACGAACCGTACCGTTCGGTCGTGCTGCTGCGGTTCTTCGACGGCCTGCCGCCGCGACGCATCGCGCGCCAGCTCGGCGTGCCGGTGGCGACCGTGCACAGCCGCCTGCACCGCGCCCTGCAGCAACTGCGCACGCGTCTCGATGCCGACTTCGGCGGCCGCCAACCCTGGCTCGCCGCGATCGCCCCGCTCGCCTCGTTCCCACAGTTCTTGCCGACGTTGGTCGGCACCCTAGCCATGCAGACGAAGATCAAGGTGCTCGCCGCGGCCACCGCCGCGGTGGCGTGTTCCGCACCGTTGTGGTGGCCGACGACGAGCCAGGCCGCGGATCCGCAGCCGATCGTCGCGAACCCGGGCGAGGCCCCGCCGCGCGGAGGTTCGGCTGGCGAGGCCTCGGGCAGCAGCTGCAACGCTGGCCGCACCGAACGCAGCGGCCTCGTGTCGCCGACGCCTTCGACGACTCCACCACGCGCCGCCACACCGACCTCCACGGTCACCGGCCGCGTGTGCGATTGCCGCGGCCAGGCGCTCGCCGACGTGCCGCTCGGGATCGCCGGTTCGAACGACGAACGAACGCGCAGCGGCGCCGACGGTTCGTTCGCGCTGGCGCTGGCGGGCGACCACGCCGACCTCATCGCCGTGGGGACTCGTTTCGTCACAGTGCTCGCCGGCAATTGGACGCCGACCGCGACGATCCCACCGGTGGTCGTCGTCGCCGAAGCGATCGCCGTCGGCGGCCGCGTAGTCGACGAGAACGGCGCCCCGGTGCCGGCCAGCTCGCTGCTGCTGCAACTGCCCGACGACTTCGAGACGCGCATGCCGCTGCGGCTCGACCGCACCGGGCGCGAACGGCAGGCGACCCGCAGCGGCGACGATGGCACGTTCTCGTTCGCGCGGTTGCCGCGCATCGACGGTGCTTCGCTGCTCGCCACTGCGGACGCGTTCGCGCCGAGCACGGTGCCGCTGCCGACGGGCAACGACGCGAACGTGGCGATCGTGCTGCGCCGGTTCCACTTCGCCGACGGCGAACTGCGCGGCCGCGTGGTCGATGCGGGCAGCACCCCGGTGGCGGGCGCGCGGGTGGCGATGGGCGTCACCTCGGTCGCGAGTGCCGCCGACGGCACGTTCACGCTCAGCCTCGTGCGCGCCGGTTGGCCAACCGCGATCGTCGCGGCGAAAGCGGGCCATCGCCCCGGACGGCTCGAGATCCCGGCGAACGGCGGCACCAAGGCCGCGGACTGGCCCGGCGAGATCGTGCTGCGGCTCGGCCCGGCGCCGCGTTCGGTGCGCGGACGAGTGGTCGACCAGGACGGGGCGGCGATCGCCAAGGCCGAAGTGTGGATCGACGATCCGACGCCGCTCGGCATCGCCGCGGTGCTGCCATTGCAGGCCGAGTACCTGATCGCCGGCGGCGCCGTGCCGCCGCAAGCCGCGCGCATGCGCGTGCCGCACGCCGACGAGCCGACGCGCGCCGACAACTTCATGGACCAGACCAGCGACAACGCGACGCCGAGTGCGTGCTGGTACTTCGTCATCACGGACGAGCAGGGCACGTTCGAACTCGGCGGGCTGCTGGACCGTTCCTACCGGCTGAAGGCGCTCGACCCGGCGAGCGGGTTGTTCGGCGAAGCGAGCGACGTGGTCGGCGAGACCTACCACACGATCACGATCGTGCGCGACGTCTGGCCGGAAGTGCGCGGCCGCGTGGTGTCGCTGCGCGGCGAACCGATCGCCGGCGTCAAGGTCGACCAGAACGTGGTCGCCTGGAAGAACCGGACGCGGGTGCCCGGCGGGCAGTTCGAGGGAACGGCGAGGCGCAAGGGCAAGTCGGCGACCACCGGGGCCGACGGCACGTTCGTGCTGCGCGACGTCGGCAAGCGCTTCGTCGGTTTCGCGCTCACCGGCGACGCGATCGTTCCGACGGACAAACGCGGTAGCGACGTGGTCGATCCGCTGCAGTGCACTTGGGTCGTCGAGGCCCGCTGCCACGTCGAAGTCGTGCTGGCCGATGCGAACGAAGCCGACGAGGTCGCGTGCGTCGACGCGAACGGCGAACCGCTGGACCTCGCGGTGCTGCGCCACAACAGCACGAACTTCCTGACCAGCCTGCCGCTGCACGACGGGCGCAGCGGGCAGTTCGTGGTCGGCGAACGCGCGGCGAAGCTCGTGCTGCTGCGCGGCGAACGGCCGGTGCGCTCGATCCCGTTCACGCCGGATCCGAAGCGGGTGACGACTCTGCAGTGACCTGGGCAGCCGGCAACGCCGCGCGAAGTGACGTCGTTCACTTCCGGCGTGTGCACCCCACGGTGGCCGACCCGCGCACGACGAGCGACGGGTGTGGCTACGAGCATTCAGGCGGTTTCATCGTGTCGACGAGACCTTGGACCATGCCCGCCTTCGCCGTTGCGCACCACCGCGATCAGCCGCGCACGGACCTTTCGACTTCGAGGAAGCGCAGGTCGCCCGCGCCTCTCGCCGTGATGGTGAAGCCGCGCGTGCGCAGGACGTCCGCGACGAAGGCAGGGAACGCACTGCGTGGGCAGCTGTGGCGTTCCGGCAGATCGAGCTTGCCCGCGGCGGCAACCTGCTCGCCCTGGTAGACGTATCGCTCAGCCGTGACCTGCTGCGCGATCTGCAAGAACTGCGGCACGTTGAGGTCGCGGGTGAACGCCAGCGACACCTCATCGCCGACGATCTTCAGGTCGCAACCCAGCTCCGTGGCTCGGCTCGCGGGCGGTGGCGTGGCGCAGGCTCCAAACGCCGCGGCAAGTGCGAACAGCACGATGTTGCTTCCGGTCTTTGGCATGTCCACCTCGTGGGTGCGGTGTGACGGCGACGAGCTGGTTGCCTTCCTGGAATTGGCTGGACGTTCGGGCGGGATCACCCTGGTTCCCGGCGCCGATGCAGCCTTCGACGAGGCACTTCCCGATTCGCCCGTGTCCACAGGCCCGCGCAGGACCGACCATGGGGGCCATGGCCAACAAGTCGCCGTCCGTCCTCGCCCTCGTGTTCGTGCCCGCACGTCACGGCAGGATGCGTTCGTCGACCACGTTGGTGAAGCCGAGGCTCGTGCTCGTCACCACGACGCCCTGCACACACACCTCGAGCCCGATCAGGCTCGCAGCCGTCGGCACCGCAATGGTCGTGGTCGACGTCCCGGTCGGCGCCAACACCAGTTCCAGGGCGACGATCCCACCGATCGGCAGCAGGAGCTTGCCCACGTGTCCCGGCACGGGAACCGCCGGCCCCTGCGACAACGCCGCGATCGACAGCACCAACGTGTTCGGATCGGGGGCGTGCGGCTGCGCGAAGAACCGGACCTGCATCGACCCACCGGGCCGAGGTGCATGCACGCTCTCGGCGCCGCGCATGCGGTTCGCGACGCGGGCCACCACCCCACCCGGAGCCTGAGGCACGAGCGTATCGATGTCGCCGTCCTCGTCGAAATCGAGGAACACAGTCGGGTTCAGCGCCTGCGGGGCCACGTCCGCGGTCGCATCCTGGAACACGCCCGCGCCGTCGTTGCGCAACAGCTTGATCGCGTAGTGGCTCGTCCAGACGTCGAGGTCGCCGTCCTCGTCGACATCGACCAGCGCGAACGAGCCGAAACCGGCCCCCGGCGGAAACACGCCAAGAACGCGCGCGAAGCCGTTCGCGCCGAGATTGCGGAACCAGCTCAACGTGCCGCTCTCGGACACCACGAGATCCGGCGCGCCGTCGCCGTCGATGTCGCCGCCGGCAATCGCCCACGCATAGACGCCCGGCAGCAGCTGCACGGTGCCGCCGACGGAGAACGTACCCGTTCCGTCGTTGCGGTACACGGGCAGCGTCCCCTGCAGCTGGCCCCCGACGATGTCGCGGTCGCCGTCGCCGTCGAGGTCGGCGAACACCACGTCGTTGACGATCTCCATCGGCGGCACGCCGGGCACCTGCCCGAGGTGGGCCAACACGCCGTTGCCCGTGCTGGCGAACAAATCGAGGAAGTTGCCGTTCGGCGTCAGCAGGTCGACATCGCCGTCCCCGTCGACGTCGCCCGGGCGATAGCGTTGGTAGGTCCACGGCACGGCGACGTTCTGCACCGGCGAGAAGTTGCCGAAGCCGTCGTTGGCGAAGCGCTGCATCGGCGGCACCGGCGGAACCGGTTGCGTCGGCGAACCGAGCAACAGGTCGAGGTCGCCATCGCCGTCGAAGTCGGCGAGACAGCCGTTGCCGAAGTTGGGGTTCGCACCGGCGATGGTGCGCCGCGAGTAGCGACCTCGGCCATCGTCGTGCACCACCTCGCGGGCCACCGGCACCACCAGGTCCGGCCGACCGTCGTTGTCGACATCGCCGACGATCGTGATGCCGAGTGGCAGCTTCGGCAACGCCTGCGGATCGAGGAACGGCTGCGGCGACGCACCGTAGAGCGTGCGCACCTGGCCGTCGTGGAACACCGCGACGACGTCCGCAGCGCCGCGCGCCGCGCCATCGCCGATCGCCCACGCGGTGACCTGCCACGGCGATCCCAGCGTCACGCCCGCTTGCCGCACGAACACGCCGTTGCCGTCGTTGCGGATCCAGTCGACGGACTCGATCGAGCGCACCGCGACATCCAGGTCGCCGTCGCGATCGAGATCGGCCAATGCCACCTCACGGCTCGGTGCCCCTGCAGGAACGACCGCCGCGGCGAGCACGAAGCCAGCCGGCTGGTTCCACAGCACGTCGACGGTGCCGGCGTTCGCGAGCACGAGGTCCGTACGCCCGTCGCCATCGAGATCACCGGCGGCCACGTCGGTGCCGACGGCGGCAAACGCCGCGATCGGGGTGAACACGCCGGCGTTGTTGTCGAACAGGCGCACACCTCCGGTCGAGGCGACGACCAGGTCGAGATCGCCGTCAGCGTCGCGATCGAAGAGGGCCGGCCGTGCGTTCGGCAGGTTCGTCACCACCGTCGCCGGCCCCAGCACCGCGTTGCCGAGGTTGCGGTTGATCTGCACGCCGCTGGTGACCCCGCACACCGAGTCGAGAGCCTGATCGCCGTCGAGGTCGGCGGCATGGCACTCGAGCACCGTGCCGACCAACACGCTGGGCGACTGGAACAACCAGGTGAACGATGCCCCGTCGTTGCGCGCGATCCCGAACGGTGCCCCCACGTACAGGCTCGTCGCACCGACCAACACGTCCAGGTCGCCGTCGCCGTCGAAGTCGGCCCACGTCGCGGCGGTGACGACGTTCGGCAGCAGGTCGATCGTGGTCCAGACGCCTGCCGGTCCTTGCCGCAGGATCACGAACTGCCCCTGCGGATCGTTGCCGACCGCATCCTGGTCGCCGTCGCCATCGCAGTCGGCCAACGCGATCACCGACCAGGGCCGCGGCGGGATCTCCGCCGGCTGACGGCCCCCCGAAGGTGCGAACTGCTGCGCGACGAGAGCGCTGCAACCGACGAGAAGGGCGAGGACATGGCGAGTGTTCATTGCGACGATCGGAAGAGGATGCGACGAGGAGAACGACCGCAAGGAGCGGCGCGACGGGCAACTTGCGTGCCCGACGTGGACCGCCCCGGCACGCCGCCGCGATCGCTGGTTCATGTCGGCCCACCGTCGACGAACGTCGTCAGGGCGATGGCGGACCGAGCTGGACCCGCGTCATCCCGCCCATGGCGGGGAGGAGCCCGCGACCGCCGCCCGCAGCAATTCGGCCAGGGGCGGCAAGCCCCATTTCGCGCGTTCGCTGTCGGTCGTCCCCGGCTCCATGGTCCAGAGTTCGCGCGCGCCGTCGCGCACGACCACCTGCGTGCCGAACTTCTGCGGTCGCCCAGCCAGCATGCGCAACCGATCGAACGCGAACGCCGCCAGCGGCCGCGTCGACGGTCGCTGCGCCATCACGGCCAAGGCCAGGTCCTGCGCGAGCTGCACGTCGGCAACTTCTTCGCTGTCCATCAACACCACCACCGCTGCGACCTTGTCGTTCGCCGACAGGACACCACCACCGGCATGCAGTGCCCGCATCTCCGCGCGCCGCGCCGCCGCCGCCGTTGCATCGCCGTCCGCCGCGTGCTGGGCGCGCAACGCCTCGGCGCGGGAGGTCACCGCTGCAGCCCCTTGCCGACGGCGATGCCCAGCTTCTGCGCCAGCCCAGCCACCGGATCGGCGCCCTCGCCGACGACGAGCACCACCCCGTCGGTCGCCGCCGCACGCACTTCCTGCAGCAACCCTTCGGCGAGCCCTTGCTCGCGCTGGTAACGCGCCCGCCGGTCGTCGACGAACAACACGAGTTGTGCACCGTTCTGCGCGCAGTGCGCCTTGGCCGCCTGCAGTGTCGCCCGCAACGACGCCGCCGTCACCCGTGGACCTCGCCCTGTGGCGCTGTCGCGGCCTTCGTCGGCGGCGATGCCGAGCACGACGGCCTTGGGCCGGTAGCCCGAATAGAACGTCGCGAACAGCCGCCACTGCTGGTCGACATCGGCGTCCTCGGTCGGTGGGCACAGCACCCGCACCGGCAACTTCGTCAGCGAGCGCAGGCGGGATTCGAGCAGCAGTTCGAGGTGCGGCTCGCCGAACGCCGCGTTGTCGTAGAGGAACTTGCCGCCGAGCAGGAACACGTCGGGTCCGTCGCCGCCGACCGCGTGCAGTCCGCGCGGCCCACCGACCAGTTGCGCGTAGGCCTCGGCCACGAGGCGGCCGGCGTTCGCGCCGAACAGCGTGTCGACCGCAGCGTGGTCGCGTTCGAGGCGGCGCTCGGCGATCGTCACACACGTGCCGAGCAAGCCGAGCAGGAGCAGGAGTCGCAGGCCGTTCAGGTAGCCCAGGGCGGACAGGGAACCCGCGGCGAGGAGGAGGACCAGGGCCTGCGGGTCGGGCAGGCCGAGTTCGCCGTCGAAGTTGCGTGCGATCGCCCAGGCGATCACGGGCATCGCCCAGCAGAGCGGCCGGCGACCGGCTGCCCGCGCGAGCGCGTGCACGACCAGGGCGAACACGATGCCGAGCCCGCACCAGAAGGCGCGCGACCACAGCCACGCGCGCGGCATGCCGAGGTTCTTCACGTCGAGCGACCAGACGACCGCCTTGCCCCCCTTGGCGACCAGCGTCGTCATGCCGTACGCATCGTCGGTGCGGAACCACGGCGTCGACCGACCGGCGACGTTCGCGCGCACCATGTCGCCGCGCCCCTGGATCCACACCGTTGCACGCAGGCCCGGCGCCACCGACAGCCCACCGCCGCGGCCGGCGCGCAGCGCCTCGTCACGCGTTCGCCAGGCCGGGCCCTCGGCGCCGGTCGTCGTGCGCAGCACGCTGAAGCGCGGCTGGAACGGCAGCAGCTGCTCGTCGACGAGGCGCGGTTCGACGTGGCGCACCAGCACGTCGAAGTCGACGCCGGCACCGAGCTCGACCTCCATCGACAGATCGAAATCGCCGTAGAGTTCGAGCAGCCGACACCAGCGCGCGTCGGTGACCTCGAGCGGGTTGTCCAGCGGTCGCGCCAGATGGAAATCGCCCTTGTGCAGCGGCACCGGCCGCACGCCGGCGGGGACCATGCCGCCGACGAACCAACCGGTGAGGGCGCCGCACAGGACGACGCAGGCGAACACGAAGGTCTCGAGGCGCATCGACGTCGCCGGATGCTAGTCCGGTGGCGCGTTGTCGTCACCGTCGCGTTGGCGCGCGGCCCGACGCCGAATAGGCTGTGGTCGTGAATGCCCGCGAGTGGATCGTCGACCGCGCCGTCGTGCCGGACACCGTGCTGGCCGGAACGCGCATCGCCGCGGTCGACGGCCGCATCACCGCGATCGACCGCCAGGCCGCGGACCCCGCGGCCACGCGCCTGCGCGGCACGCTGCTCCCCGGATTCGTCGACCTGCAGGTGAACGGTGCCGGCGGCCGCAGCTGCGACGAAGGCAGCGACGACGCACTCGACACGGTGGCGGCGGCGGTCGCGAACGGCGGTGCCGTCGCGTTCCTGCCGACGTTGATCACCGCACCCTGGGACCGCTTGTTGGCGCAAGTCGACGCGGTGGCGCGCTGGATCGAGCGCTGGAACGGCCGCGGCGCCGAGCCGCTCGGCCTGCACCTCGAAGGCCCGTTCCTGCTGGCGCCGGGCGCCCACGACGCCAGCTGCTTCGTGGATCCGACGCCGGCGCGCGTCGACGAACTGCTGGCGGCGGCGCGCGGCAAGCTGAAGCTCGTCACGTTGGCGCACGCGCGGCGCGGTGCGGTCGAAGCGACGGCCAGGCTGACGACGGCGGGCGTCACCGTGGCGCTCGGCCACTGCGACCGCAGCGACGGCTTCGCCGCGTGCGTCGATGCAGGCGCGCGGGCCGTGACCCACTTGTTCAACGTGATGGGCCCGCTGCACCACCGCGACGTCGGCACTGCCGGCCTGGCGCTCGACGACGAACGGGTCGCGTGTCCGCTCATCGTCGACGGCGTGCACGTCGCGCCGCCGATGGTGCGCAACGCGTTCAAGATCCTCGGTCCGGATCGCTTCCTGCTCGTGAGCGACGCGGTCGGCGCGGCCGGCATGCCGGACGGCGACTACACGTTGAGCGGCATCCGCGTCACCGCCAAGGACGGCGTCGTGCGCGACGCCAAGGGTTCGCTGGCCGGGTCGGCCCTCACGATGGCGCTGGCGGCGCGCAACTTCCTCCGATTCGTGCCACAAGCCGGACCGTGGACCCTGGCGCGCGCGGCATCGACCAATCCGGCGACGCTGGTCGGCGCCGGCCATCTCGGGGCCTTGGCCATCGGCAAGCGCGCGGCCTTCACGCTGCTCGGCGACGACGGTTCGTTCAGCGCGATCCTGGCCTGATCCCGCCGCAGCTCGCGTCGACCTCGGTGACGAGGGCCGCGATCGCGGTCGCCGGGTCGTCGTCGACCGGCCAGCGCCTGGCCCGCAGGAAGTGCGCGTGGGCGGCGCGCAGGCACTCGGGCTCCAGGCAAGGCCCGCGCAGGTCGCACAACCGCCGCAGCATCACGTCGGCGAACGTGCACGCCGCTTCGTGCTCGACCGCGTGCTGCACTTCGACCGCGAGGAACGGCCGGTGCGGACACAACGGTGTCGCCAGTTCGGGGCGTTCGCGCAGGGCCGCGCGCACGCGATCGATGCGACCGCCGTGCCGCCACCACAACGGCTCGGTGACTTCGCGCGGCCCGTCACCACCGGGCAGGGGTTGCGTGCGTGACGGCGACGGCGAGGAGTGGCCGAAAAGCGCGCCGACGATGCGTTCCGCGAGCGCCCGATGCGTCGTCAGCTTGCCGCCGACGATCGTGTGCAGCGTGGCGCCGGCGATCGCGAGCCGTTCGTCGACCACGAACGCTTCGCGGTTGGCCTTGCCGGGCGGCCCCTTGCCTGCGGGCAGCGCCCGCCATCCGGCGTAGGCGAACTGCACATCGGCGCGGGTCGGCGCCGGCTCGAGCAGATGGCGCAGCGCCGCCAGCAAGTAGTCGACGTCGTCCGCAGGCGGCCCCGTCTCCTGGTCCGGAAACGCATCGTCGACGTCGGTCGTGCCGCACAACGTGCCGCCGTCGTGCGGGATCACGAACTGGATGCGGCCGTCGGGCAGGAACGCCGCGAGCGCTTGTTCGCCAGGGCGCGCCGGCAACACCAGGTGGCTGCCGCGCGTGGTGCGCACCAGCGGCGCTCCCTCGACCCCGAACGCGGCGCGCACCCGATCGACCGCCGGGCCGGCCGCGTTCACCACGTGCTTGCTGCGCACGACGATTTCGGCCCCCGTGAACGCATCGACGAGCCGCACCCCGTCGCCGGAGCGGCCTGCCACCCGGCAGTGCGTGGTGAGCTTCGCCCCCGCCTCGACCGCACCGACCGCATTGGCGACGGTGAGCCGGGCGTCCTGCGTCGCCGCGTCGAAGAACACGAGTCCCGACCGCAGCCCTTCGCCGCGCAGACCGGGAAAGGCGCGCCTCGCCGCATCGGCGTCGAGGGCCCGCGGCCGCGGCAAGGTGCTGCGTCCGGCCAGCAGGGTGTAGAGCCAGGTGCCGAGTCGCATCGTGAACGGCCCGGGCCGCACGCCACGGAAGAACGGCAACAGCATCGGCAGCGGCCGAACCAGATGGGGCACGCTGCGCAGCAGCCGTTCGCGTTCGTGCAGCGCTTCGCGCACCAGGTGGAAGTGGCCGTGCTGCAGGTAGCGCAGCCCGCCGTGCACGAGCTGGGAACTGCGCGAACTGGTGCCCGCCGCCACGTCGCGAGCTTCGACCAGCAGCACGGAATGGCCGCGCAGCGCCGCCTCG
>JAEUHV010000376.1 GCA_016794485.1 Planctomycetota bacterium
CGCCTGGACGGCCGCACTCGATGTTGGCGCGGATCGTGGTGTTGAACAGGAACGACTGCTGGCTGACGACGGCGGTGTGGGACCGGAAATCGCCGAGGCGCACTTCGCGCAGGTCTTGGCCGTCGACCAGGATGCAGCCACGCTGCGGCTCGTGGAACCGCTGGATCAGGTCCACCGTGGTGGTCTTGCCGCTGCCGGACTCGCCGACCAGCGCCACCGTCTGGCCGGCGGCGATGTGCAGGTCGACACCGCGCAGCACCGGGTCCGCGCCGTACGCGAACTCGACGCCACGCAACTCGATCTCGCCGCGCACGTGCGGCAGGGGGCGCCCGTCGCCGACGTCGTGGTCGCGCGGCTCGGCCAGGATCACCTCGATGCCGTGCAGGGCGCCGGCGGACTCCATCAACACGTGCCACGACCGCGTGAGCCGCTTCACGTGTTGGTACGTGGTCGCCAACGGCATGATCACCATCGCGACGTTGTCGAAGGTCAACGCCCGCTCCACCAGAACGACGTAGCCGAGCATGACCAGCAGGACACCGAACCCGAACTGGTAGCTGACGAACGTCTGCGCCATCGACCGGCCCTTGGCGCGCAACATCCGGGTCACACGCTGCAGGAAGGTCCCCGTGGTGGCCTGGAACTCGCGCAACATCGCGTCCTCGAGCTGGAACGCCTTGACCGTGCGGATGCCGTTCAGGATCTGGTTCAGCGACTCCGTCGTCTCTCCCATCGCCTGCAGACTCTTCGAACTGCGCTTGCTGACCTGCTTGCCCTGCCGGTACATCGGGATCACCATCGCGGGCACCATCACGACCAGCACCAGCAATGCCTGCGGCACGAACCAGGCCAGGATCGCCACGTTGCCGAGGATCATCAGCGGGTCGACGACGACGTTGTCGCTGGCCAGCTCGAACGACCGCTGCATCACCTGCGTGTCGTTGGTGACCTTGCTGATCAGGTCGCCCATGCGCTGCTTGCCGAAGAACCGCACCGGCAGGCCGAGGAAGTGCCGCGCCAGCTCCCCGCGCAGGTCGGCGACGATGCGGATCGCGAACAACCGCGAAATCGTCTGGACGAAGTAGATCGTCACCGCGCCGAGCAGGCCGCACAGCACCGCGACGATGCCGCACATGACGACCACGTTCATGCCAGGATGCGCAAAGGCGAACCCGAGCCCGTGCGCCAGGTCGTTGGCGACGACGCGGAACCAGTCGTTGAACTCGTCCGCGAGCCGGTCGGCGAACCCGACCTCCTCGGGCCGCAGCGGCGACAACCACGGCTGGAGCACGCCGGCCGACGGCTGCTGGGCCCCCATCTCGGCCATCAGCGGCTTCACCAGCACGAACGGCAGCTTGGTGAACAGCGCCTCGAGGAACCCGAAGGCGAGCATGGCGAAGACCATGCCCTTGTAGCGGCAGATCGCGGCCCACAGGCGGCGCAGCAGCGCGCGGAACGCCGCGCGCGGATCGTCGGTTTCGGTCACCCGCAGGATGGTAGTGCGCCGCCGCAGGGACTTCCCGCACTCATCTGCGGGAGCCGGTCATCACTCGAACTTGGCCTTGCCGATGACTTCGCTGGCCCAGGTGAAGAAACGGCAGGTGATGTAGTCCTCCTTCACCAGCTCGCGTTCGCGCTCGACCTTCACGTCGATCTTGCGGCGCGCCGGCGTGCGCGAGTTGACGCGCACGATGAACCAGCCGTCCGGCCCTTGCAGCGGACCGACCGTCTTGCCGGTCTCGGCCTCGAAGAACAGGAACTCGGCGAGCGAGAAGCCATCGAGCAGTTGGGTGAACTCGCTCTCGCGCAGCTGCTGGCGCAGCTGGTTGAGGGGCAGCATGCCGAGCCGACCACGCTTCTCGTCGTTGGCGAAGAACTCGGTGTGGCGGTCGAGCATCTCGTCGAAGGTCGCCTTCTTGGCCTCGAGTTGCGCAAACGCTGCCTCGCAGCGCGCCTTGGCGGACGCCATGCCGTCCGGCTCCCAGGCACCCGTCTTCGGGTTGCGGGCCTGGAACGGGATCAGGCTGCAGTCGACCTGGCCGTCGGCGAAGAACGCCGCGCGCTTGTCGGCGTGCGCCTGCAGGTTCGCGTCGTTGACGTCGTTCTTGATCATGTCGCCGAACGACGTGATCAGGCGCCAGCGGGCCCGGAAGGCCTCGAGGCAGGGGTAGCCCTTGAATCGGGTGGCGATGACTTCGACCGTGAACGGCGTCGTGTCGTAGGGCTGACGGTATTCCTCGTAGCGCTTGAGGAACGTGTCGTCGTCGATGTAGGCGCCCTTGGCGGCCAGATCCTGCCGCAGCGCCTCACGCACCGCCACTTCCTGCATGGCGCGCTCGATGTCCTGCACGAACAGGCCCTTCTTGATGAAGTCGAACGCTTCGGCCGTCTTCCATTCGAGGTCGTTGACCTTCAACACGACGTCGGCCGGCAGACCGTGCGACGCGTAGCGGATGTCGGACCAGCTGCGCAGACCCTTCTGCACGAACTGGCGCATCATGTTGACCCAGAAGTCCGGCAGCTTCTTCGGCTGCCCCTTCTCGTCGACGCCCTCCGTCGCCTTCTCGAGCTGAGCCAGGAACGCCGGGCCCTGGTCGCTCTGCGTCTGCGCCTTGATCGCTTCCTTGGTGATGTCCGGCCAATCGCGCGGCGCCCCGGGGAAGAACACGCGGTCGAACTGGATCGCTTCCTTGCGCTGCTCGAGGAACGTCTCCTTGCTCAGGCCGTACTGCGAGCGCACGACCTCCCAGAAGTCGACGCCGGGGTTCTTGGACTCGAACTCGGCCTTCATCGGCGCGAGCTGGTCCATGACGTCCTGCTCGCTGACCATGAACTCCTCGGGCTTGCGCTTGCCCGACTCGACCTGCTTCTTCAGTTCTTCGAGGATGAAGAAGTTGGCGACCTTCGCCTCGACCAGCTTGCCCCCGGTCAGGTAGACCGCTTCGCGCATCACTTCGCGGGCATCGAGCTCCTTGCCGTTGACCTTCAGCTGGGTCAGCAACTTGGCGCGCTCCTGGATGAGCCGCTCGTTCAGGTCGTCGACCTCGCGCTGCAGTGCCTTGACCTGCGCCGGTGGATCCTGTTGGGCGAACAGCGGAGAGGCGACCACGGCCAGGGCGGCCATCGCCACGAGGGGAACGCGATGCATCGGAAGGGCTCGGTTACGAGTTAGGGGCGAGGAGTCTAGCAAACGCGGCCGGCGAAACGAGCCGGGCAGGGGAATCCTCCCACAATCCGACGCGAAGGCCCGCACGAGGTCCTGTCGCCGGAGCCAAGTGCCCGTAGCATGCGGCCTTCGTCCCGATGAGCTACGACCCCCGAACGATCGCCTTCGCCGCCGAGATCCTGCACCCGCCGCAACCGCTGCGCGCCGACCTGGTGCAGACGGTGCACAACACCCTCTGGCGTCAGCCGGCGATCGGCTACCAGAACTTCCAGGTCGCCCACGACGGCATCCACCTGAGCAACCTGCCGCAGGGCCCGGGCCAGGTGTCCGCGGCGACGTTCACGTGGGACCGCTTGATCCTGCGCGAGGAGCTGCGGGGCACCACCGTCGACGACTTCGCCACGCGCGTCGTCAACGTCGTTTCGACCGCGTTCACGACGCTCGGCATCGGCACGTCGCTGGTGCAGCAGTTCGTGGTCCGTTCGCTGGTTGCGCCGCGCAACTACCGCGACGGTCGCGAGTTCATGAGTCGCCGCCTCGTCGCCCCGGGCCCCGACGGATGGCAGCCGTTCGACCGGCCACTGCAATCGCTCGGGGTACGGCTGGTGTTCCCGCCGCAGCCCGGCGGCCGCGAGACGTTCCAGGCGCGAATCGAGACCTGGCCCCAGGACGCTCGTTCGCTGTGGATCGAAAACACCGGCAGCTTCACGGGTCCGATCGCCACGACCGATTCGCCGGCCCTCGCCGAACTGCTCGACTCGACCTACCGTTTCCTGGCCGGCCCCCTGTGCGCGTTCCTGGCCAACCTGGACACCCCGTGACCCGCAGGCTCCTGTTCCGCTCCCTTCGTGCGCCACTCGTCCTGGCGCTCGCCGCGGCGGCTTGCTCGCCGCCGCCACCGCCACCGCCACCGACCCTGCTCACCGTCGACGGAATCGAGATCCGCAGCGAGGACCTGGCGCCCTACGTCGCCTGGCTCGACACCGCCACCCCCGATCTCGGTCCTCGCCAGAAGGTCGCGCGCGCGCTCGACGAATACGTGCTGCCGCTGCGCCTGGCCCAGCGTGCGTTCGCGGCCGAACGGGCGCAGCAGAAGCAGCTCGCCGAGGCGATGCGCCATGGCGCCGCCGACTTCGCCGCTCTCGATCGCGCCGCCATCGCGCCGGCGAACCGTGCGCGTGGCGAAGTGAGCCCGGCGCAGGCACCGCTGCCCGCAGGCAGGTTCCTGTTCGACCCCGCCAACCTCGACAAAGTCGGCGAACCGATCGAGCTGCCGCGCGGATTCGCCCTGTTCGCCGTGCGCGGGCACGGCAAGATCCAACCCAACGGCTCGCTCGCCAGCCACGCCGACGTCCTGCAGGTCGACTTCCCGACACACACCGCGAGCCAATGGGACGAGTGGTACGCGGCCCAGAAGAAGCAGCTCGTTGGCAAGGTGACGCACGTCGATCCCGAGTGGATCCACGCGGTGCCAGACTGGCTCGACACCGGCAAGCTGCTGGTCATCGACGGCATCGAGATCACGCACCGCGACGTCGCGCCATACGTGGTCTGGCTCGATTCGTACCTGCCGGAAGGCGGCCTCAAGGCCAAGGTACGCCGCGCGCTCGACGACCACCTGCTGCCCGTGCGCGTGGCGCAGCGCTCCTTCGCCAAGGAACGCGCCGAACAGCGGCAACGCGCCGACGCGCTGCGATCCGTCGCGACCAACATCGAGGAACTCGACCGGGCCACGGCGCAGATGGCGAGCCGCCGCCGCAGCAACGTCAGCCGCAGCAAGGTGCACCTGCCGGTGGCGATGTTCCTGTTCGATCCGCTGAACGTGCGCGGGACGAGCCAGCCGATCGAACTGCCCATGGGCTGGTTCGTCGTCGGCGCATTCGACCTCGTCGAATCGCCGGCCCAGATGCTCGACGACTACTGTGACGCGCTGCAGGTCGGCTTCGTGACGCACACGGCCGACCAGTGGCGGACGTTCTACGACGCGCAGCGGCTCGAACTCGCCGCCAAGGTCACCTGGGTCGACCCCGCTTGGGTGTCCGCGCTGCCCGATTGGATCAAGCCCCCGAAGACGAAGGACTAACCGTGAACGCGACCCCCTCGCTGCGCCGCCTCACCTTCACCCTGATGCCGTTCGTGCTGCCGATGCTCGCCGCGGGCCAGACCCCGGCCAGGCTGGCGGAATGGCCGCCGATCAAGGACACCGACAAGCAGCGGGTGCTGGCGCTCGCCGGCCAGTTCCGCAAGGACGAGCCCCGCCTGCACGACGAAGCCAAGAAGAGCCTGCTCCAGCTCGGCGACGGCGCGGCGCCGCTGCTGCTGCAGCAGGTCTCGGACAAGGAGTGCCGCGCCAACGAGCTCCTGTTCGAAGTGTTCGACTCGATCCTCGGCCCGCAACACGGCGCCCTGCTGGCGCGCGAGGTGAAGAAGGACAAGCCGGAACTGCGGCGCTACCTCGTGCGGCGCATGTGCTGCTTCCACGATGCCGACCTTGCCGGGGCGCTGCAGGCGCTGGTCAAGGACAAGGACGAGTTGACGTCGTTCTACGCCTGGCTCGGCCTTCTGGCCCTGAAGAAGAAGGAAGCGGTGTTGCCGGTGCTCGAGTACTCGAAGACCCACTGGAAGGACGTCGTGGATCTCGTGCAACAGGCGCTGACCCCGGCCCGCTCGCTCGAGGCGGGCGAGCTGGTGTTCGAGGCGATCGGCAAGGCCAAGGTGCCCGACCAGATGGCGGGTCTGCGGCTCGCGCGCTACCTGATGGTGAAGGAACAGGGCGTGATCCTGCGCACCTACCTCGACGCGGCGGAACACACCGTGAAACGCGAGGCCGTGAACGCGGCGCGCGTGCTGAACGGGGAGGCTCCGATCGAGAATCTCGACGTGTTCAAGGCGATCGAAATGGCCAAGCAATGGCGGGCGAAGGTCTGATGCGCGCCCTCTTCGTCGTGGCCATGCTCGCGCTGACGGCGCTCTGTCCGGCGCAGCAGAAGGACAAGCTGCCCAAGTGGCGCATCGACAGCCGCTACACCAAGAACGATCCGGCGGCGATGGCCAAGCTCGGCTACGTCTCGTACGGGCCGTTCCGCTTCGGCAACGTCGCCGACAAGCCGGTCGACACCGTGAAGGTCGACGACGCACTGCCCTACCTGCAGATCCTGTGGGTGGAGACGGCCCACTTCCGCCTGGGCCAGGCCCTGCCGGAATGGGAGGTGCCGCTCGATCCCGAGACGCGCGCCAAGTTGCGCAGCGAACTGGCCGAACTGGCCAAGGTCCTGCCCGGTGTCGATCCCAAGACTCGCCGGCTCGACCCGTGGCTGCGCCTGCACCTGAACGCGATGCGCCTCGAGAAGCTGTACTCCGAGACGATGGCGCTGTTCGGCGTGACCGACGCGGACTTTCCGCCGGACCCGGACAAGGTCGTGGTCGACCCGAAGAAGCGCTACATGGGCTACGGGCCGTTCCTCGGCATGAAGGACAAGTACCTGGTCTTCGTGACCGAGAAGGAAGGCCCCTACCAGCAGTACCTGAAGACGTTCATCGGCCGCGACTCGCGCATGCCGCAGCGCTGGCACTTCAAGGAGAGCAGCTCGCTGTTCTTCGGCTGCGCCTGCGAGTCGGAGAAGTTCCCGCTCAAGCACGATACCGCGCTGCACTGCACGCTCGCGTTCAACGTCAGCCAGAACCTGCTCGACGGCTTCCGCTACTACACCTACGACCTGCCGGTGTGGATCAAGGAGGGCTTCGGCCACTGGAACTCGCGCCGGATCAGCGGCGACTGGTCGAGCTTCGACCAGAACGAAGGCTCCACCGCCGACATGAAGGTCATCGAGAAGTGGAACGTCTACTGCCGCGGGCTGCTGGCCAACGACGGCAAGTTCGCACCGTTCCACGAAGCCGCCGGCTGGCGCGACTTCGGCGACATCAAGTTCAACGACCACGTCGCCGTCTGGTCGCGCATCGACTGGCTCATGTCGATGGGCCCCGAGAAGTGGCAGAAGTTCCTGTTCGCGGTGAAGGGCCGCGTCGACGCGCAGTGGTTCCCCGACCAGAACGACCTCGTCGGGGCGGTGCGCACGGCGCTGCAGCAGGCGTACGGCGTCACCACGCTGGACTTCGACACGAAATGGGCCGCGTGGGTGAAGGCGAACTACCCGTCGCAGTGAACGTCCACGCGGGCGCCGCGCCCGTTCAGCTCGGGTCCCACAGCGTGAACCGGTAGACCGGCAACAGCGCGAGCAGGGAGCTGCGCACCCAGGCTTCGGCCTCCGGCCCCATCGCCACCGCGTCTTCCTTCGGCAGCTGCCGCACCACGTGCAGCCAGTGGTTGCCCGGCGTGTAGTGCGTGAACATCTCCTTCACCTCGGCCGGCTTCACCGAGGCGCACCAGTGGTCCTTCTTCCAATCGTGCAGCTTCAGGTTGAAGCCCGGCGGCAGCGCGCGCAGCAGCTTGCAGAACTCGTCGAGTCGAGCCGCGTCGCCCAGGCACTTCTTCTTCAGGTTCTCGCCGTCCCACCACGCCTGCGGATGAACGCGCAGCGCCGCCTCGACCACCTGGTCGTCGATGCACGCCTCGAGCACGGTCTGGATGTAGTGCGTCTCGGCGTCCTTGCCGAGCGCGTCGCCGAAGAACGACGCCAGCTTCTTGCGTTCCTTGGTGCCGCGGCAGGCGTAGGCCCGCTGTTCGCGCACCCGGTAGGCATTGAACGTGTACGGATGGTGCAGGCCGGCCTGGGCACTCAGGTCGGTGCCGAGGGGCTTCGCCTCCTTGACCACACCGTCGACCATCGCCTTCAACTTGCGTCGCACGGACAGGCGCAGCGCGTTGTATTCCGGGTCGTCCTGGCGGTGCTTCTCGTAGGCCTTGAAGTCGCGTTCGAGGAACGGTTCGCTCATCCCGCAGAGGCTACGAATCGCGAACGGCGGCGCCATCGCGTCGTGTCCGTTCGGTCGTTGCGCTACCGTGGAGCCCATGCGACTCCCCGCCGCCTGCGCCGCCCTGGCCACCCTGTTCGCCGCGTGCTCGACGAC
>JAEUHV010000378.1 GCA_016794485.1 Planctomycetota bacterium
ACCTGGGCCGACAAGCCTTGGCTGCAACCGGCCGAGATCGTAGCGGCTCCCCCGGAAACGCGACGACCTGCACTCCCTCTCGCTTGGCGGCAGCGGGATTGCAGGTCGGCAACGGGTTCGACACGAACGAGCGGCACCGCACCACCGAGGCCGTCGTGACCGCCACGCCGCGAGGGCGAGGAGGACACCGTGCACGGTAGCGCGCGCCCCCTCGGCGCCGCAAGCACGTCCCCATCGTCGAGCACCGCAGCACCGGCGCCAGCGGCGGGCAGGGTGCCGTGCGTCTTCATCGCCCGGCGCCCGTCCTTCGAGAACAGCGACCGCATGGTGCTCGCGTCGTTCGTCGCCGACCTTGGCCCGTTACCTGACGCGGTGCGCTACCTCGCGCGGCTGCTGAACTGCAGCACGCGCACCGCAGCGACCTACCGCGACAGCCTCGTCGGCGACGGCATCGTCGACAGGACCGCCAACGGCTGGCTCGTCATCAACGAGGGGGGCTTCGGCAGGTGGAAGGAACGAGCCGTGGCCGACTTCGGCGCCCGTGGTCTCCGGTTCGCGATCGATGCAGTGCCGATGGCCGCGCTCGCGTGGATGCTGACCACGGCCGATCTGCGCGGCGTCGCGATCGTGTTCGGCGAGGCTGTCGGCAAGAACGCGGACCGACCGGGAACGCGCACCGACGCCGAACGCGCCGCGCTCGCCAGCGTCTCGCGGCGCTACGTCATCGCCGCCCGGAAGACCCTCTCGGAACACGACTGCATGGTCGTCGAGAAGTGGAAGTCGGTGCCGTTCATCAGCCGCGACAAGAAGTTGGCCGCGGTCGAGCGCGTGTTCCGTCGGGTTCGCTTGCCCGACGATCCCCAAGCCCGCCGCGAACTCTGCAAGCGCCCGACGATCCTGTCGAAGCAATCGAAGCTGGCGGCGGTAGCCGCAGCGACGGCGGGGCGCCAACGTCAGCTCGTCGGCGGCCGCGACGCGACCCTCGGCCGCTGGGCACCCTCGGCAACCAGGGAACAGGCCCCCTCGGCAATGGCGGTCGTGTTCCCCATCGCTCCCTCCGAAGGGAGCGCCCCATCGCCGCGAAACGCGGAGCAGGCCCAAGCCCAGAATGGGGAACGCTGCGCGCCCGCGAAGCGGATGGAGGACGAGCCCATCACCGAGGCGGCAGGCGCCGGCATCTTCGACCACCTCGCCGCGGCCCTGAGGCCGGGCGCCGATCGCAGCAAGCCACCCTTTTCGCAGCAGCAGCAGCCGAAGCCCGTCGAGCACCTGGGGGACCTCCTGCAGCCGGAGCGCATCGCCAAGCTTCGCACCCTCGCCGCCCCCGTGGCCATCGCCGCCGTGCTGACGGCCGGCGGTTGCTACACCTGGACGAACGCCCCGGTTCGCGTGCAGCAGCAACTCGCCGCCAAGCGCGACCACCTCGGCGACGAGGCCGCGCGCGTGCTCGGCGCCGCTGCGCTCGACGACGTGCTGCGGTTGGCGAGGAAGGCGCGCACCAAGAAGAACCCCGGCGGATGGCTCGCTGAGGCCGTGCGGAACCGCATCGCACGGGTGCGTGCTGGGCTCGAGTCCCGCCCCGACTTCGCGCCACGCCGCGGCGAACCGCGCGACCACCGCAAGCGCGAGGACCGCGCCCGGCGAACGGCCACCGAAGCCGCCGTCGTCGCGGTGCAGGCCGGCAACGCGCGGCTGTTGTTGAAGTTCGAGGAGGCAGGCGCCGACCTCGACGAGGTCGCACAACAGGTCGGCCGATCGCCCGACGAACTGCGACGCCTCGTCGATGACGAACGCCAAGCGCGCAACGAGCGGTTCGCCGCGGCGCGGAGGTCGACCGCGTGAACGCGCGACCCTGCCCATCGTGCGCCGAGTTGGCCGAGCTTCCCGAACACTTCGGAAGATGCCTGCGGTGCTGCGGCAACGACGCGGCCGACGTCGACGTGCGCGTCGCCATCGACGACGTGCTCGACCCGATGCGGGTCGCCGTGCGGATGCGGTCCGCATTCGGCCGTGGCGACCGGCCGGAGCACCGGCGGTTGCTCGACCTCCTGCGCCACGGCCTCCGCGTCATCGACGAGGTCGGAGGTCACGACGTGTGAAGGCAACCGCGCCATGCATCGGCTTTCGCCGACGCCTGCGGGCCACGGGCGAACCCTACCTGCACGCGACCATCGGCGAGGAACTGGTGCTGCCGGCGGGCACTGTGCTCGACCTCCGCCGCATCGGACCGGACGGCGCCGACGTGCCGACGTTCGCGTTGCTGATCGTGGTGCCGGCAACGCCCTGGCAACCGTCACAGATCGAACGCTCCCGCGTCGATGCCGACCGCCTCGACGGCTCGGCGCTTCGCCGTGACCACCGCGACTCTGATGGCGGTACGGCATGAACCACGGCACCGACACCGCCGGCAACCACGGCCTGGGCTGCCCTGCCTTCGACGATCGCCGTCGCGGCCGTGCACCGGGCGCCCGCACACGAGATCGGGCAGGGCCTGGGCGCCTGGGCCGCGACCTGACCGCCGACGGCAACGGGTCCTTCCGACGGGGTGCCCCCCTCCATCGTGGGGGCGGAGCCACGACCGGTCTCCCGCAGTTTGCTCCCGCCACTTTCCGCCGCCACCACCACCAATGACCGCACCCAGATTCGCCTTCGCAAAGCACACGCTCGCCCGCCGCGCCGGGGTCCGGCCCTCGACTCTCAACGACGACTTGCGCGACGGGGCGCCGGAGCCGCCGACGGCCAGGGGGCGCGTCGCGGCGTGGGTGCGGGTTTACACCGCGTGGAGAGAGGAACGCGCGGCGTCGCGTGCAACACCACCACCCGGCGGCGGTGACAACCGGACGCCCGGCGAGAAGACGTGGAGCGAGAGGGGAGCGCAGGCGCGCGCCCTGTCCACGATCTTCGACTTGCAGGTGCGGCAGGCGAAGTACGTGTTGCGCGAAGCCGTCGACGATCAACGCGCGCGACAGGTTGCCGCGGTGGTTGCGGCGCTCGACGCCATGGCCCGCATGGCGGGCAACGTGTTCGGCGCGGAAGTGCAGGCCTGGATGGAGCGCGAACACCGGGCGATCTGCAACCGCTTCGCCGACGACGATGGCGACGTCGCGGGCAGCGAAACCAACACCGTGGCGAGCTCGGGCGCGGCCTGGGACACCGACGACGACCTGCCCGGCGACAACGACGAGGCCCCGCAGTGAAGCGCCGACACGATCGGGGCTCGCTGCTCGCACGGCGGAAGCGCGCCGACGTCAACGCGCGCCCCTGGCCCTTCACTGCATCGACCAACTCCCCGACGAGGTGCGACGGCACGACGCCGCCGGACCAGGGTCGGACAACGATGTGTTGCCGGCAACCGGCCGGCGAAGAGAACGACCGTGACGAACCTGATCGAACGCATCAAGGAACGACTACTGACGCGGCGGCGGACGGCCGCGGAAACCTACTGGCAACGCGCGCGACGGATGGCTGCCGGAAAGCTCGGCGAGCGTGAGGCCGATGCTGTGGCTTCGGAGGTCGAGGCCTTGCTGCCCGCGATGGGCAAGACCATCGACGACCTCGCCGCCGATCTCGCGGCGCTCGCCGAAGTGATCGCCACCGAGAACGCCGAGGCCACCGCCGCGAAGTTGGCCGCGGCTGCGAAGTCGCTCACCGTCGAAGCCGGCGCGTTGACGGCGAAGGCTGAGGCAGCCAAGGCCGAGGCTGACCGCCTATTCGCGGAGGTCGAGAACCTGCGACACCGCGCGTACGGCGAGACGATGAACTCGCGCGAAGTGATGCGTGTTGCGCGAGAGGCGCGACGTCGTCTGGGCGAGCGAGGCCACCCGGCTTATGCCGACGACGTGCCGCCCGCCATCGGCTACGCGCAGGCCGGAGGCAGTCAGTGACGGCGCTCGACCGAGTCGAGCAGCAGTTGCGCCGCGGCGATGTCGACGCGGTGCTGCTGGTCGCTGACCACGAACGCGCGATCGCCGAGGCCTCCCGCCTGCTCGCCGCCGACGCGGCGACGCGCACCGAGTTCAACAACAACGAGCGCGTGCTCGGCAGCTACTTGGCCAGCCTCGCCGCCCCGCACGTGGCGCGTGCGCGCCGTCGTGCCGAACTCGGCGCCGAAGCGGACATCGAACGACGCGCGGCCGTCGCGCGGCTGGCAGCAGGCGACACCGCCGAGTGGGTCGACGCCGCGGCCGTCGGGAAGGCGCTCGGCCTCGGGTCCGAGTTCGCGTCGAACCCGCGCGGCCGGGCGGCCCTGCGCCGTGCCGGCGTGCGAACGCGTCGCGCGAACGGTCACGACGAGTGGAATCTCGGCGACGTGCTCGCGACGAAGGAGCGCGTCGGCGCCACGGGCCTGATGCGCGATGCCGGCGCGGGGCGCGTCGAGGGTTGGTGCTGATCCGCCCGCGGCGCGGCGGGCATCTCGTCGTTGGTGCCTGTCGCGTGCGCGGGAGCCTGTGGCGGCAACGTCGTTCGAGTCATGCGCAACGACGGTGCCGGGTGCAGGAAGTTCGGTGCGGTGGCGAAGTCGACCGCCGCCGCACCGGGCGCTTTCCCTGCCATGCCCCAAGGCGGGGTCGACATGGCCCGGCGCGCACCTATGTTGCTGGCATGAACGAGAAGGAACGACTTCCCCGCCCCGAGGGTGACGGACCGCTCGATACGTGGGAGCGGTTCGGGCGCGAGTTGGTGAAGTGGTTGCCAATGTTCACGAGTGCGCCGTGGCTCGGTATCCCACTTGGCTGGCTGGACCGCATGGTCTCAACGCGCTCCGAGCGCGCCACCAACACGACGTTGCAGAACCACGACTTGGCGATTCGGGCGTTGCAACGCCGCGGTGTTGACGTCGACGCGCTCGCAAGAAACGAAGTGTTCGTCGACTTCGTGTTCGACGCCCTCGCCGCTGCCATGCGTACGCACCGCGAGGAGAAGCGTGTTGCGCTACGGAACGCGATCGTCAACTCCGTCTTGCCCGGCGCACCTGGCGAGACCAAGGCGCGCGCGTTCCTGCGCTTCGTCGACGAACTCGACGTGGCACACCTGCTGCTGCTTCACTTGATGGCCGATGCAGCGGCGTTCCTGAAGCACCGCGGGCTGCCCCTTCCCGGGCCGGCCAGCAATCGCCTGATCGAGATGGACGTGACGACGCAGATCGAGTCTCCGCGGTCACTGCAGTCGATCGTGAACAACGTGCTTCGTGACGAACTCCCGCACGACCTGCATTACGTCGTCCTTGATGATCTGATGAGGCGCGGCCTGACCGACGGCAAGGCCACGTTCAACACCCTCTGCTGCGGCCAGCCTCTGGTGTCTTCGCTCGGTGCCGAGTTCCTGCGGTTCATCTCCGAGGCGCCCGACGCCTGACGTCGCGCGCGTGCGGCACGTAGTCCGTTCCCAGTCGCGACAACCGTATCGGCATGGTCGCCCCCGCTACCGTTCGTGCCTAGCCCCGTTCGACGCCATCCCGCGCGCCCACTATGGCCGGCGCAAGCCTGACGAACTCGGGGAGGCGCCGCCGCAGATTGGCGCGGCGATCGCCGTGACGGCTGAATGCAGGTGCTTGCACTACGAGTCGTGGAGCTGCATGGGAAGCGCACGTAGTGCCTGTTCGCACTGCACGAGGAGATTCTGGAGGGCACTCTCTGCGTTCTTGGCGATATCGATGGTGAACGCGAACTGCTGTGCAAGCACCGTCTGGTGCTGGGTCGTCAATAGGATGTTGATCTTGTTCGCGAGATGCGCCATCTCGAACACCGTGTGGCGATGGGCATCAACAAAGCCCGGGATCTCGATCAGGTCTTTCGCGGCCCCCTGACTGTAGGCAATGGCGAGAGTCTGATCGTGCGGGTAGGTCGGTATGGCCCCCTTGAGGAGTTCATCTCGCAACGTCTGCCGGACATGGCCAAGGCTCGCCTCCGCCCCCTTCTTGATCATCAGCAGCCATTCACTCATGCGCGCGAGCTTCTCCTTCCTCTCCTTCCAACGCTCAACCGCACGCTCGACCGATAAGGCGACGAACACGCCGACGACTGTCGCGACGAGGTTCACCGTCAGGTCTCCGACGACGCCCTGCTCAGCCGCTGTGGCGATCATCAAGACACCTCCCCAGCACCAGAAGAACGTGAGCGGGATCCATGTGCAAATGGGGTAGGTGCGTCGCGCCATCGTTGCCTCGCCGAGGACACTGTCAGGCATCCTCGTCGGTGCCGGCCACGGTCCAGATCCGCTTCAACGGCAACTCTGCGCGCACCTCTGCGTCGAGGTCTGGATAATGCACGAGGATCTGCTCGATGAGGTCCTTCTGGTCCCACAGGCGCAGTCGGAAGTACTTCTGCGCGAGCTCGCGGTTGACCGTCGTCTTGAAGCCGCCCCAGGCGACGAAAAGCCCGTGATCGGCCCCGACGTGCTGCATCGTGCCAACCAACTGGTCAACGCTGGGCCGGTCGATGGGCGAGTCGCCGCTCTTCACCTGGACGCAGATGCGAGGCGAGCCGAACCCCATGGGGCCGGTTCCGGCGAGGATGTCGACGCCGTGGTCCGCGCCTTCGGGACTGCGGTGAGTTGAGTAGCCCTGCGCGCGCAGAATCGAGTCGACGAGCCGCGCCAACCCGTGGCCCTTGAACCGCGCGTCGATCATGCGGGCGATGCTGTCGTGGGCTAGCTGTTCGAGATCGACGGTGCCGCCGTCCTCGGTCGGCACGTCTTCTTCCGCCGGCTCCTCGGACTTGGCCTTCGCGCTTGTCGGCTTCACGGTGACCGTACCGGTCTTGCTCGACTGCCAGCCGTTGGCGGCGATCGCTCGGATGCGGGCCTCGGCATCGTTGCGGGTGATGCGGCAGATCGTGAGGAATGCGCCCAGGCTGTAGAGCAGGTCCTGGTCAAATCGGCTGCGGGGCACGTCACGCTCGATCCACCTGCACGTGCGGTAGTGCTTGAACGGAGGCTCGGCCTTCGCGTCGAATCTCAGCGGCCCGGTGATCTCGCCGAAGTGGATCGTGCTGGAGAACTTGCTCGGCAGTGCGAACCAGTCTCCGGCAGCGATGGTGGCGCAGAAGGCCCAGACCTGCCCCACATGGTTCCGCAGCTTGCCCTCGCCCGCCTCGGGCAGGCAGCGGCGCATCACTTCGGTGACCGCCTCGCGGGACTTGGCCTTGGTCAGGTCGTCGACCAGTTCGTCCCACGTGAGGTAAACCCGTTCCTCGTCGAGGAACTTCCGCTCGTACTCCCCTTCGCCACCGGCTCGGATCAACCACAGTGCCATCGTGTGCTCCTTGATCGTCTACGTGTTCGATGTGCTACGGGACCTGCCCCGTGGTGAGGCGGGCCGTGGGCGCTTCCCCTTGGTGGTGAGTTCCTCCGACTGCGCCCTCACGCGTTCGAGCAACTGCTCGGCGGTCTCGTAGTCACGCCCCTCGGCGCGTGCGAGCTCGGCCTCGGTCGGGACCAACTCGCCGGCGAACGCCTTGCACAAGATCGCCTGCGGCAGTGCATTCGCTTGGCGAGATGCCTGCAAGACTCTTCGTTCCGTTGCATCAAGTAGGTTCAACACTCGCTTCACCCGGAGCACGATCTCCTGCTGCTCTTCGAGGGGAGGAAGCGGAACCGGCAGTGCGCGAACCTTCGCGCCGTTCAGGGCTGGTTGATTCCCTCCGCGACCAGCGTCACGGTTCTTCTCGTATTCGCTGAGGGCCCAGAGCCACACGTACTCGGCCTCCACATGGGCCGCATCGAACACCAAGCCAGCGACGTTCTGGTTCGTGGAGGCGAGGACGTCGAGAATCGCGGACTGACCACGTGTCTTTCCTTCGCCGATCATCGCAATGAGCACCGTCCCTGGCGGGTAGAGCTTGGCGTTGCTGTTCTCCAACCCCAGCACCGTGATCCTTTCAGCTGTGGTTGCGATCCGACAGTTGGCGACCTCACCTGAGCTCACCCATGGGACATCCCCGTTCCAGTAAGAGGCGTCCTTGCGAGCAGGGGTGCCACCGAGGCGGACGTCCGCAATTTGACCGACTCGGCACCAACACCACGATTCCGGCAGTTCCGTCTCGGGCAACGCGATCCCTTCCGTATCGAGCACCCGCCTTGCGGATGGCAACCCCAGTTCGATCCGCTTCGCCGCGATCTTACGCAGCACATCGGTCGCGGGCTCGATGACGATACGGTCACGTCGCCACCCCTCGGTCAGTTGCCCTGAACACGCCGCCGCCAGCACCGCCTGCCTGAACCGCTTGAGGATCAGCGGCACGCGGTCGAGCCGGTCCTTCGTGCGGCGCACCTGCTCTAGCAGGGCTTCGACCTTGGCGACGATGCGATGCTGCTCGGCGAGGGGCGGCACGCGGATGGCCTGATCGAACACCTGCGCATCTGTGGTGGCCGGGTAGTGCGTTCCGGTTTGCGTCTCGCTGACCGCAGCCGTGAACTCATCGGTCAGGACCGAACGGAGAAGGTAGAGCGGTAGCACAGCACCGTTGCTGCGCAGCACCGTGAAGCCGTTGGAGCACAGCTGCGCCGGGGCTGGATCTGGCACCGCCGCGACGTTGCGGAGGTTCGTTCTCACGTTGGAGAACAGCACATCGCCAGACTCGATCGGGCGACGCGCACGAGACGGCGCGTCCTTGCCACAGAATCGGCGAACGGATGGCTCGACGATCTGATTCCGCTCCCGATCGACGGCCGAGATGTCCACGTAGGCGAACTCGCGCGACGGCTCGCTCTCCGGCTTCACGTTCGGCACGCGGGTGGTTACGTCCGCCAGCTTCGCCTTTGCCCACCCTTCCGGCAGTTCGTCGCTCATGCACGCGCCGCCTTCTTCTTGGGCTTCGCCTCGTCGCCGTTCTCCAGCAGAG
>JAEUHV010000381.1 GCA_016794485.1 Planctomycetota bacterium
GGCAATCGGCGATTGACCACGACCACCGGATGCTGGAACCTGCAGCATGTACTTCGCGGACGCAGCGCCCACGCCCGAGCCGGAATCGGCACCTTCCACCTCCGATTCGCCGGCCTTCGCGAACGTTCCGGCCGCGTTGCGCCCGGCCCTGGTGCGGCGCGGCTTCGCCTCGTTGACCGCGGTCCAGGCGGCGATCGTCGCCGCCGACGACGGGCGGCGCGACCTGCGCATCACCTCGCAGACCGGTTCGGGCAAGACCGTGGCACTCGGCCTCGTCTGCAGTCGCGACCTCGAAGCCCCGGCCCCTGCCAACGCGCCGTTGGTGCTCGTCATCGCACCGACGCGCGAACTGGCGGCACAGGTCAAGGAGGAGCTCGCGTGGTTGTTCGCCGACCTGCCGGGTGTCGGCTGCCAGGTCGTGACCGGCGGCACCAATCTCGACCGCGAGCGGCTGCAGTTGCAGCGCAAGCCGGCGGTCCTGGTCGGCACACCCGGACGCCTGCTCGACCACCTGCGCAACGGCGCGCTGGACCTCGGCCAGGTGCGACAACTCGTGCTCGACGAAGCCGACCAGATGCTCGACCTCGGCTTCAAGGACGAGCTCGACGCGATCCTCGCGGCGTTGCCCGCCGACCGCCGCACGCACCTCGTGTCGGCGACGTTCCCGTTCGCAGTGCGCGCGCTGGCGGACAAGTTCCAGCGTGACGCACTGCTGGTCACCGGCACGCCCACCGGCCAGGCGCACGGCGACATCGAACACGTGGCGTTGCAGGTCGGCGCCCGCGACCAGTACCACGTGCTGGTCAACCTGCTGTTGCTCGCCGGCGAGGAACGCACGCTCGTCTTCGTGCGCACGCGCGAGGACACGCAGGGCCTGGCCGACAAACTCGCCGGCGACGGCTTCCTCGCCATGCCGATCCACGGCGACCTGGCGCAGTCGCAGCGCACGCGCACGCTGCAGTCGTTCCGCCGCGGTTCGATCCACACCCTGATCGCGACCGACGTCGCGGCGCGCGGCCTCGACATCACCGACGTCACCGCGGTGGTCAACTTCGACCTGCCGATCGACGCCGAAACCTACGTGCACCGCAGCGGCCGCACCGGCCGCGCCGGCCAGAAGGGCACGAGCTACCTGCTGGTCGTGAAATCGCGCGAGATGCGGGCCCGCCACATCTATCGCCTGGCGAAGGTGCAGCCGCGCTGGGCGGCGAGCCCGGGTGCGGCCGAGGTGCGGGCCCACCAACGCGAACAGGCGCTCGAACGGATCGGGCGGCAGCTCACCGCGAGCGGCGAACTCGGCCCCGAACTGCGCGCCGCGGCGGCGCGGCTGCTCGCCGACCGCGATCCGGTCGCGGTCGTGGCGACGCTGCTGCAGCAGGCGACGAATGGGGTGCGCGAGCCGTTCGAAGTGTTGCGCAACCCGAACGCGCGGCCGTTCACGACGACCGCGGCGGCTCCGACGCCACCCCCGGTGCCGCCCCCCGTGGCCCCGGCCCCTGCCCGGGCGCCCACGAAGCCGGCCACCGAACCCACGCCAGATCCGGCGGCACCGCCCACCGCGAAGGCCCCTGCGACCCCGAAGCCGGCCACGCCAGCCGCTCCGGTCGCTCCGGCCGTTCCCGCCGCGAAGGGCGCACCATCCCGACGCGAGCCGCAGCCGGAGTTCGTCCGGTTCCGCATCAACTGGGGTCGCCGCGACGGCGCCGATCCGCGGCGCGTGATGGCGCACGTGTGCCGCCGCGGCCACATCCAGAGCCGTCAAGTCGGCGCGATCTCGATCCAGTTCGCATTCACCTCGGTCGAAGTCGCCCGCGACGTCGCCGAATCGTTCCAACGCGCGGTCGAGCGACCGGATCGCCGCGAGCCGCACCTCTTCATCGAGCGCGAAGGTCCGGGGCGCCGGCAACGGCACTGATCGTCACGGCAGGTCCGTTCGAGCCGCAGCACTCGCCGCGAGCATGAACGCGGCGACGTCGAGCCCGAGCAACTGCGTGCGCAGCGTCAGGGGCCGCACCGCCGACGGGACCGCGAACGACCACACGACGCGCCGCTGCGCGTCGGGCCACTGCGCATCGATCAGTTCGGGCGTCACCAACAGCGAACACGCGGGCGGCAGCGGCAACACCGCCGCGGCCGGCGCGAACCCGATCGCCAGGAACGCCACGTCGACGCCCGGCGGACAGTCGCCACGCACTTCGATCCCGTCGGCCAGCGTCGGCACAACCAGGAGGGCGGGCGCACCGTTCCCGCACGCCGCACCTTCCTGCACGGTCGTCGCGTGCGTCGCCTCGAGTCGTAGCGTCAGGTTGCCATGGGCACTGCCGGCCCACGACCACGACGAACCGAACGGTCCTTGGATCGAGCCCGCATCCGCCGTGCACGCGCCGGACACTCGCACCGACAGGGGGCCGGGTCCGAACGCGACCTGAATCGTCGCCGAGCCGACCGCGTCGACCACACCGTCGTCGCCCACGTCGACCGCGAGCGCCGCACTGCCGGTGCCGGAGGTGGCGGGAGCCCACGCGACGACGAGCCGGCCGACGAATGCGTGCGCCGCGACGAAGTCGTAGCGCACCGTTGCGCTCGCTGCGGCCGGGGACGAGCCCGCACTCGTCGCGATGCAGCCGAGCTGCCACGTCGCGGCGACCGCGGTCGACGTCGCCACCTGGCCGACGTTCGCGAACGCGTTGCCGCTACCGCTCGTCGCCTGGCGGGCGAGCCCGAACCACACGTCGGTTCCGGGCGCCACCGGCGCGGCGACGACGACGCCGCTGCGCACCGTGACCGCGTTCGCCGTCGCCCCCGCCGAGATCTGCGCCGGGACCACCGCGGCGAACGTCAGCAAACACGACAAGGCGGTGGATCGGCGCATGGTCTCCCACGGGCAAGGTATCCCGCCCTCGTCGGCCCGCGCGGCCAAGGCCCCACGAGTCCCATGGCATCGGTCCCGGCGTGCGACGCGATGGCGACTTCGCGGGACCGCCGATGCATCATGACGCCACCGCGACGATGCCGATGAGCCCACCCCCCGTGCTGTCGATCGTGGTCGTCAACTGGAACACGCGCGAGCTGCTGCTCGGACTGCTGCGGCGGCTGTTCACCGCACCGGCCTTGCCGTTCGAAGTGCTCGTGGTCGACAACCAGAGCGCCGACGACAGCGTCGCGCGCGCGCAGGCCGAGTTCCCGCAGGCGATCGTGCTGCCACAGCCCAAGAACGGCGGCTTCGCCTACGGCGTCAACCGCGGCCTCGAACGCGCGCGCGGCCGCTGGATCCTGCTGCTCAACACCGACGCCGAAGCGAGCTGGGACGACCTCGCCAAGTTCGTCGCCGCCGCCGAACAGGAGCCCGGCGTCGCGGTGTTCGGGCCGCGCATCGTCGACGAACACGGCACGACGCAGCGCAGCACTTGGCAGCGCCACCTGCCGCGTCACTACCTGCCGCAGGCGCTGTTCCTCGGCCGCTTCACCGAGGCGCCGTTGCCGCAACGCGCCGAAGACGTCGACTGCGTGAGCGGCTGCGTGTTCCTGATCCGTGCCGACGTGTTGCCGCAGGTCGGCGGCTTCGACGAACGCTTCTTCATGTACTACGAAGAGGCCGATTTCTGCGGACGCGTGCGCGCCGCCGGGCACCGCGTGCGCTGGCTGCCGGACGCGTCGTTCCTGCACGTGGGCGGCCTGTCGGCGGCGCAGTCGGCCATGCGCACGTTCGTGGCGTTCCGCGAGAGCTGCCTGCTCTACCACGCGCAGTGGCACGGACGGCCGTGGACCGAGTGGGTGCGCGCCTGCCTCGTGCTCGGCATGGCGCTGCGGCTCGTCGCCTGGCTCGTCGCCGGACTGCTCGGCAAGAAGAGCCGCGCCCCGCTCTACTGGGCCGGCCTGAAGCCGCTGCTGCGCCCGGGCCACGTCGGCGAACTGTGCCGACGGCCTCGCGAGGTGCCGCCGCTCACCGCTCCTTCCTGACCTGCGCGTGGCGTGCCGCCGTGGTCAGCAGCCGCACCGAACCAGCCGCGTCGACCGCAGCCACGAACGGCACGGCGTAGTCGCGCAACATCTTCCGAATCCGGGGCACGGCGGAGGCGAACGCGGCAGCCGTCGCGGCAGCCGTCAGGTTCCCGCTGGTGGCACGAACGCAGCCACGCGCGCCGACAGCAGAGCCTGGATCTCGACCCGACGCCGACGGATTCGCTGGTCCTTCGTCAGCACGACCCATCCGCGCGAGCCGACCGAAGCGAGCCATTCTGGATCCTGTGTCGCAGTGTCGAAGTGCTCGTGCAGCAATTCGACCCTGACCCCCTGGGCACGCAACGCCGTCGGCACGTCGGTCGTGCCGAGGCATTCGTCGAGGAACAGGACCGGATCAGGCAGCGGCCGAGCCAAACCACTTCCTCACGAGATCCTCGACCGTCGCCTGGTCGACCCGATAGTCGGCCGCCAGGCTCTCGATCTTGTCGCCAGCGCGGAAGCGATCGAAGATCGTCTCGACGGGAACCCGGGTGTTCGAGAGCACCGGCTGACCGAATGCCACACGCGCGTCGACCGCGATCAGCCGCGGCTCGTGAGGATCGAACCTCCAGGGGAACAACCTGGCCGCGAGACCCGCTTCGTCGCGCTCGATCCGGGTCAGGCCAGCCTGGAGCACTTCTCGCATCGCGGTCTGCCCCAGCTTCGATGCATCGATCAGCTTGCCGTAGTGCTCGACGAACAAACCGATGCCGTCGGTGCTGAACTCCTGTTCGATCAATGGACGTTTGACGCCCAGCTCACGCGCAACGTAGTCCAAGGCTCGCCGCACCTTCTGGAGCGAAACCTGATGCTGCTTGCGCATCGTGAAGAGCACGCTGCACTCGACCAGATTCCAGAACGACAACCCGAGTGGGGACGCACCGGCAGCATGAACGACAGGCTTTGCGCGGCGGGTGCCACCCTTCGTCGGATAGTCCTGGCCGCGCAGCCAGACCCGGAGAGTGTTGGGGACGAGTCCCAGCCAATGCGCCGCTTCCCCCAGCGTGTAGTTGGGCACATCGCGTGGGTCGATCATGTCCTTGGCAGCATTGCTCATCGCGGGCACACCTCGCAGTTCGCCAAGCTACTGCGCAGGCCACGGACGTGCGAGCCGGTCGACGCACCCGCTCAGCTGATGCGGCCCCGCGCCACCTGCCACAAGAGGCCGAGGTGCTGCCGGATCGTGCGCAGCACCTTCATCTTCGAGAACCCGAACAGGCGCGCTTCCAGAACGCAGGGGTGTTCGACGACGCGGCCGCCGCGGCGCAGCACGCGCACGAGCAGCTCCGCGGTCCCTAGGAAGCCGGGATGCGCGACCGGCAGGCCCGCCACCGCGGCGCGCCGGTAGACGCGGAAACACGCGGTCCAGGTGTGCAGCGGCGATCGCAGCAGACGCCGGTAGACCGCCGACAGCGTGCGCGACAGCAAAAGGCGCCAACCGGGAACGTTCCGCACGCCACCGTCCGGGTGGTACGGCGACGCGGTGACGACGTCGGCCCGTTCGACCTCGAGCTGCGCCAGCATCGCGCGCAGTTCGCGCGGGTCGTAGCTGAGGTCGCCGTCGATGGACGCGCACACCGCCGCATCGGTGGCGGCGAGACCGGTGTGGATCGCAGCGGCGACGCCGCGATTCTGCGGATGCTGCACCAGCGTGCAGCCGGGACGGTCGGCGAAGTTCTCCTGCAGCAGCGCCCACGTGCGGTCGGTGCTGCCGTCGTCGACGAACACGAACTCGCACGCGGCGACGTCGGCCAGGTCGCGCGCCAAGGCGTCGAGTTCGAGCGCGAGCGAAGCGATGCCGGTCGCCTCGTCCTTGAGCGGCACGACGATGGCGAAGCGCGGAGCACCGGTGCGCACGTCCGGACGCGGCTCGTCGGGAACCGCCGGCCGGGCCGGCGCCACGTTCGGCGGCGACGGCTGGCCACCGCCAATCGGCGCCCGGGCCAGCGCGACCACCGCCGCGAACGCCGCTTCGACGTCGCGCAACTGGTCGTAGTGGGCCGCATACACCGCCGGCGGCAGGCCGGCGAGGCGCGGCGCGCCGGCGTCGAAGCGCCAGGCCGCGAACGGCACGACGTCCGCGCCCGGCCGCGTCGCGTCGTGGCGGAACCCCTCGCGTTCGCACCAGGCACGCCATGGAGCGGCACCGGTGTCCTCGATCCAGGCCGAACGACAGCCGTGCAGTGCCATTCCGGACGCGGCTTCGAGGATGCGCAGGCCGCGCGACCACGACCGCAGCACGCGCTCGAGTTCGGCCGCAGGCAGCGTCGCGAGCGGCGCCGCCGCATTCGCCGCGAACATCAACTCGTGGCCGGCCGTGGCCAGCTCGCGCACGAGGCCAGGCGTCGCCGCGGCCAGCTCGCCCGGCACGAACCAGGTCGCCCGAACGCCGTGCCGCGCGCATTCGGCCAGCGTCGCGCGCGCCGCCTCGGCGAGCCGCGGCGGCAGTCGCCGCCAATGGCGCGGGTGCAGGTGGCCCCGCAGCGCCGGGTCGTGGAACCACGCCGACGCGTCGATCGCGAGGGCCTTGCCGGGAGCGCTTGGCACTCCCGCGTTGTAGCGGACCCGGGGCCGCGGCCTACAGGATCTTCTGCACGAGCGTCGGCACCTCGTGCACCAGCTCGTTGATGACCGCACCCAGCACCGGCGTGCCGAGCGAACGCAGGTACGCCAGGCTGCGGCGCACGACGGGCGCCCGGTGGCGGTTGGCCTCGACCACCAGCACGACGGCGTCGAGCGAACGCACGACGAAGCTCGCTTCCGGGGCGCGGTTGAGCCCAGGCACGTCGACGAAACAGATGTCGCGCTCGGCCAGCACCTGGCCGAGGATCGAGCGCAGTTTGTCGCCGGTGAACGCCCAGAACGGGTCCCCGGTCTCGCCGGCGGGCACGAGGTCGACTCCGGCGGCGACCTGCAACCGCAGCGCGTCGCGCAGCACGGCCTGCCCGGTCAGCAGTTCGGCGAGCCCGGGCGACGGCGTCGCCTGGAACACCGCGCCCAGCGCCTGCTGGCGCAAGGTCGCCTCGACCAGCGCCACGCGCTTGCCCTTGGCGCCGAGGAACAGGGCCAGGTTCGCGGCCAGCGTGTTCGAGCCTTCGTCGTCGGCGATCGCGCAGAAGCCGATGGTGCGATGCGTTTCGCCGACGCCGCGCTGCAGCAACGACGACCACAGGTGGCCGAGCTCGGTAGAGATCACCTCGCTGCGGCGGCTCTTCGGATCGTGCTTCTGGATGACGTTCGTCATGGGCATCTCCGTCACCAACCCTGTTCGCGCAGCGCCACGTGGCGCCGCAGGTTCGTGTTGTCGAGCCGCGGCATCGAACCGATGACGGCGAGTCCGTCGATCGACTCCAGGTCTTCGCGCGTGCGCACGACGCGGTCGGGCAGCGCACGCAGCACGACGATCCCCAAGCCGAAGAACAAGCCGACGAAGAACCCGCCCAGCAACAGCTTGCCGCGATCCGGGCCCTCCTTTTCGAGCGGCAGCGAGGCCTTGCCGAACTCGCGCAGCGAGCTGAAGTTGCCCTGGCCGAGCGCGCGCTTCTGCTGCCAGACCTCCCAGGTGATGCGGCTGGCCGCCTCGGTCGTCTCGGCGGTCTGGCGATCGGCGCGCAGCGAGGTGAACTCGGATTCGAGCCCCTGCAGCGCGCGCAGGCTGGCGACCTTCTTTTCGTGCTGTTCCTTGGCATGGCGCAGCGTCGTCTGCGCCGTCTCGAGCTCGAGCGCGGTCTTCTCCCGCTCCTCCTTGCGCAGCTCGTAGGCCTTGTTCTTGACGGAAATGCGCTGCGGCTTCAGGTTCTTCGCGGCGTCGCTGAGTTGACGGATCACGCCGTCGATGTCGTCGATCTGTTGCTGGGTCTTGGTCAATGCCGGATCGCTGGCCTTCAACTCGCGTCGCTGCTCCTCGAGCTTGATGCGC
>JAEUHV010000387.1 GCA_016794485.1 Planctomycetota bacterium
GAAGTCGGAGTTCATCTACAGCGTCTCGCACGAACTCAAGACCCCACTGACCGCGATCCAGGCCTCGCTCGAGCTCGCCGCCGAGAACGACGGGCTCGACCCCGCCGACCGCGACAAGCTCGTGCGCGTCTCGTACGACGAGTCGGTGCGGCTGTCGCAGATGGTCGTCGAGCTGCTCGACCTCGCCCGCATCGAAGCCGGCATCACCGAGTTCAAGCGCGACACGGTCAACGTGCGCGAACTGCTGGTCGGGCTGCAGGCGATGCACCAGTCGCTCGCCGAGCGCAAACGCATCACCCTCAAGTGGACCGTCAGCGACTACCTCGGCGACCTCGTCGGCGACGCCCGCCTGCTGCGGCAGGCGCTGGTCAACGTCGTCGGCAACGCCGTCAAGTACACCAAGGACGGCGGCGAGGTGTCGCTCACCGCCCGCCTGGAAGGCCACGAGCTGGTCACGCGCGTGCGCGACACCGGCATCGGCATCGCGCCCGAAGACGTCGGCCGCGTGTTCGAGAAGTTCTTCCGCGCCAAGAGCGCGCAGCAGTCGAACCTGCCAGGCACCGGTCTCGGCCTGCCGATGGCGCGCTACATCGTCGAACGGCACCGCGGCCGCATCGAGGTCGCCAGCGAACTCGGCGTCGGCACCGAGTTCCGCATCTACCTGCCCGCGTCCACCGCCGACCAGGACGAAGAAGGTGCCGCGACCCTGGTGTCGGTCGACGGCGCCGCTGAGTGATCCCATGAAGAAGCACATCCTGCTCGTCGACGACGACCCCGGCATCCGCTTCGCGCTGGCGCTCAAGCTCAGGGGAGCCGGCTACGAAGTGAGCGAGGCCACCGATGGCCAGGAAGCCGTCGACTGGTTCAAGGACCGCTCCGCCGACCTCGTCGTGATGGACGTCGGCATGCCGCGCAAGGACGGTTACGTCGCCGCCGGCGAACTACACGCGGCTCCGGCGACGCAGCAGGTTCCGATCCTGTTCCTGACCGCGCAGAACTTCGCGCTGCCGTCCGACGTGGCTCCCGTCGTGCGCCGGCACGGCTTCCTGACCAAGCCGTTCAGTCCACGCGACGTGGTCGCGACCGTCGCCAGCCTGCTGGCGGAGGCCTGACCGTGCCCCTCGTCGCCGCCGAAGACGGCAACCTGCTGACCCTGTTCGTCGACGGCGCGATCGACTCGGGGCTCGGCGGCGAACTGCTCGCGACGACCAGCCAGGCCGTTGCGGGTGGCAAGCGCCGGGTGCTGGTCAACCTGCAGAAGGCCAAACAGGCCAACTCGGCCGGCCTCGAGGCCCTGGTGCGCACCGCCACGACCGTCACCGCCGCGAGCGGACGCTTCGCCCTGGTCGGCCCTCCGCCCGTGCTTTGCGACGTGCTCAAGGCGACCCGGCTGGACAAACGCTTCGCGGTGTTCGAGTCGACCGAACAGGCGATCGCCGGCCTGCGGCGGGAGTGACCATGGCCGTGACCCTGACCATGACCGGCAAGCTCGGCGACATCCTGCTCGCCAACGGCTGGGTCACGCGCGAACACATCCGCCGCGCCTGCCAGCCCGACGCGAAGCTGCCGGGCGAACGGCTCGGCGACACGCTGGTGCGGTTGAACCTGGTCGGCGACACCCACATGCGCCAGGCGCTCGCGATCCAGCATCGGCTGCCGTGGCTGAAGGTCACGCGCAAGCTGGTCGACCGCGAGGTGCTGACGGCCCTGCCGCGCGAGTTCGTGCTGCAGAACCGCGTGCTGCCGATGTTCAAGGTCGACGGCGTGCTGACCGTCGCGGTCGAGGACCCGACCAACCTGTGGGCGCTGGACGAAGCCGCGCGCCTGTCGGGTTGCGAGGTGCAGGTGGTCGTCACCGACGCCGCGTGCCTGCATTCGCTGCTCGGCGACCTGGCCGACAACGACGGCGGCTCGTTCGAGATCGACGACGTCGTCGGCGAAGTCAGCGAAGGCGACGTCCAGGTCATCGAGGAGAAGGGCGACGACTCGGTCAACCTGCAGGAACTGGCCGACCTGTCGCCGGTCGTGCGCCTGGTCAACTTCATCCTGTTCCGCGCCATCGGCGACCGCGCCAGCGACATCCACATCGAACCCGACGACCACGTGCTGCGCGTGCGGCACCGCATCGACGGCGAGCTGCGCGAACTGATGCGCCCGCCCACCGGCATGCACGCGGCGATCGTGTCGCGCCTGAAGGTGATGGCCGATCTCGACATCAGCGAGCGGCGCCGGCCGCAGGACGGCCGCTTCCGCGTGCGCTTCGACACCCGTGCGGTCGACGTGCGCATGTCGACGTTGCCCACCGTGCAGGGCGAGAAGGTCGTGCTGCGCATCATGGACCGCGGCTCGATGCGCATCACGCTGTCACACCTCGGCATCGGCCACGGCCGCATGGAGCAGCTGCACGAACTGATCAACCGGCCCGACGGCATCATCCTGGTCGCCGGCCCGACCGGCAGCGGCAAGACGACGACGCTCTACGCCGCACTCGAGGAGATCAACGAGCCCGGCAAGAACATCTGCACCGTCGAGAATCCGGTCGAATACAACCTGCGCGGCGTCAACCAGGTCCAGGCCAACCAGAAGGGCGGGCTCGGCTTCGCCGACGCACTTCGTTCGCTGCTGCGCCAGGACCCCGACGTGCTGATGGTCGGCGAGATCCGCGACACCGAGACCGCCACCATCGCGGTGCAGGCGTCGCTGACCGGCCACCTGGTGCTGGCGACGCTGCACACCAACGACGCGGTCAGCGCGGTCACGCGACTGATCAACATGGGCATCGAGCCGTACCTGATCGGTGCGGCGTTGCGCGGCGTGATCTCGCAGCGCCTGGTGCGCTGCCTGTGCCCGACGTGCCGGCAGCCGCACGACGTTCCGGCCGCGCTGAAGAAGCGCATCGGCGCCCTGCCCGACGGCCAGTACTACGTGCCGCGCGGCTGCGATGCCTGCAAAGGTGCCGGCTACAGCGGCCGCATCGGCATCTACGAACTGCTGGTCGTCACCGACGCCTTCGCCGACCTGACCAGCCGCAATCCGACGCTCGGCGAACTGCGCAAGCTGGCACTGCACGAGGGCCTGATGCCGTTGTTGCAGGACGGCCTGCGCAAGGCCGCCGAGGGCATCACTTCGCTCGACGAGGTCCTTCGGGTGGTGTCGGCATGAAGACGCTCGCGCCGATCACCGTCTCGCCGAAGGCCAAGGCGGTCGCCAGGACAGCCCATGCGCCGACGACCCCGCCGGCGAGCATCGCGTCCGGCCCGACGGCGCGGCTGCGGCTGCACGCCAAGGAGCGTCAGGCGCTGCTCGAGCACTTCGCGACGCTGGTCGACAGCGGCATCCAGGTCGCGCCGGCCCTCGCCGGCATGCGCGTCGAAGCTGCCGACGAACGCCACGTCGCGGTGCTGGCCCAGCTCGAACAGGGCGTCGTCGCCGGCATGCCGTTGTCGACGGCCATGGGCACCATGCCGCGTTCGTTCCCGCCGCTGCTGGTGCAGATGGTGCGCGCCGGCGAAGCCACCGGCCAGCTCGGCGACATGCTGCGGCGCACGGTCGACAGCCTCGAGATCGAGGCGGCGTTGCGGGCTCGGCTGCGATCGGCGCTGCTCTATCCGATCATCATGCTGACGATGACCGTCGGCGTGGTCGTGTTCCTGTTGACCTGCATCGTGCCGCGGTTCGAGTCGATGCTGCGCGGCAAGGTGCTGCCGACTCCGACCCGGCTGCTGCTCGCCGGCGGTGAATTGCTGCGTGGGCACGGCCATTGGCTCGCCATCGGCGCGGCCGTGCTGGCCAGCGCCGCCGTGTGGTACTGCCGCACTCCGCGCGGCCGCATCACGCTGGATGCGCTGCTGCTGCATCTGCCGGGCGTGTCCGGGCTCTACCGCACCGGCGTGCTGGCGCGCTGCACGCGCACCCTCGGCCTCCTGCTGCAAGCCGGAGTCCCCGTGCACCAGGCCCTGGAACACACGCGCGAAGTCGCCGGCAGCCACGCCTTCCGCATGCTGTGGCAGCGTGCGCAGCACAACGTCGTGAACGGCGGCAGCGTGCTCGACGCGGTGCGCGGGCGGGACCTGTGCGGTCCAGGCTTCGAACAGCTCGTCGCGGCGGGCGAAGCGACGGCGACGCTCGACAAGGTGCTGCAGAAGGTCGCCGCCCAGCAGACCAAGGACCTCGAGCGTCGCATCAAGGACCTGCTCACGGTACTCGAGCCGATGCTGGTGCTGGCGATGGCGGCCATCGTCGGCTTCGTCGCACTCGCGATCATGATGCCGATCTTCCGGATGTCGCGCGGAGGTTGATCCATGCCCCACCGAACGTTCCTGCCCATCGGCCTGCCGCGCGACGCCCGGACCACCGACAGCGTCGACGAACGGGTCGGCCTGCACCTGCTCGAGGCCCTCGACGCACTCGACACGCTGTACAAGTCGGCGGCGTTCTTCGCCGAAGCCTCCGACGAGGCGGAACTGGCGCGCTTCACGCTCTCGGCCTGCCTCGACGCGGTGCGCAGCAGCGACGGCGCGCTGTTCCTGGCCGACGAAGCCGGGCTGCACCTGGCCGACCATCGTGGCGACGCGACCGCGCGGCTGCGCATCGAGGAGCTGGCGAACACGAAGGTGCTGTCGCAACCAGCCCTCTGGAACGGCTCCGACGCCGACACCCTGGTCGCCGAGGCCGCCGGCAGCGCGAACGTGCTGACGACTCCGATCCACGTCGGGGCCGCCCTCGCGGGCCTGGTCGTCGCGATCGCCCCGCGCGCCAACCCGTTCAGCACCGCCGACGCCAAGCTGATCGCCGCGGTCGCATCGCAAGCGGCGATCGCGCTCGGCCGGGCCCGCCACCTGCGCCAGGTCGAACAGGAACGCGAGAAGCTCCGCCTGGTCGTGCAGAACCACCCGGAGGGCATCGCCGTGCTCGACCGGCACGGCGACACGCGACTGCTGAATCCGATCGCGCGCGAACTGCTCGGCGGCGACGACGTGCTCGCCGTGCTGGGCACCGTCGACGGCACCCTCGAGCCCGCCGTCCTGCAAGCAGACCGCATCGAACGCGAGATCGCGATCGGGTCCGGCACCGGGAGCCGTGTGCTGCTGGTGAAGACGAGGCCGTTGGCGACGGCCGCGCACGACGCCGGCGACGTCGTGGTCACGGTGCGGGACCTGACGCGCCTGCGGCGCGAGGAACGCCTGAAACGCAACTTCGTGTCGCTGATCTCGCACAAGCTGCGCACGCCGCTGACCGCGCTCGGCTGCGCGATGCACATGATCGAGGGCACGCCGCCGGCCGAACATCCCGAGCTGCTGCGCGAAATGGGCACGCGCGTGCAGGACCTCGGCGGACTCGTCGACCGGCTGTTCCAGTTCACGGAAGTGCTCGAGGGTTCGTGGGGCCGCCGCGGCACCAGCGACCTCGCCGGCACGTGCGCGGACATCGCGGCCGCGCTGGCCGCCGGACCACGCCCACCGCAGCTGGTCCTCGACCTGGGCGGCGACGCGACCACGGTGCCGCTGCCGGCTTCGCGGTTGCGCCTGGCCCTGCAGAACCTGGTCGACAACGCCGTGAAGTTCTCGCCCGGCGACCACCCGTGGGTGCGCATCGCGTCGCACCGTCGCGGCAACCTGCTCGAGATCGACGTCGAGGATCGCGGTCCGGGCATCCCGGCCAGTGAACACGCCTCGATCCTGTCGGCGTTCCACCAGGTCGACGCCGAGTTCACCGGCGACGTCTCGGGAGCCGGCATCGGCATCGCGATCGTGCGCGAAGTGGTCGGCCGCATCGGCGGCGCCCTGGAACTGCGCGACGCGAAACCACACGGTTGCGTGTTCACCCTGGTGTTGCCGTGCGAGGGCGGCGCGCCGTGACCGCGCACGGTTTCACCTACCTCGAGGTCCTGCTGGCCGTGGTCGTGCTCGCCGCGGGCACGACGGCGGCGAGCCAGGCCCTGCTGTCGTTGCGCGACCAGGACGAACGCATGCAGCCGCAGCGCCTCGCCGAGCAGCTGCTCGAGGACGGCGTCGCCTTCGTGCGCACGCTCCCGCGCGTCGACGTCGAAACCCCCGTATTCGGGGCCGAAGCCGACGATCGCGCGATCGACGACGTCGACGACCTCGATCGCACGACCCAGTTCGGCCCCACCGACCTCGGCGGCACCGCCTGGCCCGCCAACTGGCACCGCAGCTGGAAGGTGCGCTCGGTGGAACCGGCGACCCCGAACACGTCCGCATCGCCGGGCTCGACCGGCCTGCTCGAAGTTCGCATCACCGTCGGCTGCGACGGTGCCGACCTCGCGTCCGTGTCCCTGCTGCTGGCGAGGACGCCGTGACCGCGAACTCCGGGTTCACGCTGCTCGAGCTGCTGCTCGCCGTCACGCTCACGACGGCGCTGATGGCTTCGGCGTTCGCGGCCGCAGACCTGTTCGCGCGCGCGGACCACGCTGTGATCGAAGGCGACGAACGCGCGGTCGACGTCGACCGGGCGCTGCGGTTCCTGCGCAGCGACTTCGAGCACGCCGGCAGTTTTTCCCTCGGCAGCGACCAACTCACCATCGAACGGACCGACGGCGATTGCGTCGCGTGGCTCGCGCTGGCGACCGGGGAGGAACTGCATCGCATCGACGCGACTTCACCGGCCGAGCTGACGACGCGCGTCGCGGTGGTCCGTGCCCTCGGCCCGCGCCAGATCCGGCGCGATGGCCGCGGCCACTTGCCGGACGCGGCGTGGAGCGACACGGCGGTACTGCAAGGCGGGTTCGCGCTGACGTTCAGCGAGGTGAAGTGCGCCTACGACGCGGCGTTCGTCGGACTCCAGGTGCGCCTGCAGTGGGACATCGACGGCGTCCGCCAGCAGCGCACCGCGACGATGTGTTCGCTGGCGCTCGCCGAAGCCCACGCCAAGCCGCCGCAGTGAGGCCGGTCAGCGCGCCGCCGCGACGAACGCGCGTTCGACCTCGGCGTCGTACACCACGACGTCGGCCAGTTCGCGGTAGCGGCCGTCCAGGTCCATGCCGAAGCCGATCACGAACTCGTCCGGAATCTGGAACCCGAGGAAGTCGACCTCGACCGTGACCACACGCCGGTCGGGCTTGCTCAGCAACGACGCCACGCGGCAGGTGCGGGCGCCGGCGGCACGGTAGTGCTGCTGCAAGGCGTGGATCGTGCGGCCGGTGTCGACGATGTCCTCGATCAGCAGCACGTGGCGTCCACGCACCGGAAGGTCGGCTCCAGTCGTGATGCGGACCGCGCCGCTGCTCTGCGTGCCGGAGTAGGACGACGCGCGCACTTCGTGCATCGGCAAATTGCCGGGAACGAACTTCTGCAGCAGCCGCGCGAACGGCCGCGCCCCTTCGATCACCATCACCAGCATCGGCGGCTCCCCGGACGTGGCGGCGTGGATCTGGCGGGCCAGTTCCTGCGTGCGGCGCAGGATCTGGTCGTTCGGGAACAGGACGCGAAACGGCGGAAAGGCGGTCACGGCAGGACGAAGGCGATCGATGGAGAGAGTCCGGGCACGGCCAACGCGAAGTCCAGCGTCACGTGCGCGGCATGGAGGGTGGTCCCGGACAAGGGGTTGGGCTGCGGCAACGACACGTCGACGCTGCGGTAGCCGGCGGTCGGCACGAACGCGACGAAGCCTGGGGCCGACAACGACGCCTGCAGCAGGGAATCGAAGGCGAGCGGAATCGTCGCGTTCGCGAACGGGAACGTCGGCGTCGGCGACTGCGCCAGCAGCAACACGCTGAACATGCCGGGCAGGTCGAACGCGGTGCCGTGCACGGTGAAGCGGTCGGTCGCGAGGCTCACCCCGACCTGCACGCCGTGTGCAGTGGTGTCGACGTCGTTGGTGCGGCCCGGCGAACCGAGGTCGCCGCTGCCGAACGCCATCGTCGCCGCGCTCCAGTTGGTCGAAGCCGTGGTCGCGAACAGGTCGCGGCGCTCGGCGGCGACGCCACTGCCGCCCGCAAACCCCGTCGACCACGTGACCGTGTCGACCACCGTGGCGCCGTCGGTCAACGTCACGTTGTCGGCGGTGTCGCCGAGCGCCAGCGAATTGAACGGCAGCGGCACGCCGAGCGGCTGGCCACCGTTGCGGCTGCCGGCGCCGTCGACCTGGAACAGGATCGGCCGGCCGGGCACCGCCATGAAGTTGCTGGCGATCGTCACCGAACCGCCGCCGTCGGCGAGCGACAGGCCGGCGAGGCCGACCGGCTTCGCGCCGACGTTCACGACCTCGACATACTCGCCGTTGGTGTCCGGCACGATGCTCGGGTTGCGGTGCACTTCACTGATGCGCAGGTCGCCGGCGGCGAGCGAAGGCGTGGGCACCTCGTCGCAGTAGAAGTCGAGGAACGAGCCGTTCTGCGCCGTGGCGCGGTATCGCTGGCCGTCGGTCGTGATCCGCAGCGTGCCGACCACGCCGAACCCGATCGTCGACGCGCTGCCGGTAGTCGTCGACAACAGGATGCGCGACGCCACCGCCTGGTTGATGCGGTTCACGGTGCCCGTGGTCGGATGGCCGAACGAGTTGCCGACGCCGCAGCTCACCACCGCCAGCTCCGGCTGCAGGTTGGCGATCAGGTTGAGGTTGGTCGACGTGTTCGAACCGTGGTGGTTGCACTTGTAGACGTCGACGTTGCCGCAGGCGAGGCTGGCCGCGGTCTCGACGTCCGCGGTGGTGCCGCCGCCGGTGAGATCGCCGCCGAACCACATCGAGAACAGGCCGTATTCGAGCCGCAGCGCCACCGAGCGCGAGTTCTCCTCCTGGCCCGTGCCCACCACCGGCACGGTCGTGCCGCCGGTGACGACGCCGTTCGCGCTGATGCAGCGCACGATGGCGCCGCCGCCGAGCGAGTAGACCCCACCGACGACGATGGTCTGCCGGCGCGCCCCGGCGGCCGCGAGGTAGTTGTTCACGTCGTTGTTGCTCGGCCGGTTCACGTCGCCGCGGTCGAGTGCCGTCGTGAACGGATGCGCGTTCAGCACTTCGTCGAGACCGCCGAGGTGGTCGATGTGGAAGTGCGAGTTGAACGTGTAGCCGTAGCCGGTCGGCGCCAACGTCGCGATCGTCGGCAGCATCGCCGCGGTGCCCTGGCCGCTCGGGCCGGCGTCGATCACGTGCACGGTGCCGTTCGGCGCCTGCACGACCAGGCCATCGCCCTGGCCGACCGCGACCATGACGACGGTGAGGCCTGTTGGCGGATCGGCCTGGCCGTTCTGCGGAACGGCGAGCACGGCCGCGGCGACCGCGGCGCCCAGGGTGACGAGCATCGGCGAACGATACCGACGGCTCCGCCCGTTCGCATGCGGCGGCTGGCGAACGACAGCCGCCTCGCCGAACCGACGATGGTATGGTGCGTCCGCGCATGGCTGCCCTGCTCCACCACCAGTACGGCCCCGACGTCACGCTGTTCGACGATCCGTTCCTCGCCACCCTGCTGGCCCGGATCGGCAGCCCGGAGACCGGCACCGCGGCCGTTCCGGCCCTCGTGCGCAGCGCCTACCGCCGATTGCTCGAGGAGGTTCTGGCACGCGAGTTCCCGACCCGGCCGCAGCGCGCGGCGACGCGCATGACCAGCAGCGAACCGCGGGCGTTCGTGCAGGGCGACTTCCTGTGCCGGCAGACGAAGCTGGTGATCTGCGCAGTGATCCGGGCCGGGATCCTGCCGGCGCAGGCCTGCTACGAAGCGGCGATCGAAGTGCTGCCGCCGGAGAACGTGCGGCTCGACTTCCTGAACATGTCGCGCGTCGTCGACGCGCAGCACCAGGTCACCGGCGTGCGGCTCGACGGCAGCAAGCTCGGCGGCCCGGTCGACGACGCGCTGGTGCTGGTGCCCGATCCGATGGGTGCGACCGGCGGCACGGTCTGCCGCGCCTTCGAGGTCTACCGCGACCTCGGGCCGCGGCCGCCACGTGCGTTCGTCGCCGCGCACCTGATGGTGACGCCGGAAGCGATCGTGCGGGTCACCGCGGCGTGCCCCGGGGTGAAGGTGTACTCGGGGCGGCTCGACCGCGGGCTGTCGAGTGCGCGCGCGCTGGCGAGCGTGCCGGGCACGTTCCCGGCGGAGGAACGCGGCCTCAGCGACGTGCAGTACATCGTGCCGGGTGCGGGCGGCATGGGCGAACTGCTCACCAACTCGTGGGTGTGAACGCGCGGCGTCGGGTCACCCCCCCGGCCCGCGCGCGCAACGCCTCGCACAGTCTGGTGTGGTCGAGCAGGATGCCCAGCATGCCGGCGCGAACCGACTCCGAGTCGAGGGCCAGGGTGCTCATCGCCGCATGAGCGTCCATCGCACTCATGATTGCGGCGACCAGTCTGTGCCTCAGGTCGGGCGACGCGGCGAACTGCTGCTGCTCGTTGTTTGCGGCCTGCTGTTGCAGCGTGAAGGACTCCAACAGCTTCGTGCGGAAGCCCCGCAACTTGTCGTGCAGTGGTCGCAACGACGCTGGCACGAACTGCTGGGGATCGAGGTAGTGCTTCTTGAAGACGCCGTTGTTCCCCGAGAACGGGGCGGCAGTACGTGACGGGAACTGCACTTCGCGGATCCGCATGCAAAGCACGGGAAGAGTCGTGAGTACCCTCACGCCCCACCGCCACTGCCGCCACCGCTCTACCGTTTCCGCTTCGGCAGCATCTTCGCGGCTTCTTCCAGCGCCCGCAGCGATTCCGCCTCGCCCGCCGCCTCGGCGAGCTCGCGCCGTCGCACTTCGAACCTCGCGTACTCGCCAAGCGCCTTCGCGTCCGCATCCTCGCGTTTGACCTTGCCGGCGTTGCCGAGCACCGCGCGCTCGTTGAACTTCAGGAACTCGTCGAGCTTCTGCGGCCAGTCGCTCAGGAACACCTGCTTCCTCCGTCGCGCCTGGTCCTCGGCGAAGTCGAGGAACATCCCGACGATGCGATTCAGCTCCGTGATCTCGTCCTCGCGCAGGTAGTTCTTGGCGACCGTGACGTCCGCTCGCCGCACCGTGTTGCCTGCCCAGGTCGTGAGCCCCATGTTGGGCTTCGCCGCATCGACGCGTTCGGCGATCAGCTCCGGTGCCGTCATCCCAGTCACCGCGTGGTGCAGCTTGTTCTGCACCGTGAAGAACACCGCCTGCGTCGCCTCGGTGCTCGGTGCGTAGTCGGCGGCCAGAGCGAGGATGTCCCGCACCCGCGTGTACATGCGCCGCTCGCTGGCGCGGATGTCGCGGATGCGTTCGAGCAGTTCGTCGAAGTAGTCCGGCACGTCGGGCCCAGGCGGGTTCTTCAACCGCTCGTCGTCCATGGTGAAGCCCTTCACCAGGAACTCGGACAGCCGTGCCGTCGCCCACTGGCGGAACTGCGTGCCGCGATGGCTGCGCACCCGGTAGCCGACGGCGAGGATTGCTTCGAGGCTGTAGTGCTCGATGTCGCGGGCGACTTGGCGGGCCCCCTCGGATCGAACTATCCGGCGATTCCGGATAGTTGCCTCCCGGGTCAGCTCCCCCTCGGCGTAGATGTTGGCGAGGTGCTCGTTGATCGTGCGGACGTCCTTCTGGAACAGCTCCGCCAGCAGCGCTTGCGTCAACCAGATCGAGTCACCTTCGAACCGGCACTGGATCCGCGTTGCGCCATCCTCGGTTTGGTAGAGCACCAGCGCCGACCGCGGGCCTGCATTGCCGGCTCCATGTTCGTCCTTCTCGTCCTTCATGTTTGCTCCTCCGGTGAAGCCTCTGCCTCCTAGTGGGCCACCGGGGGCAACAAAACCCGACTTTCGCGCACCGCGCCTCACTGCGACAACCCCTGGATCATCTGCACGATCCGCTCCGTCACCACCTTCAGCTCCGCATCGATCGCCGCCAGCGGCCGCGGCGGCTGCCAGACGTAGAAGTGCCGGTTGAACGGGATCTCGTACCCGACCTTCGTTTTCTCGTCGTCGATCCACGCGTCCGCCGCGTGCGGCAGCACCTCGCGCCGGAAGTACGCCATCACGTCCTCGGTGAGCGGCACGTTCTCGGTGTCGCGCAGGCTGGCGTCGGCGACCGGCTTGCCCTTCGCCTTCCCCTTCTCGCCGCGCACGACCTCGCCCTTCGCATCGCGCATCGGCCGCTCGACCGTGATCGTGCGGTAGCCGAAGGCGGCGTTCGGGAAGATGCGGCTGATCGATACCCCGTCGCGCGCGGACTGCTTGAAGTCGCCGCGCAGCAGGTCGGCGACGGACCACAGGAACGAAGACAGGTTGGGTTCGGTCATCGGCGCACGCTCCGCCCCTGCGGTCGCGGAGCCACATGCTGCCACGCCGACACCGGGCCGACCACAGTCGTCAAGCCGACCTCCGCGGCCACCGTCGACGAAGTTCGGAGCCGAGCAACCTCGACCCTCCCCACTCCTTCCGCTATCCCTTCCCGCACATGACCACCATCGTCCACGTGCAGGGCCGCGAAGTTCTCGACAGCCGCGGCAACCCCACCGTCGAAGTCGAAGTCGAACTCGAATCGGGCGCGCGCGGCAGCGCGATCGTTCCCAGCGGCGCGTCGACCGGCGCGCACGAGGCAGTCGAGCTGCGCGATGGCGACAAGAAGCGCTTCCTCGGCAAGGGCGTCGAGAAGGCGGTCGCCAACGTCGACACCGTCATCTGCGAAGCGCTGCTCGGCCAGCCGGCCGAGGACCAGCACCTGTGCGACACGCTGCTGCTCGAAGTCGACGGCACCAAGAACAAGGCCAAGCTCGGCGCCAACGCGATCCTCGGCGCCTCGCTCGCGGTCGCCAAGGCCGCGGCCAACGAGCTCGATCTGCCGCTGTGGCGCTACGTCGGCGGCAGCAAGGCCAACCGCCTGCCGGTGCCGATGATGAACATCCTGAACGGCGGCGCGCACGCCGACAACAACGTCGACTTCCAGGAGTTCATGGTGATGCCGGTCGGGGCGAAGAGCTTCCGCGAAGGCCTGCGCATGGGCGTCGAGGTGTTCCACGCGCTCAAGGCCGAACTGAAGGCCAGGAAGCTGATGACCGCGGTCGGCGACGAGGGCGGCTTCGCGCCGAACCTGGAGAGCAACGCGGCCGCGTTCGAGATCATCCTGCAGGCCATCAAGAAGGCCGGCTACAAGGCGGGCAGCGACGTGATGCTGGCGCTCGACGCCGCCGTCACCGAGCTGTTCGACAAGGGCAAGTACACGCTCGAAGGCGAGGGCAAGACGCTCGACAGCCAGGGCATGGTCGACCTGTTCGCCAGCTGGTGCAGCGAGTTCCCGATCCTGTCGATCGAGGACGGCATGGCCGAGGACGACTGGAAGGGCTGGCAGGCGCTGACCCAGAAGATCGGCGGCAAGGTGCAGCTGGTCGGCGACGACCTGTTCGTCACCAACACCGAACGGCTCGCCCGCGGCATCAAGGACAAGGCCGCCAACGCGATCCTGATCAAGGTGAACCAGATCGGCACACTGACCGAGACGCTGCAGGCGATCGAGATGGCGCACCGCGCCGGCATGCGCGCAGTGATGTCGCACCGGTCGGGCGAGAGCGAGGACAACACCATCGCCGACCTCGCGGTGGCGTGCGGCACCGGCCAGATCAAGACCGGCGCGCCGTGCCGCAGCGACCGCGTGGCGAAGTACAACCAGCTGCTGCGCATCGAAGAGCAGCTCGGCGACGGCGCCTGCTACGGCATCTGAATGAGTCCGGGCGCCGCCGTCCCAATTCGCCGGCGGTGGTTGCCGGTGGCAGTGGCGATCTACACGGCACTGCTGCTGGCTTGCGGCCCTTGGCTACACCCGGTCGGCATCCGCGGTGCCCTCGACGGCTACGCCGATCGCGCCGAGGCGATTCTCGACGGCCGCTGGATCGCCGACCCGTTCCACCCGTTCCTGTACCCGCAAGTGGTGGCCCTGGTCACGCTCGCGGTCGGCGACGGCTTCGTCGCCGCGCGGATCGTGTCGAGTTGCGCCGCCGGCCTGTTCGTGTTCGCCGCGGTGCGCCTGGCCGGGACCATCGGCGGCAGTGCCGTGGCGGCGTGGACCGCGGTGTGGCTGTTCGTGAACGGCTCCCTGCTGACGATCGGCGTCGAGGCGAGTTCGGACATGGCCGCCACCGCGCTGGTGACGGCGGGACTGTGGCAGCTGGCCGAGCCGCGCCAGACCGCGGCGGTCCTCCGGGCCGGGCTCTGCTTCGGCCTCGCCACCGCCACCCGATACAACAGCGCCTGCCTCGCGCCGGCGGTCGTCGTCGTACTGCTGGCAGGGCCGGGCCGCCTCGGCGAACGCCTCCGGCACGCTGCCGTGTGCGGTGCGGCAGCGGTGGTCGGCTACCTGCCGAGCCTCGTGCCCAACCTCCTGCTGTTCGGCACTCCGTTGCCGAGCGAGAGCTGGCGCAACCTCGCCTACAAACTGTCGCCGGGCGCCGACCCGATGGCGCTGCTCGCCTACGCCGATCCCGCCGCATGGTTCGCCGTCGACGGAGCCCGCCTGCTGGAACGCAGCGCGCAGGACTTCGCCGCCATCTGGAACCTGCACCTCGGCCGGGCCTGGTTCGGCGAAGCAGCACCGCAGGCCCTGGCGACGACGGGTTCGTGGTTGCTGCTCGCCACCTCGGCCCTGGCAGTACTGCACGCCCCGCGCCGCCTGTGGCAGCTGCCGCTGCTGCTGGCGACGTGGACCGCCGCAATCGCCGCTACGTTCTTCCCGCAGGTCCGTTTGCTGTTGCCGGTGCTGCCGCTGGCACTCGGTTCGGCCGCCTTCATGCTGCTCACCCGCACCGGCCCCCTCGTCCTGGGCCACGGAGCATGCGCCGTCGTCGCCGTCGCGATTGCCGGCTGCGCGGTGCCGACGCTGCGCCAGTTCGTTTCCGCCCATCCGGTGCGCGAGGTTGCGGCGGCCCAGGCCCTCGTTGCCCGCGAGGGCCCGCTGGTGCGCATCGCCACCTGCTACCCGCAGATGGCACGCTACGTGGCCGCACCCGTCGTCTACGTGCCGCCGCCGCCCATGCTCGACATGACGGCCGCAAGACTGTTCGAGCGCGTCGCCACGGTCGCCGACCAGCGGCCCGACTTCCTCGTGCTGAGCCGGGCCACGACGCCAATGCCGTTCGACACGGTCGCCGCCGCGGCCCCGCCGGGCTTCGTGGTCGAATCGCTCGACGCCGAAGTTCTCGTCGGCAGGTTCATCCGGACCACCGCGGACTGGCTCGAACACGCCGACGCACGGCCGACCACGCCAGGTCGGTTGCGGCTCCGCGTGCAAACCCGGATCGAGGTCGGCACGGCTGGGTTCCAGGTGCGCGCCCCCGACGGCTCGGTCACGGTGCTGCCGCTCGCGAACACTGCGCCGCGCACCTTTGAACTCGAAGTCCCGTTGCCGTCCGGCGACGGTCGCGACCTCGAGCTGACCCCGTGCGCAGTCCGAACGGACGGGGTCGTGCTGCGCGGTGCCCCGCTTCGGCTGGAACCATCCGGTGGCAGGTGAACCGGCCGACGCGCACCGCGAAACGGACCTGCCGTGGTTTCGTTGCCGCGGCTACCGCACCCCGACCGCGGTCGCTAGCATCCCGGACCGCTCGCTGCCATGAGTCGCTCCCCCTCCGACGCACCGTCGCACTTCCCCCACTGGGTGGCGCTCGGCAGCCTCGCCTTCGTGCTGTGGCTGTTCTTCAGCAACATGGTGCCGGCCCTGCAGGAGAAGGAGCAGCTGCTGGCGCGCGAAGGGCAGCTCGTGCAGCTGCGCAAGGACTACGACGCGGCGATCCAGGAGGCGCGCCTCGGGGTCGGCCCGAACGCGCACTTCGACCTGCAGGCGCTGCTCGTCGCCATCGACCAGCACGACCTGACGCCGCTCGAACTGTGCCTGCTGCACCCCGAACGTCAGGTGCGCCTGCCGGTCGGCGAACCCGGCGACCCCACCTCGGATCCCGACGGCGATTCGCCCGCACCGACGGGCGGCACCGGACGATGATCGCGCCGATGAAGTTTCCGTGGGCCATCACCGTCCCACGCCGCACGACCGCATCCCCCCGATTTCGCTCCCACACCTCGACCGCCGTCCCCGTAGACAGCGGCTGCATCCCCTCTGATCCCCAAACGGGGCCACGCGCCCCGGCTGCCGCAGGCGGCACCGTTCCGAACCACCCATGAGCAACCAACCGAACCCGCAGGATCTCGAACAGGTCGACAAGCTCCGCAAGGCCTACGCGGCCATGAAGACGGAGATCCAGAAGGTGATCGTCGGCCAGGACCACGTCGTCGACGAACTGTTCATGGCCTTGTTCTGCCGCGGCCACTGCCTGCTGATCGGCGTGCCGGGACTCGCCAAGACGTTGCTGATCTCGACGCTGGCGAAGGTGCTCAACCTGAGCTTCAACCGCATCCAGTTCACGCCGGACCTGATGCCGAGCGACATCACCGGCACCGAGATCATCCAAGAAGACCGGGCGACCGGACGGCGTGAGTTCAAGTTCATGCCAGGCCCGATCTTCGCGAACGTCATCCTCGCCGACGAAATCAACCGCACGCCGCCGAAGACCCAAGCCGCCCTGCT
>JAEUHV010000411.1 GCA_016794485.1 Planctomycetota bacterium
GACCTTACCGAGCTTGCCGACATACTTCATCATGTCTGGCGACGCGATGGTCATGTCGAAGTCGGTCCAGCCCTTCTCGATCTTGTCGGCGAGGTCGGCCGACCCGACGAAGTCGGCGCCCGCCGCCAATGCCTCCTGAGCCTTGGCACCCTCTGCGAAGACCGCGATCTTCACAGACTTGCCAGTGCCCTTCGGCAGACTGACCGAACCACGCACGAGCTGGTCGGTTTTCTTGGCGTCGATGCCGATCCGCACGGCCACATCGACAGTTTCGTCGAACTTGGGGCCGGCAAGCGACTTGATGAGCGAGAGCCCTTCGGAGACGGGGTAACGCTTGTTGCGATCCACCTTCTCGGCGGCTTTCTGGTAGCGGCGGCTGCGCGGGCGAGCCATGGGAGATCTCAGGTTGGTAAGCCAGGTCAAGCGCTTGCGACGACCCCCGCTTTGGGCGGGTCGATGCAAGTCGCCGGGAATGTCAATCGACGACTTTGATTCCGCACGAACGTGCGGTGCCCTCGACCATGCGCATCGCGGCAGCGATGTCGGTCGTGTTCAGATCCTTCATCTTCAACTGCGCCACTTCCTTCACCTGCGCGCGGGTGACCTGGCCAGCCGTCTGGCTGCCCGGGGTAGCTGCGGCAGTTGCGATCTTGGCGGCACGCTTCAGCAGAACCGACGCCGGGGGCGACTTGTACTGCAGCGTGAAGGTGCGATCCTTGTAGACCGTGATGATGACGGGGATGATCAGGCCAGCTTGCGCCCGGGTCTCGTCGTTGAACTGCTTGACGAATTGCCCGATGTTGACGCCGTGCTGACCCAGCGCAGGACCAACGGGCGGAGCAGGCGTAGCCTGCCCGGCCGGGCACTGCAGCTTGACGATTCCGGTGACTTCCTTGGCCATGTCGATCTCTCAGCGGTCCAGGCGGATGAGCCGCGTCTAGCGGCACACCCTCCCACTCGAGAAGCCCGACCCGGAAGGGTCGGGAGTGAGCAGCGCAGGCCCGCTCGGGGAAAGGGGCGAAGATTGAACCAGATCGCCCGACTTAAATCAACTCAACTTCCCAATATCCGAGGGACATCGGAGTCGGACGCCCGAAGAAGTTGACCGAAACGTCCAAGGTGCCCTTGTCCGTGTGCACCTCTTCGACCACGGCGTCGGTGTTCTCGAAGGCGCCGGTCTTGATCTTGACGCGATCGCCCTTCTTGAACGCGATGGCAGCCTTCGGCTGGTCCTTGCTGGCGTCCATCTGAGCCAGGACCTTCTCCACGTCCTCGCCGCGAGCAGGAGTCGGCTGCGCCTGGCCACCCACGAAGTCGCCAAAGCCCGGGGTCTCGCGAAGCACGAACCAGACTTCGTCGGACAACTCCATCTGCACCATCAGGTAGCCGGGGTAGAGCTTGCGGCGCTTGACGGTCTTCTTGCCGTTGCGGTGCTCGGCGATCGTCTCGATCGGCACGACGATCTGCGGCACATGCACCTCGATGCCCGCCTGCTTCAGGCGGCGAACCATGCTCTCGCGGATCCGGTCTTCGCGACCGACCTGGACGCGGAGGAAGTACCAGTCGAGGGCCATCAGGCCACCCCCATCAGCAGGTTCATGACCTGGGCCAACCCAAGGTCGACCGCAGTCAGGAACAAGAACAGGATCAGCACCATCACGGCAACGGCCAAGGTGCCCTGCCAGGCCTCGCCCCAGTTCGGCCAGGTGACCTTGGTCAGTTCGGTCTCGGTGTCGATCAGGGTGTCGGCGATCTTCGGCCTGTTCAGCACGCGATGGGCCGCAAACCCGACAGCTGCCCAGACTGCGAGAGTGATCAGCGTCGACGTCTTCAACGTCTTCAAGATGGGGAATGGCTCGACGAACGTCTGGTTGGCGGCCCCCATCCACGAATCGAGCTGGTCAGCGAGGCCGCCACCGTGGAAGCAGCCGTAGGCAACGAGTAGCAGGATCGCCCAAAAGGCGAACATGCGGGCGTAGCGTCCTTGGTCCTTGCGATAGCTCACGGGTTCTGACGTCCTCTGTCGGCTCGTGCCATCTGTGGCAGGCCGACGAATCTGGCTGTTGCATCGAGCCCCGAGAGTTCGGGGCCCAAAAACCTACGGACCACGGCACTTTCGCGCCATGGTCCGCTTGCATCCGATGTGGCAGGGCAGGAAGGACTCGAACCCTCAACCCGTCGATTTGGAATCGACAGCTCTACCAATTGAGCTACTGCCCTGTGCACCACCGAGCGCCCGATGGGACACCGGTGGGTTCGAGGCAACGCGTCGGCGTCACCTCAGCACCCGAACGTGGGGGCGGGCCAAGCCCACCCTCACGGTCAGGCGAGGATCTTCGTGACGCGACCGGCGCCGACCGTGCGGCCACCCTCGCGAATCGCGAAGCGCTGGTGCTCGTCCATGGCGATCGGCGTGCCCAACTCGACTTCGATGTTGACGTTGTCGCCAGGCATGCACATTTCGGCACCGATCAGCTTCGCCGTGCCGGTCACGTCCGTCGTGCGGAAGTAGAACTGCGGCCGGTAGCCGTTCATGAACGGCGTGTGACGGCCACCCTCTTCCTTGGTCAACGCGTAGACCTGGGCGTTGAACTTCGTGTGCGGCGTCACGGTCTTCTTGGCGGCGAGCACCATGCCACGCTCGATGTCCTCCTTCTTGAGGCCACGGAGCAGCAGACCGACGTTGTCGCCGGCGATGCCCTCGTCGAGCGTCTTCTGGAACATCTCGACGCCGGTGACGGTGGTATCGCGGGTCTCGCGGATGCCAACGATCTCGACCGTCTCACCGACCTTGACGCGGCCGCGCTCGACGCGACCGGTCGCGACCGTGCCACGACCTTCGATCGAGAACACGTCCTCGACTGGCATCAGGAACGTCTTGTCGATGTCACGCTTCGGCTCCGGAATGGCCGCATCGATCGCGTCCATCAGATCGAAGATGCACTTGCTGTCCGGGTTGTTCGGGCCCGGGCTCGCCGTCTGCAGAGCCTTGAACGAAGCGCCACGAACGACCTTGGCGGTGTCGCCCGGGTACTCGTACTTGTTCAGCAGCTCGCGGATCTCCATCTCGACGAGGTCGAGCAGCTCCGCATCATCGACGAGGTCGCACTTGTTGAGGTAGCACACGATCGCCGGGACGCCGACCTGGCGGGCGAGCAGGACGTGCTCCTTGGTCTGCGGCATCGGGCCGTCATCGGCCGCAACGACGAGGATCGCGCCGTCCATCTGCGCCGCACCCGTGATCATGTTCTTCACGTAGTCGGCGTGGCCGGGGCAGTCGACGTGGGCGTAGTGACGGTTCTTCGTCTCGTACTCGACGTGGGCCGCCGAGATGGTGACGACACGGGTGGCGTCACGGACGGTGCCGCCCTTGGCGACGGCGGCGTACTCCTTGTACTTGGCCATACCCACCGACGCGAGCGTGTAGGTGATGGCCGCCGTCGTCGTGGTCTTGCCGTGGGCGACGTGCCCGATGGTCCCCACGTTGACGTGGGGCTTGGTTCTGGTGAAAGTTTCCTTGGCCATGGGACCTCGAAGGTATCTCGAATGCGGTGGGGCGATGCCCCGAAACAGTCTGGGTTCGAAGGGTGGAGCTGCTAGCGGGAATTGAACCCACGACCTCCTCCTTACCAAGGAGGTGCTCTACCAGCTGAGCTATAGCAGCGCGCGACGGTACGAAAGAACGAAAGAACAGGTGCGACCTGGAGCGGGTGAAGGGAATCGAACCCTCACCACCAGCTTGGAAGGCTGGAGCTCTACCATTGAGCTACACCCGCAGGCTCGCCTCGGCCGCGCAGCCAGGGGCCGCGTGACCGAAGAAGTTGAATTGTCACTCGCGCGAACGCCACTGGACACCGGCGTGCCCCGTGGAAGACGTGTATGGTGGGCGGAGCAGGATTCGAACCTGCGAAGGCTGAGCCGCCAGATTTACAGTCTGGTCCATTTGGCCGCTTTGGTATCCGCCCGACGTTGCCGTGCGCGCGATCCCTTCCAGAGCCTCGAACCCCCAGACGCGCTCTCAGGCAAGCCTGACCTCATCTGGAGCTAGCGATGGGACTTGAACCCACAACCTCCAGATTACAAATCAGGTGCTCTGCCAGTTGAGCTACGCTAGCGGGCTAGCTGCTGCGGAAAGGACGAAGGACGATACCGACGAAGCCTCCCAGTTCAAGGTTGCCAGCGGCTTTTTTCGCACCCCACCGGTCAGAACGAGCTGTTGGTGGCGACGTCTTCCGGTGCCGTGGCGAGTTCCCGCACCCGACGCGCGAACGCCAGCAAGTCGAACGGCTTCCTCATGACCTCCCGAACCCAGGCCAACTTCGCCAGCCGCGCAGCGATCGAATCGTCGAGGTAGCCTGAGACCACGATTGCCGGCGGCACGAACGGCAGGTCGGCCATCGATTCCAGGACTTCCAGGCCGGAAGCCCGGGGCATGTCGAGGTCACAAACCACGGCTGCCAGGCCAGGCTCGCGGACCCTGATGCGCGCCTCCTCTCCGTCCTGTGCATGCACAACGGACATCCCGGCACGGACCAGGACTTCAGCCAGGAGGGCGCTCACGGCGCCGTCGTTGTCGGCGATGAGGACTAGGGGCACAGACGATGGCGCCGGACCAAGATCCGACGCCGCATGGTTCCTGAGACTCTACATCCTCGCCCCACCGAATCGCCATCAAGCCCTTGTCACGGACCTGTCGCGCACGCGGTTCCGTCAGGGCCCCAACGGCTGGAGCCAGCTGACGTCCTCGAAGGGCACCTCGACCTTCACGTTGCCATAGTCCACGGTGATCTGCTCGCGGACCTTGTCGACCTTGTGCACGACGCAAAGGCGTCGCCACCTCGGAAGGAAGACCTGATCGCCCTTCTTGAGCCCATGGCAGAAGCTCATTCGTCGGCGATGCAACGCGGCCTGTTTCTGCAGGGTGTCGACAACGGCTTTCAGGGCGCGCGCCCGCTCGCCGTGCGCCCCAGGGGCACTCAGCAATGCCGTCAGCGGCTCCTGCATGGCGGCGTGGGCGCGGCGCAACTCCGACTCCACCACCCCATCGGCCTCCTCCTGCAGCCAGTTTTCCTTGCGAACGGCATCCGCCAGGCGGCTTGCGAGCGCCTGCTGCTGCTCGGTCACCGCCCGGCCCACATCGGCCGTACGCCGGCGCTCGGCCTCGGCGTCCCTGCGGGCGACCTGGACCCGCTCGATCAGATGGTCGAGCGTATGGTCGCGCTTGCCGAGCAGTTCCCGCGCGCGCGCAACCACAGACTCCGGCATGCCGACCCGACTGGCGATGTCGAGGGCATGGCTGTTCCCGGGGATGCCCAGGTCCAGGCGATACAGCGGACGAAGCGTCTTCCCATCGAACGCCATCGAACCGTTCTCGGCCCCTTCGTGCTGGTAGGCGAAATCCTTGAGTCGTCCCAAGTGGGTTGTGACCACCGCGAACGCACGCGCCGCCAACAGCCGCTCGAGAAC
>JAEUHV010000447.1 GCA_016794485.1 Planctomycetota bacterium
GCCAGACGAACACGCCGACGATCATGAGCGTCCATGCGCCCACGAGCACCGACGGCCGTTGCATCAGTTCGCGCACCATGGCGCGCACGATAGCAGCCGGTGGCCTCGCCCACCCACGGGGTCCCTCGCGTTATCCGCGACGCCGGCTCAACGGCAGAGGCGCGGCGGGGCGGTGTCGAGCACGGTGCGCAGGCCCGGCGGAGCGGCAACGACACCGTGCAGGTTGTTCACCAGGATCGCCGCCGTCGCCTGGTCGCCGGCTATGCCCCCCAGGAACTTCAGGTGGATCGGCGGGGTGCTCTCGAGCACGACTTCGTCGCGCGGGTCCGGGGCCCCGACGTACATCGACAGGTCCAGATGCAGCACCGGCCGCTTGCCGATCCAGCCGTAACCGTGGTTGCGGATGCCGGCCACCTGGCCTTCCTTGACCGTCAGGAACTGCGTCTTCAGGTCCTCGGCGGCCATGACCGGCTCGACCGACTGTTCGATCTTGTCGAGCTTGAAGTCCAGCGCCCTGGCGAGCAGCGCCACCGATTCGCGCATGCCGATGTGGCCGAACTTGCCGGTCGCCATCTGCTCCTGGAACTCCTTCTTGGTCAGGCCCGCCCCGACCTTCTTCTGCAGCGGCAGGCGTCGCGTGCCGGCATCGACGACGCGCGTGCACTTCACGGCCTGCACGTCGAACGTGACCGCCGAGGCGACCACGGCGATGTAGTCCATGGCGTAACCGGGGTTGACACCGGTGCCGAGGATCGACGTGCCGCCGGCCTTGGCGGCGGCATCGAGTTCCTTGGCGATGGCCGGATTCTGGAACTCCGGCACCAGCAGCTCCTCGGTCGACGACACCACGTCGACGCCGCAGCGGGCCGCCAGCAGCAGCTGGTCCTTCACCGCCGGCATGAAGCTCGACGTGCAGTGCAGCATCACGTCGGGCTGCAGGCGCTTCAGGGCCGCCTCGGCGTCGCGTTCGACGACAACACCGGTCTGCTTGCCGAGTTCGAGCAGCTCGCCGAGGTCCTTGCCGACCTTGGCCGCATCGATGTCGATGGCGCCGACGAGCTGGATGCTGGTCTTCTGCAAGGCGAGGCGGGCGGCGGCGAGGCCGATCGGGCCGAGGCCGAACGAGACGACGCGGAGCGGATCAGGCATGGGGCGGAGCAGAGTAGGCACCGAATCCGCCGAGGCAACGGGCGCAGGGGCGAAGACGGGGCTTCGGCGCTCCCCGGACGGCCGAAACCAGACTTTACGGACACCGGTTTCGTCTGCCACGCGCCCGGCTGGGATCGCCTGCGGGCGGAAGACCGCAGGAGTTCCGGACGCGCGACCTGGCTGCGTTCCGCGCCAACCATCCGAAGGGGCGCAACTTCGTCGTCAGTCCACTCGACGGCAGAAGCTACGAACGCACCCAGGATGGACTGCCCGTCACGGTGATCGGGCCCGGCGAACTTCTCCGGATGCTGCAGCGGTAGCCAGATCGCGGCTCGTCGGCAACGGCGACCCGACACCGACTTCGTCTCACCAGTCGCCCATGTGGCCGGTGACCCCGTTGCCGGTGATCGCGCCGAAGGCGTTGATGCCCGGCACGAACACCGCCGACGAGGTGTGGATCTGCTGGCCGATCAGGGCCGGGATCGGCGGGATGCCGATCGAGTAGCTGTGCGCGGCGCCGCCCGGCGCCCACGAGCTCAGCACGTCCAGCGACGAACGCAGGCTGCAGCCAGGCATGCCGATCGCAACCAGATCGTCGATGCCCGGATCGCTCAGCCCGATGATGTCGAAGCCGATCGCGCTGGTCGCCGGGAAGTTGGTGACATCCATCGTCCAGGTGCCACCGACGATCGGGCGCGTCACTGGCGTGACCGTGAGCGGCAGGCCGTCGACCGCGGGCAGCTGGAACGACGACGTCACTGCGGCCGAGATGTCCATCGAGCCGTTGTCGTAGCTGCTACCACCCGGCGAGTAGCCGACCGCGAGGCCGTTCACGGTGTTGAGCCCCTGGAACACGTAGTGGACGTTGCCGTTCGTGGTGTCGAACTGGATCTGGAAGGTGCGGGCCGTACTCGCATTGCCGGCGAACGCCCACACGCCGTCCCACGTCACGCAGTGCTTGCCGGCGACCAATTCGTACTTCACGCGACCGCCGAACAGGATCGACGGGTCGTAGTCGGAGGTGACGAAGTACGCAGTGGCCGGCTGGTTGATCATGCCGGGGCCCGACAGCGTGGTCGGAGAGTTGCCCGTCGCCATCGCCACGAAACCATTCGAACACACGTCCAGGACCGAGGTCGTGCCACCCGGATAGGCGAGCGGCGAAGCCAACGGCACCGACACCGAGTTGTCGTCGCCGAGCGGCAGCACGATCGCGGCGGCCGAAGGTGCATGGAACGTCGGGGTGCTCTGGGTCACGAAGTAGCCGCCGCCGGACGGGATCATCGTGATCGACGAGTTGCTCAGGTCGACCGTTGGGCCGGGGAACTGCTCGTAGAACGAAGCCGGGTTGCGGATGCAGCCAAGGCCGTTGACCACGTTGTACGCCTGGTAGCTGCCGATCACCGGTCCTTGCAGACGCACCGGGAACGACCCCGTCACGCCGCCGTACCCGGCCACACGCACCTTGTAGACGTCGTATCCCACCACCGGGAAGGTCAGGGTCGAAGCCGTGCCGCAACCATCGTCGTTGCAGCCGATGCTCACCAGCGAGTTGCAGCTGCCTTGGAACACCTGCAGCACGGTGTCGATCGAGGCGCCACAGGTGTCGACCGTGACGGTGCCGTTGGCCGCCGCCTGGAAGGTGAACCACACGTCGTTGGCAATGCTGCCGCACGGCCAGGCCGGAGCCGACAGCGTGGAGCCGACATTCGAGAACGGGCCGTTGCTGCCCGGCAGGAGGGCGATGGCGCCGCTGCAAGCGTCGTTCTGGGCGATGGCACCGGCCGCGAAGGCGGCCCCGATGGTGAGAAGGCGGAGGCTGGAGATGGTCATGTTGCCCAGGTCATCCGGATGCGATCACCCGTGTGGCGGCGATCGTTCGCGATTGCGCGGCTGCAACCGGGCGCCACCCGTATCGCCGGCAGAATCGTGCCTTTGCGGCGAACGGCAACCTGGGTGACTACCGCCGCGGCACGATCCAGCACGAGCCGTGCGGCTGCATGCCGATGTGCGGGTAGTACGAAGCCGCGGCCGGGGCGGCCAGCAGGATCAGCGAGGTGTGGAAGCCGCCGGCGATGTGCGTGCGCGTGACCAGTTCCTTGCCGATGCCTTGCCGCTGGAACGCGCGGTCCACCGCCAGATCGGACAGGTAGGTGCAGTAGTGGAAGTCGCTGATCGCCCGGGACACGCCGACGAGCAGGCCGGTTTCGTCGCGGGCGGTGACGACCACCGACGCGTTCTCGAGCATGCCGGCGATGCGCTCGAGGTCGTCGACCGGACGCCGTTCGGCCAACGTGCTGCGGCGCAGCACGTCGACGAACTCGTCGACGCCGAGTTCGGGTTCCATGGCGTAGCGGATCGTCATTTCAGAGTCCTACCCCGGCGACCGCGTGCTTGCGCACCATCGCCGCGAAGCGTTCGACCACCGGATGCGACCCCGGCTGCAGTTCGGGATGGAAACACGCGGCGAGCAGCGGCCCGTGCTGCACCAGCACCGGATCGGCGCCGCGGCGCGCGAGCACGTCGACACCGGGCCCGACCGCGGTGATGCGCGGCGCGCGGATGAACGTTCCCGTCGTGTCCTTCGGCAACACGTCGGACTCGAGCCGGAACGTGCCGCTGTGCAGCTGCCGGCCGTAGCCGTTGCGCACCACGGTGATCGGCAGCATGCCGTAGCTGCGCTGGCTCGGATTCTCGACCTTCTGCGCCAACAGGATCATGCCGGCGCACGTCGCCAACACCGGAATGCCGCTGCGCAGGGTGTCGCCGAGCGGCTGCCACAGTTCCTCGACGTCGAGCAACGTCAGCATCGTCGTGCTCTCGCCGCCGGGCAGCACGATCGCGTGCAACCCCTGGAGGTCGCGTGCCGCGCGCACCTGGCGCGTGCGCAAGCCCTGCGCCTGCAGGGCCGCCTCGTGGTCGAGGAAGTCGCCCTGCAGCGCCAGCACGCCGACCAGCGGCGCTCCACCGGCTTCAGATGCCACGGCCGGCGAGGCGCTCCTGCGCGGGCAGCGTGTTGATGTCGATGCCGACCATCGGCTCGCCGAGGCCCTTGCTGACCTCGACCAGCACCTTCGGATCCTCGAAGTGCGTGACCGCGCGCACGATCGCGCGCGCGCGCTTCGCCGGATCGCCCGACTTGAAGATGCCCGAGCCGACGAACACCGCCTCGGCACCGAGCTGCATCATCAACGCCGCGTCCGCGGGCGTGGCGACGCCGCCGGCCGAGAAGTTCGGCACCGGCAGCTTCTGGCTCTCGGCGACCCAGGCGACCAGTTCGCACGGCACGCGCAGTTCGATCGCCTTCTTCTCGAGCTGCTTGTCCTCGAGGCCGCGCAGCTCGCGGATCTGCGACATCAACGCGCGCATGTGGCGCACCGCCTCGACGACGTTGCCGGTGCCGGCCTCGCCCTTGGTGCGGATCATCGCGGCGCCTTCGTGGATGCGACGCAGCGCTTCGCCGAGATCGCGGCAGCCGCACACGAACGGCGTCTTGAACACGCGCTTGTCGATCTGGAACTGCTCGTCGGCGGGCGTGAGCACTTCGCTCTCGTCGATGCAGTCGACTTCCATCGACTCGAGCATCTGCGCCTCGACGAAGTGGCCGATGCGCACCTTGGCCATCACCGGGATGCTGACCGCCTTCTGGATGCCGATGATCATCTCGGGATCGCTGCTGCGCGCGACGCCGCCGTGCTTCCTGATGTCGGCAGGAACGCGTTCGAGCGCCATCACCGCACAGGCGCCGGCCTCTTCGGCGATGCGAGCCTGCTCCGGATTGACGACGTCCATGATGACGCCGCCTTTGAGCTGTTCGCAGAAACCGATCTTGCTGACGACTTCTTCGGCGGTGAAGCCGGGGATCTTCTTGATGGGATGCTTGTCGGTCATGGGAGGAAGGGAGGTGCTCAGAGGAATGGGCGAGCGGCCGCCGGGCTGGCGAGCAGTTCGCGGGCACAAGTGGCGAGCACGGCGATGCCGGCTTCGATCTGGGTGCGGTCGGCGCGGGTCAACGACAACCGCACGCCGCGCGACGGGGCGCCGTGCAGGTCGAACACGCGGCCGGGCACGACCCGCACGCCGCGTTCGACCGCGAGCTCGGCGAGGCGATCGCCTTGTCCGGGTTTCGGCAATTCGAGCCACGCGACGTAGCCGCCGTCGGGAGCCGTGATGGTGCTGCCCGGCGGCAGGTGCTGGCGGCAGGCGCGCTGCAGCGCGTCGTGGCGCACGCGCAGTTCGGCGCGCAACGCACCGAGATAGCGGTCGAAGTGGCCGGCGCGCAGGAACTCGACCAGGGCCGCCTGCAGCAGCGCACTGGTCTCGAGGTCCATGAACCGCTTCACCGCTGCCATCGGCTGCAGCAAGCCGCTGCCGCCGGCGATCCAGCCGATGCGCAGCGCCGGGAACAGGTCCTTGCTGGCGGTGAACACCGTGACCGTGAGGCCGCGCGGATCGAGCGAACGCAGCGTGGGCGGCGGTTCCCCGCGCACGCGCAGCGAACACTGGTACTCGTCCTCGACCACCGGCACCCCGGTGCGCGCGACCACGTCCATCAACGCGTGCCGCTGCCGTTCGTCCAGGGAACGGCCGGTCGGGTTGTGGAACGTCGGCATCAGGTAGACGAGCCGCACGCGTTGCCGGCGCAGCGCCCGTTCGAGCACGTCGAGGTCGATGCCGTTCTCGCTGAACGGCACCCCGATCGACTGCAGACCGTGTGCCCGCAGCAGGCCGTGCATCTGGTGGTACGACTGCGACGTCAGCACGACCGCGTCGCCCGGCGCACAGAACGTGCGCAGCACGAGGTCGAGGGCCTGCTGCGCGCCCGCGGTCACGAGCAGGTCGTCGGCGGTGATCGCCGCGTCGACTTCGCGCGTGCGTTCGGCGAGCAGTGCACGCAGGTCGGGCAGGCCGTTCGTCGCGTGCCCATAGCCGAGCACCGACGCACCGCGCTGCTGCAGCACCGTGTCCATGGCCGCCTGCCACTCCGCGACGGGGAACCGCGCGCCGTCCGGCGCCAGCTCGGCGAAGTTCGCGACCAGCGCGCGGCCTGGTGGCAACGGCGGTGCACCGGACATCTCCTGCGACCGCAACAGCGCGGCTTCGGCGTACGGACTGAGCGGCCGCGCAGCGTCGCTCGAGCTGGTCGCTGAGGCCTGCGCCAACACGACGGTGCCCCGGCCGACGGTGCCGGCAACGAGGTCCTCGGCAGCGAGACGACGGTAGGCGTCCTGCACCGTCGCGCGGGTCACGTCGCAGGCTTCGGCGATGGTCCGGATCGGCGGCAGCCGGTCACCCGTCCGCATGCGCCCATCCTCGATCGCGCGGCGGTAGAAGCCGGCGATCTGGGTCGCCAGCGGCAACGGCGCCGTGCGATCGATCTCGGGGAGCAGGACGGGCATGCGGCGGATGTACCGGCCAATCTTGGCCGGTCAACCGTGCCAATTTGGCCCAAGGCGCCGCCCGACGCCGGCAGCAGTCGCGCAGCCGTTCCCAAAAGCCTGCTTGAGAACGCGTTGGGACATTGTCTCAACCGCACGCCCCGGCCCCATCGGCGTCTTGGCGCGTCGCTGTCGCGACCTTCGACACGTCCCGGACGGACTGCCCGATAGCGCGGCATCGGAGGAGAGACGTGGGGAACAACCAGCCACCGGCCGCGCGCGGCCTGATCGTTCTGTGCTGCAGCAGCCTGCTGGCAGCGTGTTTGGGGGACGGGGATCCGATCCCCCAGGCGGCGCAACCGGCAGCCCAGGAACCGGGTGGACCCTACGTCGCCTCGGTCGTGCAGGTCGCCTACCTGCCGGCGGCGGCGATGCCCGCGCCGGCGGTGGAACTGCGCGCAGCACCCACTCCGGCGGAACGGCGCAGCGCGGCGATCGTCGTCGGCCGTTCCGCCGAACACGTCGTCGACCAGCGCTTCGCGCGCACCTTCACCTCGAGCCGCGACGGTGTCGACGGGGTACCGGTGGTCGCGACCGACCGCGACGCCGTTGAACTGATGCAGTTGGGTCGGGCCGACTTCGCCGTCATCGGCGGCAACCTCTCCGCACGCGACCAGCAGTCGGGGCTGCGCGGCACCAGGCTCGGCGTCGAACTGTTCGCTCTGTCGGTGGCGCCGCAGTCGGCGGTGCGGTCGCTGACGCACACGCAGGTGCGGCAGATCTTCACGGGCCAGGTCACGACCTGGGCGCAGCTCGGCATGGCTGGCGGTGCGATCGTGCCGCTCGTGCCGAGTGCCAAGGGTCTGGCCGAACGCGCGGCGCGGGTGCTGATCCCCGGCGATCCGTTCGCCCCGACGTGCCTGGGCGTCGCCAGCGAGCGCCACGTCGTCGACCAGCTGCTGCGCGAACCGGGCGCCATCGGCATCGTGTGCCTGAACGGCGAACCGCGTGTCGACGGGCAGAAGCTGGTCGCGATCGACTGGAGTCCGCCGACGATCGAGGCGTTCCAGTACGCGACGTATCCGTACGGCATGCCGGTGACCCTGGTGACCTCGGGACCGCCGTCAGGCATCGCCGCCGACTTCCTCGCGTTCGCCCGCTCCGAAGCCGGAAGAGGGCTGCTGGCCCGCGCGCTGCTCACGATGCCGTGACCGGTGGTTGACCGCACCGCCGACCTCGCGCAACGTTGCGCCGGTGCCAGCACCTCGCTCGTGCCGACGTCGAGCCGCCATCGCGATCCTGTGCGCGGCGCTGCTCGGAAGTGCCTGCACGGGCCTCGCCGGACTCACGCACGACGAGAGTGAACGGCTCGACACGTTCGACGCCTATTGGCAGCCGCTGGCAGACGACTACCCGATGTTCGGCCGCCAGGTCGATTGGGACGAACTGCGCCAGCGCTACCGCGGTGCCGTGCCGTTCGCGCGCGCACCAGACGAGTTCTACCACCTGCTCACCGGCATGCTGTCCGAGCTCGCCGACCCGCACGTGTCGTTCACCGTGCCGGCCGAACGCTTCGCCGCCGACGGGACGGCGCCGACGTCGCTGCTCGACGAGCCCGCATTCCGCGTGCTGCCGATCGAAGGGCGCCTGCACGTCGTGCAGTGGCCGGCCGGCGCCGCGCCGACGCCGCCCGAAGGCGTGCCCGACGAAGCGATCTATCCCGAGCTGTGGCGGGTCGAGGGTTTCCCGGTGGTGCTGTCGCTCGTCGGCAACCTGCTGCTCGGCCCGCCCGACGCCCCGGTCGAACTGCAACTGCGCTGGCGCAACGGCGTGGTGACGCGGCACGTGATGCGGCGGCCGCCGGCGGGCACGAAGCGCCGCACCAGCCCATTGGGCCATCTCGACGCCCAAGGCCTGCTGTGGGAAGCGCGCACGTACGCGCCGTTCCCATGGCTCGCGATCCACACGCTCGACGACGAACTCGACATGGCACAGATCGACGAGCGCATCGACGCCGCCAGCAACGGCGACGCCCTCGTGCTCGACCTGCGCAGCAACCTCGGCGGTCGCTGGTTGCGCGCCCAGCAGCTCGTCGAACGGTTCCTGCCCGAGCCGATCGACCTGGTGCTGGTGCCGGCGCATCCGACCTCGACCTGGTTCGGCCTGTTCGACGTCGAGATGTTCGTGCGCAGCGAGTGGCATCCGCGCCCGCCGCGATTCACGCGCCCGCTCGTAGTGCTGACCAGCGCGCTCACCGGCAGCGCCGCCGAACACGCCGCCCGGGTGTTGCAGCGGCACGCGGGCGCCCTCGTGGTCGGCGAACGCACGGCCGGCGCGGAAGCGGCGATCCAGGAAGTGCACGGGCCCGACGGCGGCGTGCTGCGGTTTGGCTCGATGCGCATCGTCGACCGCACCGGAGTCGGGCTGCAGTCGGGCGGCGTGGTGCCCGACGTCTCGGTACGCCTGTCGCTCGACGACCTCGAACGGCTCGGTCCCGAGGGCTCGGTTGCCGACTGGGAACGGCGCCTGCGCGCAGCGGCCGCGAGCGCCATCCGCACCGCGCCCCGGCCCTGACCGACGGCACCCGTCCTCCTGCGGCGTCGCCTCAGAACTTCACGCCGGCACCGAAGAACCAGCCGTGCACGTCGACGTCGGCGTCGAACTCGCGCGACGAGGCCTCGCCGTAGCCGTCGAGCACGAAGTAGCGGTAGCCGGCGAACACGTCGAAGTCCTTGCCGATCTGCCAGCGCCCGTAGCCCTCGAGATCGAGGTAGCGACCGCTCGCGTCGCCGAGGTCGGCGGACATCAGCGCCGCGTTGGCGCCGACGGTGAAGTCGCGCCACATCCACTCGGCCTCGACGAACGGCATCGGCACCAGCACGCTCGTCGTGACTTCTTCGCGGCCGACGGCCGAACGCGCCGCGACGTCGAGCGAATAGAACCCGGCCTGGCCACCGAGCCCGACGCGGTAGTTCTCGCCGCGCCACACCTGGTACGACCAGCTCGCGGCGATCGAGTACAGGTCCATGTTCGTCTGCACCGACGCACCCGCGACGATGCCGCCGTAGTCGCTGGTGAGCACGCCCGAGCCGTCCTCTTCGACGCCGAAGCCGTGCAACCGCACGCGGTGTTTGTCCTTGTCGGCCTGCAACCGCACGTACGGCGAAACCTCGTTGTCGCCGAGCCCGAGATTGCGTTCGAGGTCCTGCTGGTTCTGGCCGAGCTGCAGCGTGCCACCGGCGTTCTGCAGCGCGACGTCACCGCGAGCCTGGGCGAAGTAGGGGCCGACCTCGGCGCGGTAGGAGGCGCCGCGGCAAGCGGGAATCATGGGCAGGGCTACGAACAGCAGTGCGGCGAACTTGTTCATGACGGAGGCGGAAGCATGGAGCCCGGGCTCCGTTCCCGCCAGTCGCGGCGCCTCAGAAGGAGAAGCCGACGCCGACGAACCAACCGTGCAGGTACAGGTCGAGCAGTACCGTGTCGGGCGCGGAATCGCCCTCGGCATCGACCTGCAGCCGACGGTAGCCGGCGAAGAAGTGGCCCTGGCCGCCGGGGTGCCATTCGAGCTGCGCGTGCAGGTCGAGGAAGCGCTGGTCGTCGCCGCCGAGCAGGCCGAGGTCGAGCCAGCCCACCTCGCCGATCGCACGCAGACCGTGCAACGGCGTCGGCAACTCGGCCCGCACGAACGGCAACGGCAGGCCGAGGATCTCGTCGATCTCCTCGCGATTGCCCGGCGACTCCTCGACGCGGAAGTCGAGCGCGAACACGTCGAAGGCGAGCCCGGGCGCAAGCGTCACCGGGCCGAGCGCGAACTCGTACGCGCCCGCGAGCTGGACCACGCCGAGTTCGATGTCGCTGGTCACCGGCGTCGCCGCAGGCAGGCCACCGAACGATTCGGCGAGCACGCCAGCACCCGAATCGCGCAACCAGAACCCCGATGCACTGAACACGAAACCGTCGCGCGCGGCGACGACACGCGCGAACGGCGAACCGTGCGCATCGCCGAGGCCGAAGGCGGAGCCCACGTCCTGCACCGTTGCGGCCGTTTCCGATTCAGAGAGGGCCAGATCGCCGCCGAGTTCGCTGCGCGCCCAGCCGAACTGCGTCGTCACCTCGGTGCCGGCACACGCGGCGAGAGATGCCGTCGCGACCAGGGGAAACCAAGCGAACGTCGGGCGATGACGGCGAGCGGACACGGCGGCGCAGCATCCAGCAGCCACCTGCGTCGTTGCAATCCCCGGCGCGCGACTCGACACTCCCGTCCGCAATACGCCGTTCTCCGGAGGCTCATGCCGCGTCGTCTCGCTTGCTCGCTCGCTCTCGTCCCTCTCGTCGCTGCGGGCTGCATCGTGCCCGAAAAGGCCGCACCCAATGTCGGATTCGGCGCCACGCTCGCATCCAAGTTCGTGCACCGCGGCATGACCCTCGTCGACGACGCGGTGCTGCAGTCGAAGATGTCGGTCGCGCTGCCGACGACGTTCGGCCCGACCGACCGCATCCAGGTCGAGGCCGAAGGGGCGATGGAGCTGAGTGACCAGAACGGCGACTCGTGGTTTCCCGACGGCCACGCCGGGCGCTTCACCCAGATCGAGATGCTCGGCTCGTACCAACGCACGTTCGGCGACCTGACGCTGCGCGGCGGCATCCACAGCTACAACCTGCCGAACGGGACCGAGTTCCAGAACGGCGAACGCGGCGGCACGACGGAGCTGTTCCTGCTGGCCAGCATGAACGTGCTCGAGGCGAACCCGTACGTCGCGGTGCACTACGACTTCGACGAGGTGCGCGGCGCCTACTACCGCGCCGGCATGGCCGAGGACATCCCGCTCGGCGACAAGTGGGCGATCGACCTCGACGGCTCGATCGGCTACGTGTCCGAGGCGCAGTCGGCGTGGATGTACGGGTTCGACGAGCCCGGCGTCGCGGACCTGCGCGGCGAGCTGGTGCTGCGCTACCAGTACGACGACCGCACGACGCTGCGTGCCGGCGTGCACGGCTCGCTGATCGTCGACGACGACATCGACGAGTGGTTCACCGACCTCGGCATCGACGACGATCCGATCTGGTTCTCGCTCGGCGTCGGCTGGGTGTTCTGATCGCGCCGGCCCGGAGTTCAGGACCGCTTCTTCAGCACTGCTTCGGCGAGCCGTTCGCCGAGCCAGACGACGCCCGCGGTGTCGAACACGAGCTGCTCCCGCTGCGGCGGCGGCGCGAACGCTTCGACGTGCACGACGTCGGGATCCGCGGCAGCGAGTTTGCGCATCGCAGCGACCACGTCGATCTTGGCGAGCCCGTCCTGGTCCGGCGGCGTCTGCTGGCCCACGAACCACCGCAGCTTCGGCAGGCCCAGGTCGCGCCGTGACGCCGCGATCCACTCGCCGAGATGGTCGATCGCCTTCCTGCGGTAGGGACCGAACGCCATGTCGTTCTCGCCGAGGTGGTAGACGACGCCTGCGAGCCGCACCGTGTGCCCCTTCTGCTCGAGTGCTTCGATCGTCTCGCGCACGAACGCGAGCCAAGCCGGATACAGGTTGCGCGTCGTCGCCTCGCTGCCGTTCGGCGTGAAGTCGACGATCTGCGCGCCGCTGTGGGTGAACTTGGCGAGTGCGAACGGTGCGTGCCCGCCCTTCGCGAGCGCGCGGCCGAAGCTGAGTTCGGGCCCGAACGTGTCGTAGAGGCCGGCGGGCCCGAGCGGTTCGAAGCCGGCCGAACGCGCGGCACCACCGCCCGTCACGTGCGCGAACGCGATGCCCGCCTGGTCACCGGCCAGCGCCTTGCCGCTCGGCAGCGCCGCGAGTTGCTGCACGAAGGCGCGTTCGCCTTCCATGTTGCGGTGCCCGGCCAGCACGTAGAGATCGATCGGCGCCTTCGCCGCGTACGGCCAGCGCTGCAGCGACCGCACCGGCGGCTGCCACGCACCGATCGTCTGCAGGTAGGCGCGCGCATGGTTGACGCCGTGTTCGAGCTGGCCGAGCGTGCCGTAGTGGTAGTGCAGCCCGGCGTCGCCGCCGCTCTCGACGCCCACGTGCGAAGTCGCGACGTAGTCGACGAGCGGATCCTGCTCGGCGACGGCGCGCTGTGCGGATTCGATGCCGTGCATCGGCATGCGGTTGTCCATGCCCCAGATCGTCTTGGTGCACAGCTCGCCGAGGTAGAACCGCAGCTGCGGGGCCTTCAGGTCGCGCCGCCAGCAGGCGATGAAGTTCGTCAGGTTCGCGGCGTACGCCTTGCGCGTCGCGTCGTCGAACATGTCGTTCTCGCCCTGGTGCCAGACGAAGCCTTCGAGGCGCCATTTCACGCGTTTGCCGTCGAGGTCCGCGAGCGCCGCGCGCACGGTCGCCAACGCCAGCGGGTAGAGCTGGAAGCCGCTCGGCTGGTCGGGGTTCCAGTCGGGGGCGAGGGCCGTGCCGCCGGCCGCGACCTTGACGATCGCCACGGGCGCCTTCGCGTGGCGCAGCACTTCGCGTGCGAACGTGAGCTCGGGTCCGACCACGGTGCCGACCGGACGCAGCGGCACCCAGCCGTTCGAGCTCTCCTTGTCTTCGCGGCCGAGCACGTACCAGAACCGGACCTTCGGCAGTTCCTCCGTCGCGTCGGCGAACGGCGGGAAGCGCTCGACGTGGGCGACCCGCGAATCGGAACCGACCATGTTCGACTGGCCGGCGAACACGAACACGCGCACGACTTTGTCGTCGGCACGGTCCTGCGCGGTCAGCAGCAACGCTCCGAGCAGCACACTCGCGACGCCGCGCAGAATCGAGGTCATCGGTTTGGCTCGATCAACGGTACTTGAGACGGAAGCGCCCGATGCCCTGGTCGACGACCAGCTGGATCGTGCCGCCTTCGGTGTTCGCGGGCAGGGCCATCTCGATCACGTCGGCGGCGGGCGAGACGATCTCCGGCTTGCTCTGGTCCACGGGCTTCCGGGCCTCGCCCAGGCGCACCACGAGCTTGCCGGCGCGCCGCTGCACCGAGAACCAGGCGCGGAACTCGTCGTCGGTGTCCTGGGGCTCCGTCCACCGGACGGGCTTCGCGCCGACGATGGCGCGCGGCTCCCACTTGTCACCGGAGCGCAGCAGTTCGCGCGCCTCGATCGACCACTCGACACCCTCCTCACCACTGCGTTGGCACAGGATCTCGTAGCCGGTGTCGGCGAACTGGAATTGCACGCTCACCTTGGCGAACGGCGTCTCCTTGTCCTTCACGTTGTCGTTGCGCGATTCGAGCGAGCCGGCCCATTCCCAGTACGTCTCGGCCGGCAGTTCGGAGCTCATCCGATGGCTGGCGAAGCCGGCTGCGCACGAGACCGCGAAGTCGCCGGGATCGGTCCTCGGCGCCCACCGCGACCGGTCGTCGCGCCGCCATTCCTCCTTCGCTTCGAACCCGACCAACGGCGTCTGCCACGCCATTTCGTCGACGACGACCGTGTGGGTGCGCTTCTCCGTGTTGGTTCCGTCGCTCACCTCGCAGGTGATCGGGATCTCGAGTCCGGGCAGGCCTTCGTCGATCTGCAGGCGCAGCGTGTCGACGTTGGTCGCGCCCTTCACCGACACGAGGTCGCCGTCGGGCAGGATCCAGCGGAACTGCAGCGACTTGCCTTCCGGGTCACTGGCCTCCGCACCCAGCGTGAACGACTTGCCGACCTTCTGCTTCTGCCGATCGGCTTCCTTGATCGCGAGCGTCGGCGGCTTGTTCACCGGCGGCGGCGGCTTCGGTTTGTCGGTACCGTCGACGACCGGCTTGTCGCCGCCGGTGCCCAGACCCGGCTTGGCGGGTTCGTCGGCCGGACGCGACATCCAATAGCCGCCACCGGCGGCGGCAACGGCGAGTACGGCGACGACCGCGACGACGCCACCCTTCTTCTTCGGCAGCTCGGCCACGGCGCTCGGTGCGACCGCGGGCGCGGGCGCGGGACCAGCCGCAGGCGGCACTGTGCCGGCCTTCGGCGACGAACCGCCTGGACCGGCGCCGGCGAAGTCGTCGTCGCGGAACGCCGGCGGCGCATTCGCCGGCCCCACGTCACCGCCGAGCCCTTCGGCCAGGAAGTTGATCTCCGCGGTGCGCAGCAGCCCGGGCCCCGACTTGTCGTTGTTCGCCGGCGGGTTCGCCGGCGCCTGGCTCTTCGGCGGCTGCGTGCCGGGCTTCGGCGGCTTCGACTTCGACCGCAGCTGGCTCGGCTTGGCGATGATCGTCTGCCCCGTCTCCTCGCCGACCACGCGCGGCGTCGGCGCGTCGGGAATCGTCTGCAGCAGCTCGTCGAGCTTCTCGTCGAGCGCCTTGTAGCTGTCCGGCCGCTGCTCGCGATCGGGTGCCAGCATGCTCTGCACGAGCACGGCGACCTCGGGCGGCACGTTCGGGTTCTCGACGCTCGGGTCCGGTGCGGTGCGGGCGCGCTTCGCGGTGACGATGTCGGTCAGCTTCTTGGCGCGGAACGCCGGCTGGCCGACCAGCATCTCGAACAGGGCGCAGCCGAGCCCGTAGATGTCGCTGCGGAAATCGACCGAATCGGGGTCGTCGAACTGCTCCGGCGACATCGTCGCCGGCGTGCCCATCACCGAGCCCGGCGAGGTGAGTCCGAACGCGGCGTTGCCCGAGTTGGCGCGCGCGAGGCCGAGGTCGACGACCTTCGGCGTGAACGGGAACGACAGGTCGAGCGCGGTCGACGTCACCGTCTCGAGCAGGATGTTCTCGGGTTTGACGTCGCGGTGGATGATGCCGAGCGTGTGCGCGTGGCCGAGGGCCTGCGCCACGGCGCGCGTCGCGCGCAGCGCCGCCCGCACCGGCACCGCCCCGTTGTCGCCGATCCACTTCTTCAGGCTCGGGCCGTCGATGAACTCCATCACCAGGTACGACTGCCCGTCGTCCGTCTGCCCGGCCATGTGGCAGGCGACGATGTTGGGATGCTTGATGCCGGCGAGGATCTTGGCTTCGCGCTGGAACCGCTGCACGAACGACTCGCCGCCGAGTTCGACCGACAGCAGCTTCACGGCGACGCGCCGGTCGAGGAAGTCCTGGCGCCCGGCGTAGACGACACCCATGCCGCCACGCGCGATCTCGTGGTGCAGCGTGATGCCCGGGATCTTCGGCAGGCTCGGGTCGACGAACGGCCGCTCCGCCTCCGGCTGCCAGGCCTGGGTGCCGTCCGGGTTGCGCTTCTTGTTGCCTTCGGGGTCGGTGCGACTCACTTCTGCATGCCCTCGATGATCTCGAGCAGCTTCTTCGCCGCCGGCCGGTCGGCCTTGTGCTCGCCCTTGTAGAAGAACCGGATCATGCCTTCCTTGTCGACGATGATCGTCGACGGCTTGGCGAGGTCGCCGTCGATGCCGAGCTGCTTCACCAGTTCGAGGTTGGGGTCGTAGAAGACGCGGTAGGGCGGGCCGCCCTCGTTGAACGTCATCTTGTAGGCCTGCTCGAACGACGCCTCGTTCTCCTTGGCGCCCGGATAGATGACGAGCACCTCGACGCCGAGCTGTTCGAGCTTCTCGCGTTGCTGCGACAGCGCCTTGGTCTGCGCCACGCAATACGCGCACACTTCGCCGAGGAAGCCGCGCAGCACGACGACCATCACCTGCTTCTTGCCGCGGTACTGGCCGAGGTCGACGTCCTTGCCGTCGACGCCCTTCATCGTCTGGAACGGCATCGGCTTGCCGTACCACTCCTGGAGTTCGCCGTCCTTGATCGTGCGCGCCGGTGCACCGGGCGTGCTGACGCGGTACTTGTCGAGCAGCGAGCCGCCGCCGGGCTTCGGGCCGTCGGTGTACTCGGCGACGTAGTCCTTCATCTCCTGCCGCTGCTTCACCGACAGGTCGGGCTGCATCGGTGCCGCGGCGCGCGTCGGGCCGTCGTCGATGCCCTGCACGACGGCGGCAGTCTCGGCGGTGGGCGGCGGCGGCGGCGTGGTGGTCTCGGTGATCTTCGCGACGACCGCAGTTTCGGCGACCGCACTGCCGGCTTCGGCCACGAACAGGGCCACCGCGGCTTCGGGCGCCATCGCCGCGAGCGCTTCGGCCGCGGCCCACGGTTCGCCGCCGGCAGCGGGCAAGGGACCCGTCAGCGGGCGCGTCTGGCCGTTCTGCACGGCGACGCTGCCCGGCGCGAACGCACCGTTCGTCAGCACGCCTTGCGCCGTGACGTTGCCGGCCGCATCGCGCGCCTCGAACACACCCGACGCAACCGCGCCGTTCAGGGTGCACGCGAACCGCACGGCGCCGGTGTCGTGGTAGCTGGTCCAGCGTCCGGCCGGCGCGCCGTTCCACCGCACGCCGGTGCGTCGCGTCGTCCCATTCGGCCAGGTCTCGCGCACGATCTGCACGCCAGGCTTGCCGCCGAAGTCCTGCACGCGTTCCTGGCCGCGTTCGTCGACGACGCGCCACGGGCCGATGCGCTGGCCCTGGAAGCACATGCCTTCGGCCTTGAGCTTGCCGCCCGGCCAGTAGTAGCTCCACGGGCCCGACAGCTTGCCGGCGTCGTAGGCGCCGGCGCGTTCGAGCGAGCCGTCCTTGGCGAAGAACTGCCACGGTCCGTCCTCGAAGTCGGCGATGTAGCTGCCGCGCGCCTGCGGGGTCTGGTCCTGGTACTGCAGGGTCCACTCGCCGGTGCGCACGCCCTTGTCGTCGAAGGCACCGGTGCGCTCGACGACGCCGTTCTCGTAGTAGTAGGTCCACGGGCCGATCTGGCGGTCGTTGGTGTACTGGCCCTTCGCGCGCGGCTTGCCGTTCTCGTAGTAGAAGACCCAGTCGCCGTTCTGCAGGCCGCCGGCGAGGGAGCCCTTGCTCTTCGGCATGCCGCTCGACCACGACTCGGTGTAGTCGACGATCTGTGCGGCGATGAACTTGCACGCCGGGGCGGCCAGGGCGACTGCGAGGCAGAGTACGAGAGTCTTCTTCTTCATCGGGGCCATCGGGAACGGAGGCGTGGAAGCCCGGGGAGTATCGGGGCGTCGGCGGACGGGCGCCACCGTCCCCTGGTCGCGAGTTGTCGACGACATCGGCAGTTCGCCCCTTCGGGCATCAGGCTACCGAGACGCTTTCGCGATAGGCTCTCCGCCCGCATGCCGGCACGTCTCGTCCTCGGGCTTTTCCTCGCCACGTTCGTCCTCTGGTTCAACGCCTGCTCCAAGGGCATCGGCAACAACCGGCCGACCACCCCCGGCGGTGACGGCACCGCCGCGAGCAGCAACCTGCCCGTCGGCATCGACCTCGGTCTCGTGCCGACGAGCCCGGTGACCAACCCGGCGGTGGCCGGCATCGTCGTCCCGGCGATCGGCGCCACCGCGCAGCGCGAAGTCGTGTTGCTCGGGTTCGCCACCGCGGCCGCGGCCAACGACGGCGACGGCCTCGGCACCGCCCTGAGCCGCGACACCGTGACCGACACGAACGGCGGCAGCGACGTGTTCGTCGCCGCGATCTCGGCGCAGAGCATCGAGACGCGCGCGTTCAGCCAGTCGCTGGCCGGCAAGTTCCGCCACCCGCGCTGCGTCACCTGCCACAGCATGCAGTCGCCGACGACGACGGCGTTCCAGACCGCGACCGAGTACGCGTTCCCCTACCACGCCGGTCCCGCGCCGGGTCCGACGTTCCCGAACAACGATCCGGCGACCTGCGCCCCGTGCCACGTGACCAGCACCACGTTCCCCGTGAACGGCTGGCAGGCGCCGGCGGTGTCGTTCGACATGCGCACCGAGACGGTGGCCCAGCTCGCCGATCGCGCCACGCGCATCCCGGCCGGCGACCTCGAACACTTCCGCACCGACGCGCGCGTCCTGTGGGCGCTCGACTCCGGCATCCTGCCCGGCGTCGGCGGCCGCAACGCCGTTGCCGACGACGACCACGACGGCATCGACGAGCCCGAGGACCGCGATGGAACGCCGCGGCCGGTGCCGGGTGGTTCGGCCCGGTTCCTCGCCGAGATCGAGGACTGGATCGCCAGCGGCCGCGTGGTCTCGTGCGCCGACGCGGTGCGCGACGTCACCCTGGTGAGCCGCGCCAGCTCCGGCACTGCCGCCAGCAACGGTGCGTCGGGCAAGCCGCAGCTCGTGTGGGTGCCGAACGGCTCGTTCAACCCGACCAGCGCCGTGACCGCCGCGGCGACCAATCCGATCGGCACCCTGCTCGTCGTGTTCGAATCGACCGGCAGCGACCTCACCGCCGGCGACGCCAACGGCGCCAGCGACGTCTACCGCGTCACCCTGCAGTTGCGGGCCGAGGAGAATGCGCAGGGCGTCCCCACCGCGGGCGGCCTCAACCTCGCGTATGTCGCCAGCAACGTGCTGGTCAGCGCGCGCAACGGCCTCAGCACCGCCGGCGACGGTGCTTCGAGCAACCCGCGAATCGGCGGCAGCACCGGCGACGTGGTCGCGTTCCAGTCGGCGGCGTCGAACCTGGTGGGCGCGTTCGTCGACGGCAACGGCACCGGCACCGACGTCTACGTACGCCGCATCGGCACGACCACCACGCTGCTCGTCAGCCACCAGACCGGCGGAACCGGCAGCGGCGGCAACGGCACCAGCGTGAACCCGGCGATCGACGCCACCGGCGTCGCGGTCGCGTTCGAGTCGGATGCGAGCGACCTGATCGCGAGCGACACGAATGCGGTGCGCGACGTGTTCTTCGCGCGGGTCGACGGGGCTTCGCCGTTCGCGAAGACGCGCGCCAGCGTCACCGACGCAGGGGCCGAGGGAACGGGCGGTGCGTGCGGCGCCGCCAGCATCCAGCTCGACGGCAGCGACGCGCTGGTCGCGTTCGAATCGACCAAGACCAACCTCGAGACCGGCCTCGTCGCGGCGAGCAACGTCTTCCTGTTCGACGCCTCGACCGGTTTCACGACGTTGCTCAACCAGCGAGTGTCGGCCGTCGGCACCGTGATCGGCGATGGCTCGGCGCGCGCGCCGTGGATCTCCGCGAGCGGCGACACGATCGCGTTCGAATCCGAAGCGGCGAACATCGACGTGCTGCGCAGCGGTGATCTCAACCACGCCGCCGACGTTTTCCTGGTCGAAGTGCCGCCGATCGCGAACGGCAGCGTGCTGCCGTTCCGCGTCAGCATGACGGCGACGTCGGGCGCGTCCGCCAACGGCGCGTCGACCGCCCCGATGCTCGGTTCGTTCACCGGCACCGCCAGCGCCGAGTATCCAGTCGGCTTCGTCGCCTACGCGACGACGGCGACCAACCTCGGCACCTCGGACTCGACCACCCTGGTGCTGTCGTTCCTGAGCGAGACGTCCGGCGTGTTCGCCGACTTCGACGTCGACGTGACCCGCGGCGCGATCCCGCTCACGGTGCAGTTCACCGACACGTCGACCGGCAATCCAACCGCGTGGCAGTGGGACTTCGACAACGACGGCAACGTCGATTCGACCGTGCAGAACCCGACCTACACCTACACCACGGCGGGCACGTATTCGGTGCGGCTCGTGGCGAGCAACGCGCTCACCCAGGGTTCGACGACGCAGGCGAGCCTGGTCACCGCGGTGACGACGCCGGACGCCGACTTCACGGCCTCGGTCACGAGCGGCGTGGCGCCGCTGTCGGTGACCTTCACCGACACGTCGACGCAGTCGCCGACGAGCTGGGCGTGGGACTTCCAGAACGACGGCACGGTCGACTCGACCGTGCAGAACCCGACGTTCGTGTTCTCGACGCCGGGCGTCTACGAAGTCGAACTCACCGTGACCAACGAGTCGGGCTCGAACACCGAGACCAAGACCTCGTTCGTCGAAGCGTTCACGCCGGTGGTCGCGTCGTTCACGCGCTCGCCGTCGTCGGGCACGGTGCCGTTCGTGGTGACGTTCACCAACACGTCGACCGGCGCCACGAGCTACTCGTGGGACTTCGGCGACGGCGGCTCGTCGACGTCGACGAGCCCGACGCACAACTACACGGTCGGTGGCAGCTACACGGTCACGCTGACGGCGACCGGCCCGGGCGGCGTCGACACGGAGACCGCGTCGGTCACCGCGAACAGTCCGGTGACGGCCGGGTTCACCGTGAGCGGCGGCGGCGGCACCAACAACCTCTCGGCCTACGAGTCGACCTCGCTGACGTTCACCAACACGTCGACGGGGGCGACCAGCTACGCGTGGGACTTCGACTTCGTCGGCAATCCGGGAACGCTGACGTCGACCTCGACCAGCCCGTCGCGCAACTTCGCGAACACGACCTCGACGACGCGTTCGTTCGTGGTGCGGCTCGTCGCGACCGGCCCGGGCGGCAGCAGCTCGACGACGCGCACGCTGACGATCGTCTCGGACACCGAGTCGGCGACGTTCAACCCGTCCGCGGACACGACGATCTACGAGGAGTCGACCGGCAACAGCAATGGCGCCAACACGCGCATGATCGCCGGCAAGACGCTGGGCACGGCTGGCGCCTTGTCGCGCCGGGCGCTGCTGCGCTTCGACCTGTCGTCGATCACGTCGAGCTCGACGATCAACTCGGCGGCGCTCACCTTGACGCACGACACGCCGCTGCTGAACGGGTCGCAGTCGTTCGGCATCCACCGGGTGACGCAATCCTGGGTCGAGGGCACCGCGAACGGATCTGCCGGCGGCGGCACCGCGACCGCCGGTGGCGGGGCGACGTGGAGCAACCGCACAACGGGCGTGTCGTGGTCGTCCGCTGGCGGCACGTTCAACGCGGCGACAACGACCATCAGTGTCCCGCAAGCTGCCGGCAATGCGACCTCCGGATCCCTGACGACCGACGTGCAGGCCTGGGTCAACGGCACCGCCAACAATGGCTGGCTGCTGCAGGGCAACGAGGGCGCCACGCAGACCGTGAAGCGCTTCCTCACCAACGAGTCCATTTCCCCCCCGAGCCTGGCGGTCAACTGGACGCGTCCGCTGCCCTGATCGAAATCCTGCGACCGGCGCGCCGTAGCGGCGGCCACTTCCGCCAGCCCATGCGCCTCCTCCCACTCGCCGCCCTTCCCCTCCTCGCAACCGCCTGCGTCTTCCCGACCCACCAGGCCAGCAAGGTGGTGGAGCTCTCACTGCCGGTCGGACAGCTGCGGCGCCTGCAATGCGAGAGCCACAACGGCGGCATCACGGTCACCGGCGCGCCCGATGCCACCGAGATCGCCCTGCGCGCCGAATTGTCGGTGCGCGGCACGTCGCAAGCGGAGGCCGACGCCAACCTGAACCTGATGGAGGTCGGCCGCGAGGAGAACGGCGACCTGCTGCGCCTGTTCGGCAAGCACCCGGTGGGCGAACTGAACAACCGTTCGCCCAACTACCGGTTCATCCTGCGCGTGCCGGCGACGATGGCCCTCCAGCTCGAATCGCACAACGGTGACGTCAGCGCCACCGGCA
>JAEUHV010000450.1 GCA_016794485.1 Planctomycetota bacterium
AGCGGCGGGCCAGCCCGGCCACGGTGGCGGCGATCGGGATCGGCGCGGCCCAGGTCGTGCCGGCGTCGGTCGAGCGCAGCAGCAGCGGTCCCTGCGTGCTTTCGTCGACGACGACGAGCAGTTCGCCCGGCCGCGCCGCGACGGGGACGGCGGCCTGCGGGTTGTTGCTGCTCCACGACACCAGGAACGGCCCCAACGGTTGCTCGCGCAGCGGCCAGGTTCGGCCACCGTCCAGCGAGCGCGCGTGCAGCACTCCGGACGGGCTGCCGATCGCGAAGGCATGCACGATGTCGCCGTCTTGCAGCAAGGTCGGTGCTAGCTGGAACGTGGCCGGGTTGAGCAGCGTCGCGTGGGCAGGTACTTGGGCCACGCCGGGTGCGATGGCGATGGCGAACGCGACGAGCCGAGGTGGAATGGCCATGCGCTGGAGGATAGCCGCACGGTCCCCGAACCAGTTCCCGCGGGCGGATCGACGCCGGTCGCTGTTGGGCGATCGAGCCCTGCCGGACACCGTAACGAGGTTGCGCAAAACCGCCGTCGCATGACCGCAGGCGCTCGCTATAGTGCCGCCCCCGAATCCGACCCGAATGAGCACTTCGAACCCCAGTACGCCCGGCCTCGACAAGGGCCTGCAGGACATCGACCAGGTCGTCATCCGTTTCGCCGGGGACTCCGGCGACGGCATGCAGCTGACCGGTGACCAGTTCACCCGCACCACGGCCTTGATGGGGAACGACATCGCGACGTTCCCGGACTTCCCGGCCGAGATCCGGGCACCCGCCGGCACCCTGCCGGGCGTGTCCGCATTCCAGCTGCGGTTCTCGAGCTTCGACATCCACACGCCGGGCGACGCGCCCGACGTGCTGGTGGCGATGAATCCGGCGGCGCTGAAGGTGCACCTGAAGGAGCTCAAGAAGGACGGCATCCTGCTGCTCAACACGGCGTCGTTCGGCGCGCTCGACCTGAAGAAGGCGAAGTACGACAAGGACCCGCGCACCGACGGCTCGCTGGCGGGCTACCGCGTGATCGAGGTCGACCTGGAGAAGCGCACGCTGGAGGCCCTGGCCAACAGCAAGCTCGACAACCGCGGCCGCGAGCGCTGCAAGAACATGTACGCGCTGGGCATCCTCTACTGGATGTTCCACCGCGAGATGGCGCCGACCGAGAAGGCGATTGCGCAGAAGTTCGCGAAGAAGCCGGAGCTGGTCGAGGCCAACCTGATGGCGATGAAGGCGGGCCACGCCTACGCCGAGACGGTCGAGATCTTCCAGACCGCCTACCGCGTGCCGCCGGCGGCGATGAAGCCCGGCACCTACCGCAACATCATGGGCAACCAGGCCCTCACGCTCGGCGTCGTCGCCGGCGCCGAGAAGGCCAACCTGCAGATCTTCCTCGGCACCTACCCGATCACGCCGGCCTCCGACATCCTGCACCAGCTGTCGACCTACAAGCACCGCGGCGTGATCACGTTCCAGGCCGAGGACGAGATCGCGGCGGTGGCGGCGGCGATCGGTTCGTCCTACGCCGGCTGCCTCGGCGTCACCTCGACCTCGGGGCCGGGCATCGCGCTGAAGAGCGAGGCGATCGGTCTCGCGGTGATGGCCGAGCTGCCGTTGGTCGTGCTCAACGTGCAGCGCGCCGGTCCCAGCACCGGCATGCCGACCAAGACCCAGCAGGCCGACCTGCTGCAGTGCATGTACGGCCGCAACGGCGAGTCGCCGGTGTGCGTGATCGCGGCGTCGACGCCGGCGGACGCGTTCGAGGTCGGCTTCGAGGCCGTGCGCATCGCCACCAAGTACATGGTGCCGGTGATCGTGCTGTCCGATGGCTACATCGCGAATGGCAGCGAGCCGTGGCTGTTGCCCGACCCGGACAAGCTGCCGGCGATCCCGGTCACGTTCGCACCGGAGGGCAAGGCCGGTGAGAAGTTCATGCCCTACCAGCGCAACCCCGAGACGCTGGCGCGGCCGTGGGCGCGGCCGGGCACCAAGGGCCTCGTGCACCGCATCGGCGGCCTCGAGAAGCAGGACGTCACCGGCAACATCTGCTACGACGCCGACAACCACCAGCACATGGTGGACACGCGCGCGCAGAAGGTCGCCAACATCGCCAAGGACCTGCCGCCGTTGGCGACGTTCGGGGCGCGCACCGGCGACGTGCTCGTGCTCGGCTGGGGCAGCCCGCGCGGTGCCATCACCGCGGCGACGCAGCGCCTGCAGCAGATGGGGCACAAGATCAGCTGCGCGTTCCTGCGCCACCTCAACCCGCTGCCGAACGACCTGCTCGACTTGATGAAGGGCTTCAAGAAGGTCGTGCTGCCGGAACTCAACAAGGGCCAGCTGGCGATGATGCTGCGCGCGAAGTACCTGGTCGACGTGCAGAGCTACAGCCAGGTCGACGGCCAGCCGTTCAAGAGCCACGTGCTCGAGTCCTACCTGAACTCGGTGCTCGCCAACGTCGCGAAGGAGGTGCGCAAGTGACCAGTGTCGATCGTCCCGTCATGCAGAAGAAGGACTACAAGACCGACCAGGACGTGCGGTGGTGCCCCGGATGTGGCGACTACTCGATCCTGAACGCGGTGCAGGGCGCCTTCGCCAAGCTCGGCAAGCAATTGCACGAGACCGTGATCATCAGCGGCATCGGCTGCAGTTCGCGGTTTCCGTACTACATGGAGACCTTCGGCTTCCACACGATCCACGGCCGCGCGCCGGCGATCGCGACGGGCGTCAAGGTGTCCAATCCCGAGCTCGACGTGTGGGTCGTCACCGGCGACGGCGACGCGATGTCGATCGGCGGCAACCACTTCATCCACGCGATGCGGCGCAACGTCGGGTTGAAGATCCTGATGTTCAACAACCGCATCTACGGGTTGACCAAGGGCCAGTACTCGCCGACCAGCGAGCAGGGCAAGGTGACCAAGAGTTCGCCGCTCGGCACGATCGACTACCCGTTCTCGCCGATCGCGCTGACGCTCGGGGCCGGTGGTACGTTCGTCGCGCGCGGTGTCGACATCCTCGGCCAGCACCTCGAGGACGTGATCTGCAAGGCCAGTGCGCACCAGGGCACCGCGGTCGTGGAGATCTACCAGAACTGCAACATCTTCAACGACGGCGCCTACAAGGGCTTCACCGAGAAGGACGTGCGCGACGAGCGGTTGCTCTACCTGACGCACGGCCAGCCGCTGCTGTTCGGTGCCAACAAGGACAAGGGCATCGCGTTCGACGCGCAGTTCCGGCCCTACATCGTGAGCGGCGCCGACCTCGGCAAGGCCTACG
>JAEUHV010000451.1 GCA_016794485.1 Planctomycetota bacterium
GGCCTGCTCGCGACCGACGGCGTGCTGACCTTCTCGGTGTTCCTCGGCGACAAGTACACCTCGGCCAAGAGCGACAAGGCGGTGCTGCAGCCAGGCCGCTGGCAACACGTGGCCGGCGTGTTCGACGGCAGCGAGGTGCGCGTCTACGTCGATGGCTTGTTGGTCGCGCGCAAGGCCGGCAAGGGCGCGCGCAAGGCCAACGAACTGCCGTTGCTGGTCGGCGCCGACCCGGACGGGAACGGCGCGCCGACGTCGTTCTTCGCCGGACTCGTCGACGACGTGCGGCTGAGCAAGGTGGCGCGCTACCAGGCCGAGTTCGTGCCCGCTGGCAACCACGCCGCCGACGCCGAAACGGTGCTGCTGTTGCCGTGCGACCTCGACTTCGGCCCGTGGACGCCGGACGCGAGCGGCCAGGGCCGGCACGCCCGTCGGCGCGGCACGGCGCACTGCACGTTGGAACAGCGCCCCGGCGTCCGCTAACACAAGGCAATGGCCGTTCGCCGCGCTCGTCGCAAGCCGCACTACACCGCCCGCACCGCCGACCGTCACGTCCTGTACCAGCTCGCGGTGCAGGCCCCGGAGACCGACGCCGCGTTCTACGACCGCTGGTTCCGCAAGTACACCGGCCGCCCGCTGCGGTTCTTGCGCGAGGACTTCTGCGGCACCGCGGTGCTCGCCTGCCACCACGTGAAGCGGCACCGCGACAACCGCGCCCTCGGCGTCGACCTGCACTGGCCGACCCTGGCGTGGGGCCGCATCCACAACGTGAAGCCTCTGCTCGATGCCGAGCAGCAGACCCGGATCGAACTTCGGCAGGCGAACGTGCTCGACGTGCGCACGCCGAAGGTCGACGCGGTGCTGGCACTCAACTTCTCGTACTCGGTGTGGAAGACCCGCGACGCACTGCGCGCCTACCTCGAGAACGCCTACGCGTCGCTGCGGCCAGGCGGCCTGCTGTTCGCCGACGCGTGGGGCGGCCCCGACGTGCTGCAGCAGAAGACCGACAAGACCCGCCACCGCGGCTTCGTCTACGAGTGGGAGCAGCGCGCCTACGACCCGATCAGCCACGACATCGTCTGCGCGATCCACTTCGCGTTCCCCGACGGCACCCGGCTGCGCGACGCGTTCGTCTACGAATGGCGGCTGTGGACGCTGGCCGAGCTGCGCGAACTGTTCGCCGAGGCGGGCTTCGTCGACGTCGACGTGCTGTGGGAGGCCACCGACCAGAAGACCGGCGGCGGCAACGGCGTGTTCTACCGCACACGGCGCGGCGGCATGGACGAGGCGTGGATCGCGATCGTCGTCGGCCGGAAACCCGAGCGACGGCCCCGCCGCACCGCCCGATGACACCGGCCCGCGGCGCCGCCGGGGCGGCCGCAGCCTTGCGCGGAGCGCCCCGGATCCGCACCATGCTCGCCCCCTGCACTCCCCGGAACCCCGCATGAACACGCTCGTCATCCTCGGCGCCGGCAAGATCGGCCGCATGGTCACCCACCTGATGGCCACCTGTGGTGACTACTCGGTGCGCGTCGGCGACGTCGCGCAAGCCGCCGTCGACCACCTCGCCAAGAAGTACTCCCAGGTGCAGGGCCAGGTCGTCGACTTCGCCAGCGCCAAGAGCCTCGACGCGATCCTGAAGGGCGCCTGGGGCGTCGTCAGCTGCGCACCGTTCCACTGCAACCCGCTGATCGCCGAACGGGCGAAGGCGCACGGCGTGCACTACTTCGACCTGACCGAGGACGTCGAGGTGACGGCCAAGGTGAAGGACCTGGCACAGGACAGCAAGTCGTTGTTCGCACCGCAGTGCGGGCTGGCGCCGGGCTTCATCACGGTGACCGCCAACCACCTGATGCGCTCGATGACCGACGTCACCGACCTGCGCCTGCGCGTCGGAGCCCTGCCGCGCTACCCGTCGAACCGGCTCAAGTACAACCTGACGTGGAGCACGGAAGGCCTGATCAACGAGTACTGCAATCCGTGCGAGTCGGTCGAGAACGGCCAGCTCACCACGGTGCCGCCGATGGAGCAGCTCGAACGCATCACCATCGACGGCGTCGAGTACGAGGCGTTCAACACCTCGGGCGGTCTCGGCACGCTGGCGATCACGCTCAAGGACCGGGTGAAGAACGTCAACTACAAGACGATCCGCTACCCGGGCCACTGCGACCTGATGAAGTTCCTGCTGCACGACCTGCAGATGCAGGACCAGCAGGGCCTCCTGCGCGACATCTTCGAGAAGAGCCTGCCGGGCACGTTCCAGGACCAGATCGTGATCTTCGTCAGCGCCACCGGGAAGTACCACGGCAAGCTGACCGAGCGCACCTACGCCAAGACCATCTACCACCAGGTCATCGACGGCGAGAACTGGAGCGGCATCCAGCTCACCACCGCGGCGGGTGTGACCGCGATCGTCGACATGGTGCGCGCCGGGCAGCTGCCGCAGGCGGGCTTCCTGAAGATGGAGAACGTCGACTACGAGCAGTTCCTGAAGAACCGCTTCGGCAAGTACTACGCCTGACCCGGCGGCATCCGCCGCCACCGAACCGCCGGTGCGACGGGGCGTTGCGGTCAAGCCCCACGGGCGCTGCGGCCGATGACCACGGCCGATGGAGACCCGCACCCTCTTCGCCCTCGTGTCGTGCGCTGCCCCCGCCTTGGCGCAGGACGTTCCCGCGACCGACCTGTCCGGCGCCGAACACGGCTCGATGCGCGAGGCGCTCGGCCGCGTCGGCAGTCGCCTCGACGACTGGATCGACCGCTTCCGGTTGTCGGGCTTCGTCGCGACGCGCGCCTTCGACACCGAACGCGGCGGCTCACGCCCGAACGGCGCGATCGGCGTGCAGGCCGCGACCCTGTTCGTCGACGTCGCGGTGAAGGACGTCGCCAGCGCGTTCCTCGAGCTGCGCTACGACTACTTCACCGAGGCCGGACAGAACGAGGCCGGGATCGGTGAGGCCTACGTGACGCTGCCGGACGTGTGCCAGCTCGGCTCTGGCAACGCCATGTCGCTGCGGGTCGGCCGGTTCGACCTGCCGTTCGGCGAGTACTACCTGCAGGAGGATCCCGACCAGAACAAGCTGGTGGGCTTCCCGGCGGCGATCCCGTACCGCTGGGACGAAGGCATCGAAGCGTTCGGCGAACTCGGCGGCCTCGGCTTCACCGCGGCGGTGACCGACGGCACCTACAGCCGCAACTCGGACTCGAACGGCGGCATCGGCCCCGCCGTGACGCTGCGCCTGCACGCGCGCCCGACCGACCACCTCTACCTGAGCCTGAGCGGCATCCACATCCACGAGGCCGGCTCCAGCGCCCTGTGCTTCGGCGGTTCGGTGATCACACCGGTGTCCGGCAGCATCACCGGCACGAGCCCGAGCCCCACGGTGCGCAGCACGCTCGGCAGCTTCGACGTGCGCTGGCAGCTCGCCGACACGCTGCACCTGCAGACGTCGGTCGGCGGCGGCCAGGTCGACGACGAGTCCGACGTGTTCGACCGCGCGATCCTGTGGTTCATGGTCGAACCGTCGTGGACCGTGGCGCCGCAGTGGGCCGTCACCGCCCGCGTCAGTGGTGCGGGCACCTTCGACGACCGCGACGGGTTCGAGTTCGAAGGCCGCCCGTACGCGAACGGCGCGACCTACGGCTTCGAACTGGCGTCGCTGCAGCGCCTGCAACTCGGGGTTTCGCACACGATCGGCAAGGGCCTAACCGCCAAGGCCGAGGTCGGCTGGGACCGGCTCACCGCGATCGAGCAGAGTTTCCTCCCGGACGACACGCGCATGTTCACCGCCATCGAGCTGGTGTTCGCCTTCTGAGGCCCGCATGCGCGCCCGCGCCATCGCCCTGGTCCTCCTGTTCGCAACCGCGCCCGTTGCCCAGGCTCCGACCGATCTCGCGCCGGTGATGCAGCGGTGCAGCGAAGCCGTCGACGCGATCGACCGCGCCCTCGCCGCCCGCGACCGCAAGGCACTCGCCGCCCCGGTCGCCGCCTTGGCCACTGCGTGCAAGGAACTGCCGAACTCGCCGGCGGGCATCGCCGCCGCCGCCAGCATCACCGCAGCAGCAACCGACCTGCTGCGTCCCATCGGCGACGGCGCCGCCAGCGACGCGCACGACCTGGCCCGGCTGCGCGCCGCGTGCACCCATTGCCATCTGCACACCCGCCGCGACAACGACAGCCGCGGCCTGTTCCCCAACCGCGGCGGCGCCGCCTTCGGTACCGTCACGCTGCGCGAACGTGATGGCGCCGCCCGGACCGACGCCGGCGGCGTGGTCGTGTTCGTCGAAGGCTCCGGCGTGGCCGCGAACCCGCCGCCGCGCAATCCGGTGATCGCGCAACGCGGCCGCCGGTTCGAACCGGCCGTGCTGGTGGTCCCCCCCGGCACGACGGTCGAGTTTCCGAACGACGACGTCGTGTTCCACAACGTGTTCTCGTTGTCGCGCGGCAACGCGTTCGACCTCGGCACCTACGGCAAGGGTGCCGCCAAGCAACGTACGTTCGCGACGCCGGGCCTGTGCAAGGTGCACTGCAACATCCACGCGGACATGGCGGCGAGTGTGCTGGTCCTGCCGACGCCCTGGCACGCGGTGACCGCCGCCGACGGAACGTGGTCGCTGCCCGACCTGCCGGCGGGCACGTTCACGCTGCGCGTCTGGCATCCGCTGGCCGACGAGCAGAAGCACCGCCTCGAAGTGGTGGCCGATCGGGCCACCGCCGTCGACCTGCAGGTCCAGGAATCGAAGCCGCGCGCGCCGCACACCGACAAGAACGGCCGCGCCTACCCGGAGAAGTACTGACGTGGGCCGCAGTTTCCGCTCGCGCCTCGTGCTTGCGTCGACCGTGCAGGTCGTCGCGTTCGTGGCCACGGCGGTCGCCGTGCTGGCGTGGTCGACCGACGACTACGCCAGCGAACAGGTCCGCGCCGCCGCGACGGAGGCCCGGGCCCGCTTCGCCCAGCAGCGCGACGAGGTGGCGCGCACCTGGGTCGCGGCCACCGTCGAGTACGCACGTTCGCCGCGCCTGCTGGCGACCGCCGCGATCCCCGACGTCGACGATGCGACCTTCGCCGAGGTGCTCGCCGAACTGCAGGCGCCGATCGTCGCCGTACTGGACCCGGCCGGTCGGGTCGTCGGCAGCCGCGGCGGCTGGCGTCCGGGCACGCAGCTCGGCACGGCACCCGGTTGCGCCGCAGCCGTGGCCGGCACCGCCGGCGACCACGTGTGGCCGCACCCGGCCGGCCCCGCCTTCGTCGCGGTGGTTCCCCTGGTGCAAGGCGACGAACTGCTCGGCGCGCTGGTGCGCGGGCAACCGATCGACGCGACGTTCGCCGCGCGCATCCCGGTGCTGGCCGGCTACGACCACGTGCTGGCGTTCGGCCCGATGGTCCTGGCCCAACACTGGCGCAGCACCGCCGACGCGATCGACCTGCAGCCCCTGCTCGATCTCGCGACCGGACCGACGTCGGAACGGACGCGCGACCTCACGCTGCGCCTGGACGGCACCGACCATCCCGGACTGGCGTTGCCGCTGCACGCCGACGGCGGCATGGTGTTCCTGGCCCAGGACCTGCGTGGCATCTACGCGCACC
>JAEUHV010000454.1 GCA_016794485.1 Planctomycetota bacterium
TCGTGCGCGATCGTGGTGCCGCCGGCACGACGTCGACGGCGAGCCGCCCGCGGATCCGCCACCGGCTGCGCCCGCGGCTCGGCGAATCGATGCGCGTCGACCTGCTCGGTGCCGGTGGGCCGCAGCTCGCGTTCCTCGCCATCGGTTCGGCGCTCGACGCCGACCTGGCGCCGTTCGGTGCCGCCGGCAATCGGGCCTACGTCGATCCGTGGGTCGCGCCGAACCAGTTCGCCGACGCTTCGGGCTTTGCCCGCTTCGTGCTGCAGGTGCCATCGCTTCCGGCGTTGGTGGGGGCGAACCTCAGCCTGCAGTGGGCCGTGGTCGATCCGTCCGCCAACGCGCTCGGCGTGGTCACGTCGAACGCCTTGGACTGCGTCGTCGGCCACTGACGTCGGCCACTGACGCACCGAGGACGGCATCGTCCTCGGCCAGGCCCGGTCACTTGAGCTCGCCGCAGTCGACGATCACGACATCCTGCTTGGGCGTGCCGTCGCGCGTGCCGACCGCTTCCATCGCCTTCAGCACTTTCAGGCCGGCGTCGTCGGCGACCTTGCCGAACACGACGTGCTTGCCGTCGAGCCACGACGTCACCGCGGTCGTGATGAAGAACTGCGAGCCGTTGGTGTTCGGGCCGGCGTTCGCCATCGACAGCAGGCCCGGCGTCGTGTGCTTGTGCTGGAAGTTCTCGTCCTTGAACTTCTCGCCGTAGATCGACTCGCCGCCGGTGCCGTTGCCGCGCGTGAAGTCGCCGCCCTGGCACATGAAGCCCGGGATGATGCGGTGCAGCCGGCTCGCCTTGTAGTGCAGCGCCTTGCCGCTCTTGCCCATGCCCTTCTCGCCCGTGCAGAGGGCGCGGAAGTTCTCGGCGGTCTTGGGCACGGTCTCGGCGAACAGTTCGAAGACGATGCGACCGGCAGGCTTGTCACCGATCGTGATGTCGAAGTAGACGCGGGGATTTGGCATCCGCGTGTGTTACCGGAACGCGCGCGGGGAAACCACGCGGCATCCGCGGTGCGTCAGAGGATCAGCGTGCCGAAGCCCGACGGCACCAGGCCGAACGCGTTCGCCGGCAGGTCGAGTCCGAGCCAGGTCGCGTGGAAGCGGAACTGGTTCCACGGCCCCGGCGGGATCGCCAGCGGGTAGGTGGCGCCGCCGGCGGCGTCGGTCGGCACGATCGGCAGCAGCACTTCCCAACCGTGCCACATGCGGCAGTTGGGCGCGCCGACGATGCCGAGATCGAGCGGCAACGGTACGCCAAGGTAGCTGAGCGTGTCGACCCCGAGCACCAGCGTCGCGAACGAGTTCGCCGGCCCGTTGGTGAGGTCGACCGCGAACGTCTGGCCGATCTGCGGCCAGGCGCCCGGCGCCGTGCCGATGCGCGGCACCTGTCCGTTCGAGCCTGGGCAGCGGCCGTCGTGGGCGATGAAGTTGCCGTCGTTGAGCAGGAAGCCCAGCTTGATGCCGTAGCCGTCGACGCCGACGGAAGTTGCCGGTTGCGAGGTCGTCCAGCCGAGCCGGTAGGCGCGCGAGATGCCCTGGGTCGGGCTCGAGCGCGAGTTCATGAAGTAGCTGGAACTGCTGCCACTCCACGGCACCGCGCCGGCATCGACTACGTTCCAGCAGATGAAGTCGATCACGAGGTTGTCCGCCGGCGTCAGCGGCAGCCAGAGGTACGACGCCGGGAGGCCGAGCGGCACCCACTGGTCCTTCACGAACTTCACCAGCAGCGGACCGCGGTAGACGGTGGTCGGGTTCGGCGAGTTGGTCGCCCACGTGTTGGTCAGCGTGGTCAGCTGCGTGATGCCCATCTGGATCTCGAAGTCGCCGTAGTAAACCTGCGACTCGGTGTGCAAGTTGTGCACCTGCGGGTTGACGAACAGATCCTGGATCACCGCCGGCGTGCTGCCGAGCACCGACTGCGGGATCAGCTGCTGGGTGCGTACGCCCAGCGCGCCGAACGGGAACGCGTTCGCGGCGCCGGTGGTCGGCGTGGCGTCGTCGTGCCAGACGATGTTCTGTTGGGCCGGCAGGAACGCGGCGCAGGCCGCGACGAAGAGAGGTAGCGATCGCATGGGGTGCCTCCGAGGTGGCGGGACCGTAGGCCGTTCGCGGTCGTCGGGGGAGGTGCGGCCCGAGCCTCGACAAGGATGGGACAGCGGCGCACACTGCCGGCGATGTCGCGCCTCGTCTGGGATTCGGCCACTGGCGGCACCTGTCCGCGCTGCCGGCGGGCGCTCGCGAAGTGCCACTGCGCACAGCAGATCGCGGCCAACACGGTGCCACCGGGCGATGGGGTCGTTCGGGTGCGGCGCGAGGTGCGGAACGGCAAGACGCTGACCGTCGTGCTCGGCCTGCCGCTGCGGGCCGACGCACTGGCGGCGTTCGCGGCGAAGTTGAAGGCCGGTTGCGGCACCGGCGGCACCGCGAAGGATGGCGCGATCGAGCTGCAGGGCGACCACCGCGACAAAGTCGTCGATCTGCTGCAGAAGGCCGGGCACCAGGTCAAGCTCGCCGGCGGGTGAGACCGGTGGGAGGGTCTCACTCCGCGATCGTGAACCGCAGTGCGTTCGAGAAGCCGAAGTCCGGCAGCACCGAGCAACCCGCCTGCCGCCACTGCAGCCACTGCGTGTAGAGGCTGACGCCGATGAGGTTGGCGTCGAGCGGCAGATCCACCGGAACCGGTGCACCACCGGCCAGGAGGACGTCGGGGCTCGGCACGATGGTGCACGGGCCGCACGCGAACGGATTCGACGTGAAGCCGACGACCAGAGCGAGCACCGGCGCCGTGGGGGCGAGCAGTTCGATGTGGAACGTCGTGCCGATCACCGGCGTGCCCGAGTACGAAGCGAAGTCGGTGAAGCCGGAAATGCCGCAGGCGCCGCCGAGATTCGTGACGCTCCCGGTGGTGCTTGCTTCCCACCGACGACCGTGGATTCCGGCATTCGCCCAGGCCACCAGGGCTTCGTCGCTCGCGGCGTCGCCGCCGCTCCAGCGACTCGCGACCGTCGGGTCGTACTGCGTGGCCACCGTGGGGCCTTGCGCGAAATCGTCGGCGCCTGACCCCGACGTGAGACCGAGGCTCATCACGTGCACGTGCGAGGTCGTCGATGCCATGCGGCGCAGTGCCAGGACCCACCTGTTGCCGGTGCAGTCGACGTCCGGGTAGTCGTCTCCTCCCGTCGTCCCACTGGGCACGAAGGGGATGCCCACCGAGAGTGAGCCACTGCCGCACACGCCGGAGAACGCCGCTCGACGCAGGAAGGTCGTGTTCGCGTCGAGCTGGTAGGCGATCAGGAACTGCGCGCCGTCGAGGGTCGCGGCCGAGGCGTGCGACCATTGCGTGGCGGTCGCCGGGGCGTTCCAACTCGAGTTGCCGCTGTCGCAGGCGGCGCCGGTGTCGTCGACCACGGTCCAGGTGATGCCGTTGGCTGTGGGGGCGAACCGGTCCCGCCAGCGGTACACGTACAGCCACCGCCCCAGACTGCCGGCGTGCCTGGTCACGCTGGGCGGGCCGATCTCGAACGGAACGTTGACGGCGACGAAGGTCACCGCCTCCGCCACGGGCGTGCCGGAAGCTGGAATCTCCACCCGTCGCCGCATCAGCGACGAGTACGAGCTGATCGAGTTCACCGAGGTGATCACCCACAGCACGCGGTCGGCTGGACCGAGAGGAGTGCGCGAGTCTCCGCCGAGGCCGATGCCGGTGACCGGGTTGCCGATGTTCCATGCCACGGCGCTGGACACGGCGCCGTTGGCGGCATCGACGGCGACGAGAATGCCGGCAATGCCGGTGGCCCAGGAAACGGCGAAGCGATTGCGCTGGTTGAGGTTCGCCACGCTCGGGCGTACGCCAGCCGTGGCATTGCTGGCCAGCAACAGCTGTGGACCGACGGCGCCGGAGGCGCTCACGAATTGTGCGCGGATCTCGGCGACTGACGCCGACATCGGCACGCTCCACACCACGAGGTACTTCTGCGTCGTGGTGTCGAATGCGACGCTCGGCTGCACGTCGGAGCCGCCGGCGATGTTGGCGATCAAGAACGACGAGCCGATCAACGGATCGACCGTGAGTGGATAGGTTGCGGAGTCGACGAAGGACGCCGGCAGCGACAACTCGAGCGACGTGCCGTCCGTGCGCAGCGAGCCGCGGCAGCGTGCGCCGTTCGCGTCGATGCCGGTCACCGCGCCGAACGTGACGCCGCCACCCTCCGCGCGCGCGAAGCGCACTCCGTCCGGAGTCGCGGAGGCCAAGGGCATGTCGGTCGCGATCGTGCCGCGCACGACGAGGTCTCCTCTACCGCGCGGACGTTCGGCGAGCACGAAGCTCTGCTCGATGCCGTCGTGGCGCACGTCGTAGACCTCGGCCAGTCGGTCCGTGTGGTCGTAGCGAACCCTCGGGCCGGACGAGGTCGGCTCCACGCGGCCGGTGCGCGAATGCACGATGGAGTCGCCACGCCGCAGGTCGGTGAACGTGAACCGCAGCGTCTCGGTTCGGGGGTGCAGGCGACCGAGGGCCGGGATGAAGGTCACGCCATCGCGTGTGAACCGCGCCGAGTAGTCGGGACCGAAGCCGTGCAGCGCGCCGTCGTGCGTCGCGACGTTCGCCGATCGCAGGGCCGTGGTGAGTTTCTGAGCCACGGCCGGAGCCATGGCGAGCATCAGTGCGGTGAGAGAGGTGGTGAGGGTTCGCATGGTCGTTTCCTTCGCTTCACAGCCCGAGGCGCGCGCGCAGGGCGTTGCTGGTGGTGAGGCCAAGAGCGTTCGCACCGGCGTCGAGCACGATCGCCTGCTGGTAGATCGGGACGCCGAGCAGTCCCGAGTTGTTGGGGATGGCCAGGGTCGACGTCGCGACCCCGCCGGACGCGATGGCGACCTGGGTGAAGTCGGCACTGACGTAGGCCTGGCAGCCGGGGCCACCGATCGCGCCGAGATCGAACGGCAGCGGCAACGGTCCGGACAGCGTGTAGGACGTGCCCGACGCGACCACCGCGAGCCCGGGCACGGCGGGAACGTGGTCGAGCCGCACGTCGAAGTTGGCGGCGTTGATCGGCGCCGACAGCGCGCGCAGCGTCGGGACACCGGCCGTTCCCTGGCAGCCGATGCCGAACGGCTTCGCTTCGGCGTCGAGCGCCGACCAGTTGATCACTTCGACTTCGGCCAGGGCCAGCGGCGACGCGAACGAGTTCCGCCAGACGCGGACGCGATCGATGTAGGGTGCGGTGCCGGTCGGAACGGTCGCGACGAACGGGCCGGTCAACGGCGGGTTGTTGGCGAACCACTGGCCGACGTTGGTCGCACCGTCGTAGGCGGTGACGTAGTACGGATACGCCGGCTGGAACGTCGAGTGCCACACCCGGATCTCGTCGTAGCGCTGGCGCGGCAGCGTGACCTGCCAGAAGTCCGAGTATCCGGCGCCGTTCACGCTCGTCAGCGCGCACGAGTTGTTGGTGATGAAGCTGTCGGTGTTGCCGTCGATCGCGAGCGATGCCGGGTACTGCGTCACCGTCGACTGCGTCGCGGTGCCGTAGACGGCCCAGTTCACCGGCGTGATCGGCGCCACCTGCACGACTTCGACTTCGGCCAGCGTCACGGTGCTGTTGGTGACGTTGGGACGGCTGATGCGGACGGTGTCGCCCGTGAGGCCGCCGGGCGGGAGCAGGAGCCGAACGGCCACGCCGCGCGCCGGGTAGGCGCCGCCGGTGCAGCACATCTGGCTCCACACCACGGTGCTGCCGGTCTTCAGTTCGACGAGCATGTCGGCGCACGCCACGTTGCCGGCGTCGGCGCGTGGGAAGAGCACGATCTCGTGCACGAGGCT
>JAEUHV010000455.1 GCA_016794485.1 Planctomycetota bacterium
GTGCGGCCGAACGGGATGTCCTTGCTCGGGAAGTAGATCCAGTTGTCGTCGGTGACCTTGTCCTTGTTAAGGGTCAGGAACATGAAGACCTGCGCACGCCACTTCAGCTGGCTCGCGGCCTCGCGCACGGCCGGCGGCGGCGGCGGATCGAGCAGTTCGAGGAACCGCGTCAGCGGCACCGACTCGACGACCTTCTGCGGCGTCACCGTGACGATGCCGTCCGGCGTCTGCACGTCGACCGAGGTGATGCGCTTGCCGTCGTGCCGCACCTTCACCGGTTCTCTCTTCGTCGCGATCGTTGTGCCGTTGGCGACCAGGTGCCGACCGATATCCTCGTAGATGCGGCCGGAGCCGAACTGCGGGTAGTAGAACTCGTCGACCAGCGACTTCGGCCCCTTCTTGCCGCCGAGCCCGATCGCGTTCTTGAACACGCTCCACAGGTTGAGGCCGCTGATGCGCTGCTTGGCCCAGTCCGGATGGATGTCGGAGCACGGGATGCCCCAGATCTTCTCCGTGTAGTTGATCATGCTGAACTCGGCGAGCGTGCGGCCGAAGTTCGCGACGACGTAGTCCTCGAAGGTGCGCAGTGGCTTCCGGAACAGCCCGTAGCGCAGCCGCGCCAGCACGTAGTCGATGCCGATGCGCGCGCTCTTCCACAGGCCGAGGTTCTTCACCACCTGCTGGAAGTTGACCGGGTAGTCGTAGTACCTGCCGTCGACGAACTGCCGGGTCAGGCGCGGGACCTTGCGCCACTCCTCGTGCAGCAGGTCCTCGATGAAGTCGTAGAGGTACTGGTTCTTGCTGAAGAACCGGTGCGGCCCGATGTCGGTCAGGAAGACGTCGTCGCCTTCGCGGATGGTCAGGGTCTTGGCGAGACCGCCGATCTGCTCGTCGCGTTCGACGATGCTGGACGGGCGCCCCTTGCGCGCCAGCTCCATCGCACACGCCAGCCCCGCGGGACCTGCCCCCAGGATGAGGATCTCGGGATCGGGGCGAAGGCTCGGAGTCGGCATCGAGAGGAGGCGGCGGAACGGTCGGGGACAGGGTACATCGTGCGCGATCGGCACCCGCCCGGGAAGAGTGGAGACGACTCCGAGGCGGCCTTGGCACGGACTTCACGAGGGCGGCTTCTGCGTCCACTCCTCGAGGCTGTAGAGCACGTTCTGCGGGATCGGCACCCGCGCGCGGTCGGTCAGTTCCTGCACGATCTGCGGCCCGGTGAGGCCGTCGGCGAGGCCGGCGCGCAGGCTGGCCTGGTCGATCCGGAACTGGTGCACGTGGTCGCTCTTGACCCGCACCGCGAACCGGTCGAACAGGTGCACGACGTCGTGTACGTCGTCACCCGGGAACACCAGCACTTCGAAGTCGGGCTGCACGATGATCGCGCAACGGGTGCCACCCACCTTGCCGGCGGGTTCGGCCTCGAGCAGTTCGGCGCCGAGCCGCGACAAGCGCAAGGCGACCACGCGGCCCTGGTGCTGGCCGATGTCGACGAGGCCGAGCGGGAACAACCGGCGCTTGATCCACACCAGCAGGTTCCAGCACATCTGCTGCAGCGACTCGCCTGGCGTATACCCGCCTCCCTGGAACCGCGCGGCGAAGAACTCCTCCGTCGGTCGCATCTCGAGCTGGGCCAGGTAGGCGTTGCGCGACAGGAACGGCAACACCGCGACGTCTTGCCACTGCATCGGCTCGGCCCGCCGCAGCAAGCGCAGCAACACCCGTCGCATGCGCGTGTGGTGGTACGACTCGCCCGGCAGCGTGCGGTCCTCGACGAAGTGCGCCAGCAGCATCTTCATCTGCTCGGCCAGCGGGGCCCGGTCGAACTCGCTGCCGGCCGGCGTCGGCCGCAGCGCGCGTTCGCCGCGCCGGTCGATCAACCGGCGCTGCAGGCAGAAGCGGTAGATCGTCTCGAGCAGGCCGTCGGCCGACAGGAACCCGCCCGGCACCGGCAGCAAGATGCCGGCGATGCGTTTGGCGCTCGCCTTGAACAGTTCGCCGTCACCCGTGAACAGCACCTTGCTGTTCTGCAGTTCGCGCAGGAAGCGACCGATGTTGGTCGCGAAGTCGCCGCCGCAGCGCAGCTCCTCGGAGACCGTCGGCGGGTGGTCTTCGCCGCGCTGCTTGATCGCCCACAGGGCCACTTCGTGGAACACGACCACCGCCCGCTCCACCGGCTGGATGCCGATGCGGGCGAGGTCGAGCGTCTGCGTGGTGCCGAGCATGGCCTCCTCGAGGCACTTGCCGACCAGGGCCAGGTCGGGCGCATCGGCGAGTTCGGTCGCGCGCAGCAGCTCGTCGATCGGCGCGATGCCGCCGTGCGTGTGCAACGCGGCGTCGACCAGCGTGCGCACCGGGGCGGGCAGCTTGCCCAGCCGTTGCGCCATCGCCGACTCCATCGTGTAGAGCTTGTAGATCTTGCGGGCGTGGTCGCTGGCCTTCTGTTCGGCGGCCTTGCCGGCCTTGCCGTCGCCGCCGTTCTCGGCGCGTTCGCGGAAGAAGCGTGCGTCGAGGAAGCCCTGCAGCGTCAGCAGGTCCTGCAGCTGGCGCTGGCGCTTCTGCCGCGACTGCCGCACCGTTTCGACCAGCTCACCCGGGACCGCCCAGCTCGGGCTGTCGAGGCTGGCCCATCGACGGTCGCGCACGTGCCAGACGAACGCCTCCCGCTGCAACCCGGCGAGCGCGGCCTCGAGTTCGAACCGGCTCTTGAAGTGCTTGCCGCACTCGCCGAACAACGCCTGGACCGAACGGATCGAACCGTCGTCGGCGAAGAACGCCTCCAGCAGGTCCTGCAGCTTGCGCGGCAACGCGCCGAGGCGCGTGGTGACCTTGGCTTCGTCCTCCATCGCCGCCGCGGCCCGCGCCAACGACGGCTTCTCGCCGTCGCCGAGCGCTCCACACCAGCGGAACACGCAATCGCGCACGGCCGGATCGCCGGCCCCCTGCAACAGCACGCGCAAGGACAGGCGCGTCACGCCCGCGCCTCCCGCCGACGCTCGGCGGCGGCGCACAAGGTGCCCGATTCGACGATCTCGTAGGCGTATCCCTGTTCGGTGAGGAACAGCTGCCGCTTCTTGGCGAACTCCTGTTCACGGCTGTCCGCCGACACCAGGGTGTAGAAGCTCGCCGGCCCACCGTCGGACTTCGGCCGCAGCACGCGGCCGAGCCGCTGCGCCTCCTCCTGTCGGCTGCCGAACGTGCCGGACACCTGGATCGCGACGTTGGCGTCGGGCAGGTCGATCGCGAAGTTGCCGACCTTGCTGACCACGAGGCGCGGCAACTCGCCCTTGCGGAACGCGGCGTAGAGCCGGTCGCGTTCGCCGTTCGGCGTCTGGCCGGTGATCAACGGCAGCCGGAACAACGTCGCCAGGTGCTGCAGTTGTTCCAGGTACTGGCCGATGACCAGCACGCGGTCGCGGTCGTGCTGGTCGAGCAGGGCACCGACCACGTCGTCCTTGCGTTCGTTGTCGGCGGCGATGCGGATCTGCGCGCGCGCCCCTGCCTTGGCGTAACGCTGGGCCCGTTCCGGACCGAACGGCACGCGCACCTCGACGCAGCGCGCCGGCGCCAGGAAGCCCTGCCGCTCGAGCTGCTTCCACGGCAACTCGTAGCGCTTGGGACCGATCAGCGAGAACACTTCGTCGGCGCGGCCGTCCTCGCGCACCAGGGTCGCGGTGAGCCCAAGGCGCCGCCGCGCCTGGATGCCGGCGGTGGCGCGGAACACCGGTGCGGGCAGCAGGTGGACCTCGTCGTAGACGATCAGGCCGAAGCCGCCGCGGTCGAACAGGTCGAGGTGCGTGAACGCGTCGAGCTTGCCCTTGCGGTGCGTCAGGATCTGGTAGGTCGCGACCGTGACCGGACGGATCTGCTTCTGCTCGCCGGTGTACTCGCCCACCTGGTCGACGGTCAGCGTGCTCTTGTCGACGATTTCCCGGCACCACTGCCGGACCGCGACGGTGTTGGTGGTCAGCACCAGCGTGTTGGTCTGCAACTGGTGCATCGCGGCGATGCCGACCACGGTCTTGCCGGCACCACACGGCAACACCACGACGCCACAACCGCCGCGATCGCTGCCGCCGGCGTGGAACGCCGCCGCCGCGGCCCGCTGGTAGTCGCGCAGACGGAAGCCGCGAGCGCCGGCCTCGGCCTCGCGCAACGCGAACGCCAGTGCGTCGCCGGTGCGGTAGCCGGCGCGGTCGTCGACCGGATACCCGAGCCGCACGAGGGCCTGTTTGACGTCGCCGCGCCGTTCCGCGGCCAGTGTCACCGTGCCGTCCTCGGCGAACGCCAGGATCTCGGCGAGGGCCGTGCTCTGGCCGATGGCCTGCAGCGCGTCGGCGTCGTCGCAATGCAGGCGCAACCGTCCGTCGGGCAACGCGGTCAAACGCAGCAGGCCGTAGCGGCGGAACCACTCGCGGATCTGGCTCAACACCGTGGGCACGATCGGGAACCGCGCGGATCGCGCCAGCCAATCGAGCACGTCCTCGGCGCGTTCACCGAGCGCCGCGGCGTTCCAGATGCTGACCGGCGTGATCTTGTAGAAGTGCACGTACTGCGGCGACTTCTCGAGTTCGGCGAACCGGGCCAGGCGATCGCGCGCGGCTTCGTAGTCGGGGTGCTGCGTCTCGAGCAGCACCGTGCGGTCCGTCTGCACGATCAACGGCGGTTCGGTCACGGTTGCCCTCCTGCATCGGTGCTTTTCCGGCCCGATCCGTTCCGGCCCTTGCCACGTTGGGACGGCGCCGCCACGGCCCCCTTGCCAACGCCGAGACGGGCCGCGAGGAAGCGGCCGGTGTGGCTGCCCGGAGTCGCGGCGATCGCCTCGGGCGGCCCCGCGGCGACCAGCTTGCCGCCGCGGTCGCCGGCTTCCGGGCCCAGTTCGAGCACGTGGTCGGCCGCCGCGATCACGTCGAGGTGGTGTTCGATCACCACCACCGAGTCGCCGCGGTCGAGCAATCGGGCGAGCACCGCCAGCAGCTTCTGCACGTCGTCGACGTGCAGGCCCGTGGTCGGTTCGTCGAGCACGTAGACGGTGTGCTCGCGCGGCCGCCGCGCCAGCTCGGCGCACAACTTGATGCGCTGCGCCTCGCCGCCCGAGAACGTGTTCGCCGGCTGGCCGAGCGTCAGGTAGCCGAGCCCGACGTCGTGCAGCAACTGCAGCGGCCGCACGATGTGCTTGTGGTTGCCGAAGAACTGCAGCGCCTCGTCGACCTCCATCGCCAGCACCTGCGCGATGTTCTTGCCGCGGTAGTCGACCGTCAGCGTCTCCTGGTTGTAGCGTCGGCCGCGGCAGACCTCGCAGGTCACCCAGACGTCGGCCAGGAAGTGCATCTCGACCTGGATCTGCCCCTTGCCCTCGCACGCGGCACAGCGGCCGTCGGCGACGTGGAACGAGAACCGGCCCGGCGTGAAGCCCTTCTGCTTCGCCAGCGGCGTCTGCGCGAACAGTTCGCGGATCGGGGTGAACGCACCGACGTAGGTCGCCGGGTTGCTGGCCGGCGAACTGCCGATCGGCCCCTGGTCGACCACCACCAGCGCGTGCCGGCGCGGCTGGCCGTCGCGCCACACGAGCGGCGGTTCGTCCTGCTGCAGTGCGGGCACCAGTGCATCCATCACCAGCGACGACTTGCCGGAGCCCGACACGCCGGTGACCGCGGTGAACACGCCGAGCGGCACGTCGACGTCGAGCCCCTGCAGGTTGTGCACGGCCACCCCGCGCAGTGCCACGACGCCAGCGGGCTCGGTGCGGCGCACCGGCGCCGGTTGCGCGAGTTCGCCGCGCAGCCACCGTCCGGTGAGGCCGGGCCCCTTGGCGACCGCCGTCGGCGAGCCACTGGCGACCACGGTGCCCCCGCGCGAGCCGGCCCCCGGCCCGATGTCGAGCACGTGGTCCGCGGCCCGCACCATCACTTCGTCGTGTTCGACCGCGAGCACGGTGTTGCCGAGATCGCGCAGGTCGAGCAGTGTGCGCAGCAGCCGTTCGGTGTCGCGCGGATGCAGCCCGACGGTCGGTTCGTCGAGCACGTAGAGCACGCCGACCAGCTTGTTGCCGAGCTGCGTCGCCAACCGGATGCGCTGCGCCTCGCCGCCCGACAGCGTCGCGGCCGAACGATCGAGGCCGAGATATCCGAGTCCGGTCTCGCACAGGAACGACAGGCGATGGCGCAGTTCCTTCAGCACGTCGGCGGCGATGCGCCGTTCCGTGGCAGTGAGGGCGAGTCCGGCCAGGGTCGCGGCCGCGACGTCGACGGTCTGGGCCAGCAACTCGGGCAACCGCACGCCGCCGACGCGCACGGCGCGCGGCCCCGGCTGCAGCCGTTCGCCGCGACAATCGGGACACGGCTGGCTGCGCATCACCGCGCGGAACCGTTCGTCGCCCGCGTTCTCGCCCCCGTCCTTGCCGTGGAACCACTCCTCGACCTGGCGCGCGAGTCCCTTCCACGGGACCAGCATGCGCCACTCGCGCTTCTTGCCGCCTTCGTTCTTCTTGAACACGACCTCGAAGCGTTCGTCGCCGGCACCGCGCAACAGCAGGTGCCGGGCCTTCGGCGGCAGCTTCTGCCACGGCAGGTCGAGGTCGAAGCCGTGCCGCGCCGCCATCGCCGCTGCGACTTCGGCGTAGTAGCCGTCGCGCCCGGTGAGGAACGTGAACGCCGCACCCTGGTGCTGGATCGCGCCGCGGAACGCGGCCTTGCCGGGGTGGTTCACCAGCAGGTCTTCGCTGCACACCACGACACAGCCGAGCCCGAGGCACGAGGCACAGGCGCCGCTGTGGTGGTTGAACGAGAACCAGCGCGGATGCACTTCGCGCGGGGCCGCGTAGTCGCACTCGTGGCAGCCGGAGTCGGCGCGGAACCAGTGCCGCGTTCCGGCCGAAGCACCGTCGGCCAGCTGCAGCACCGCCGCCGGCGCCCCACCATGCGCCGCCGCCGCCTGCTGCGCCTGCTCGATCGCATCGGCGAGCCGCGCCCGATCCGTAAGCGCGGTGCGGTCGAGCACGAGGAACAGCTCCTTCGGCTCCGCCGCGAACGGCTGCTCGAGCCGGTGGTCCTGGCCGTCCGCGAGCGCCCGCACGTAGCCGGCCTTCCGCCATTCGCTGCGCAGGGCTTCGAACCAGGCCGCCGCCGCATCGGCCGGCACCACGATCGGCGCCAGCACCAGGGCGCGTTGGCCGGCCCATTCGGCCACGGCCTTGGCCGCGGCCTTGCTCGGCGACCACGCCACCAGTTCGTGGCCGTGGTTCGGGCAGTGCGGGCGCCCGACGCGCGCGAACAACAGGCGCAGGTAGTCGTGGATCTCGGTGGTCGTCGCCACCGTCGACCGCGGACTCCGCGTGGTGCGCTTCTGGTCGATCGCGATCGCCGGACCGAGCCCGTCGAGCGTGTCGACGGGGGCCTTGTCCATGCGCCCGAGGAAGCGCCGCGCATAGGTCGACATGCTCTCGAGGAACCGGCGCTGGCCTTCCTGGAAGATCGTGTCGAAGGCGAGGCTCGACTTGCCCGAACCGGACGGTCCCGTGACCACGGTGAACGAGCCGAGCGGGATGTCGCAATCGACCGCCTTCAGGTTGTGCGTGCGCGCGCCGCGCACCGTCACGTGCGTCGGCTTCGAGGTGCGCAGCGGCTTCTGCGCGCGCGCCGCCGGGGTCGCCTTCGCCAGCGGTTTGCCGATGCCGATCGCCCGCAGCGCCGCGCCGGTGTGCGAACCGGCGACCGCGGCGACCTGTTCGGGCGTGCCGGTCGCGACCAGGCGCCCGCCCCCGCTGCCGCCCTCGGGGCCGAGGTCGAGCAACCAGTCCGCGGCGCGCACCACGTCGAGGTTGTGTTCGATCACCAGCACGGTGTTGCCCGCGTCGACCAGGCGCTGCAGCGCCGCCAGCAGCTTCACCACGTCGTGGAAGTGCAGT
>JAEUHV010000475.1 GCA_016794485.1 Planctomycetota bacterium
CCAGATCGCGTCGTAGACGCGCGGCTCCGAGCCGGCGCGGTTGTAGCCACCCGTCGTCGTCTGCCAGTTGCCGCGAGCGACGATGTCGATCACGACGTCCGACGTGCCGTTGTAGGCGAACGGCGCCTGCAGGCCGATTTCACGCCACTGGTCGGCGACCTGCTCGAAGCTGTAGTTCGACTGGCTCAACACCGTGACCGGCGCCGGCAGGTTGGTCGCGAAGGTCGACGACATGACGTGGCCGGCCGGCACGTGCGACATGCGCACGACCAGCGAGCTGTTCCAGTGTCGGCCGGTGGTGGCCGCCGAGAACGCGAGGCCGGTGATGTTGCCGGCCGTCGCCAGTTCGCCCTGACGCAGGATCGTCTGGTAGCGCATGTTCGTGCCCTGCGCCCCGTCGAGGCGGTAGCGCAGGGTCGTGTTGGCGACCCGCGGCGTGTTGACGCCGCCGGTGAAGGGCACGTTGGTGGCCGAACCGCAGGCGATCGCCAGGTTGGCGTCGCTGTAGTTCTGGTTGGCGCCGGTGCCGTTGGTGTATTCGTGCGCGAAGTTGCTCGCGACGACCGCGAACCCGTAGGTGCCCGGCGTCAGGTAGAACGGCGTCGCCAGGTCGATGCGGCTAGGCAGGTCGACACCGGCCGCAATGCCCTTGCCCGCCGACATCGGCAACCAGGCCGCGGCGTTGGTCTCGTTGCCGATGTGCGTGCCACCGGCGTTGGTGCGCCAGACGTCGAGCAGCAGCTCGGTGCCCAGCGTGGCCGCGGTGTTGACGTCGAGGGCCGTGACCCACATCGAGTTGGTCACCGTGACGTTGTAGTAGACCGCTCCACCCACGGAGCCACCGTTGTTGTTGGCGTAGACCGTCGCGAGCGTGGTCGGCGCGTAGCCGCCCCACGGGAAGTAGTTCTCCGTGCCGGTCAGGCTCGTGTCGGGCACGTAGCGCGCGCAGCCGGAGCCGTAGAGCCGCGTGCCGCCGTTCACCACCAGCGCGTAGGTCGCGTCGGTCGCCGCGGTCGCGATGTGCGCGTCGGTGGTCACCGTGGGGGCCGTGATGGTCACGGTCCAGGTGCCGGCGACGGGGTTGTTGAGGAACACGTTCTCGACGGTGTCGATCGTGTTGTTCACGCCGCCCGACGTCGACGTGTTGTTGGCGGTGAGGCCGTTGTTGCCGCGGTAGATCGTGCCACCGGGCGAGGTCACCGTCAGCGACAGGTCGTTGACGCGGTCGATCGCGGCGGCGACGACGCCGGCCGGATCGAGGTAGGTCATGCAGATCTTCAGCTGCGTCTCACCGGGCGCCACCTGGATCGAGTAGGTGTGCGTCGCGCCTTGGGTGATCGGCACGTCCTCGGGGATGATCGTCAAGCGGCTGCGCCGGTCGTAGATCGTGGCGACGTTGCCATAGCCCCAGCCCGCCTCGGCGCGGCTCGCCTGCGCGACCGGGTAGAGCGACGCGCACGCGATCTGCAGCGCCTTGAGCGTCTGCGCATATGGCCGGTTCTGGAACCGGGTGCCGCCGAGCACGCGTGGCGTGTTGTTGAGGATGTGGTCGGTGTACATCTGGATCGCCAGGGCGTTGAGGCCCGCGGTGATCGGCGTCGCCGACGACGTGCCGTTGAAGCCCGTGGTCGAGTTGCCGGCCGAGTAGCCCGCGGCACCGGTGAGGTCCGAGGTCCAGACGTTGTCGTAGAAGTTGCAGAGGTCCGGCTTCAGGCGGCCGTCGGCGGCCGGGCCGATCGAGGCGCTGGTCCAGGTGTCGTTGGCCGGGTTGGCGTCGTTGCCGTGCGACAGCCCGCCGATCGAGATCACGTTCTTGGCCCACGCTTCCGGGCGCACGTTCTGGTTGCCCAGGTTCGACATGCTGTTCGTCCACGGGATGCGGTGGTCGAACACGATGTCGTCGGCGTCGGCCGACACCGAGGTGTAGTTCGGCGTCTGCGCGCCGCCCCACGACGCGGTCGTGAACATGCAGTTGTGCACGTTGACGACGTCGTCGATGACCATGTTGCGCGACCAGCCGGCGGTCACCGTCGAGTAGTTGGTGTAGAAGCCGACCGCGTCCGGCGCGTGGCCACGCGCCTGCGGGGCGCTGGTGCCGTTGCCGAAGATGCAGCCGGCGGTGCAGTGGCCGTGCGCCTGCGAAGCGCCGCTGCTGCGCACGTTCGTCATCGCGGTGGTGAAGTCCGGGTGGTTGAACTCCACACCCTCGTAGACGTGGCCGCGAACGCCGCTGCCGGTGTAGCCGGCCGCCGCTTCGATCGCGTTCGAGCCCTGCACGATGCGGGCGTTGTCCATGTCCTCGCCCGGCGCGGTCCACCGGTCGATCCACAGCACTTCGTCGAGGCGCGCGGCGGCGAGCAGCTGCGCGCCGGTCAGTTCGGCGGTGAACAGGAGGCCGCGCTCGTGGCGATCGACCACCTTGCCGCCCATCGCGACGATCTTGGCTTCGAGCGCCTTCTTGTCGTTGCGCTTGTCCGCCATGACCATGTTGTACTTGCGCACGGGAACCGGCTGGCCGGTCAGGTGCTCGGCGAGCAGCTCGGCTTCGAGGCGGTAGGCCGGCTCATAGGCGCCGACCCAGCGCACGTTCTTCATCGTCGCGACCAGGGCGCGCGTCGCGTGGTCCATGCGGACGATGTGGCTGTCGTGCGGCAGGTAGCCATGGATCTTCGCACCCGCGGCGAGGATGGGGGCGCGATCCGCGTCGGTCGGCGTGCCGACGAACTGCACGATCCAGAGGTGGGAATCCGCCGTGGCCCGCAGCTGCGCGGGCACTTCGGGCTGGCCTGCGACCGGGTCGAAGGTCGCGTAGCGCAGCAGGACGCGCGGGTCGTTGGACACCCGTGGGGCGTCTCCGTTGTCTTGGGCCAACGCCAGGCTGGCGGCGGCGAACGTGCTGCTCAGCAGCAGCGAGAGTCGGGCGAGTGAAGTACGCATGGTTTCTCGGGGGAATGGACGGGGCACCGTCGGCGGCGCCACGGATGACGAGGTCACCGCATCTTCAGCGGTCGCGCCCCTTCAGATCCCCGTACGAAATTGGAGATTTTTCGCCGCGTCTGCCCCTTCGAGCCGAACCGTCGGCCAAGGACGGTCTTGCGTCAGTCGGCCGCAGGCGGGCGGTCGCCGGGCTGGGCGACGCGGGCCCCTTCGGCCAGCAGCCGGCCGAGCAGGGCGGGGGAAGCCTGGATCGTCATCAGGCAGCCGGCCTCGGTGTAGAACTCGCCGAGCACCGTCGCCTTGGCGCGGATTTCACCGTGCAGCGCGCCGGCCGAGTGCGGCAGCAGCAGTTCGACCCGCTGCTCGACGCTCGCCAGGTGACCCTGGATTGCGGCGAACAGGTCGTCCATGCCGGCCCCCGTCAGCACCGAAACCGCCACCGCACGGGGATCGACCTGCCACAAGGGGGCGAGGTTGGCCCGGTCGGCGACGAGGTCGAGCTTGTTGAGCACGGTGATGCGTGGCAGGTCCTGCGAGCCGAGCGTCTCGAGCACTTCGTCGACGGTACGCAGCTGTTCGGCCGCCTCGGGCGAGCTGCCGTCGACCAGGACCAGCAGCAGGTCGGCGTGCAGCGCTTCGGCGAGCGTCGCGTGGAAGCTGGCGACCAGCTGGTGCGGCAGCTTGCGCAGGAACCCCACGGTGTCGGTCAGCAGCACGGTGCGACCACCGGGCAGTCGCCATGGCCGGGTGCGCGTGTCGAGCGTGCTGAACAGCCGGTTCTCGGCCAGCACGCCGGCGTCGGTGAGCCGGTTCATCAGCGACGATTTTCCGGCGTTGGTGTAGCCGACCAGCGCCACGGTGAAGAGTTCGGGCCGGCCGCGCACCTCGCGCATCTTGTGCTCTTCGATGCGTTCGAGGTCCTTCTGGATCGCCGCGATGCGGGTCTTGAGCAGGTTGCGGTCGACGTCGATCTGCTTCTCGCCGGCACCGCCGCGCACGCCGATGCCGCCGCGCTGGCGTTCGAGGTGCGTCCAACGGCGGCGCAGGCGCGGCATCTGGTACTGCAGCGCCGCGAGTTCGACCTGGAGCTTCGCCTGCGGCGTGCGGGCGTGCATGCCGAAGATCTGCAGGATCAGTTCGCTGCGGTCGATGCACGGGACGCCGACCGCCTGCTCGATTGCTTTGCCCTGGTTGGGCGTCAGCGAGTCGTCGCAGATCACCGCCCCGCTGTGCGCGAGCTTGACCACCTCGGCCAGTTCCTCGAGCTTGCCGCTGCCGAGGTAGCTGTGCGGGTCGGCGTGGCGGCGGTGCTGGACCATGCAACCGGCGGGCACGAAGTCGGCCGTTTCGGCCAGCAGTTGCAGTTCGTGCAGGGCTTCGGGGGCCGTGCGTGGGTCGCCCATCGGCACGAGACCGAACAGGATCGCTTCGGTGCCGTGGCCCTGGTGCGTGTCGATGGCCTGGTTGCTCTTCATCCGTGTCGCCGGTCGGTCGCGGGGTGCAGCGGGCCGAGGGTGGTGCCGATTGCACCATCCGCGCGGCGTTCGAGGAAGATGCGCCGGCAGAACGTCGCGTCGGCGCGCTCGGGGTGGTCGTCGCGCCAGTGCGTGCCGCGCGACTCGGCGCGAGCTTCGGCCGCGGTGGCGACCAGGGCCGCCACGGTCAGCATGTTGGCGAGTTCGCAACGGGCCCGGTCGGGCAGCGGCGCCTTGACCAGGTAGTGGTGCCAGTAGCCGATGCGCTCACGGGCATCCTGCAGGCTCGGACCGGTGCGGCGCAGGCCCACCTGGCGCCACATCAGGCTTTTCAGCGAGTAGAGCAGGTCGTCGTGCAGCAGGCGCGGCGGGTCGTCGGCGAGACGCGGGCCGTCGGCCGCGCGCGGCAGGCCCGGAGCCGGTTCCCACGACGTGGCGGCGGCGGCGAGGCCCGCAGCCTTGCCGAGCACGGCGCCTTCGAGCAGGGAGTTCGAGGCGAGGCGGTTGGCGCCGTGCAGTCCCGAAGCGCTGGCTTCCCCGACCGCGAACAGGCCGGGTACCGACGTTCGGCCGTCGGCGTCGGTGACGGCGCCGCCGACGAAGTAGTGCGCCCCTGGTCGCACCGGGATCGGGTCCTTGGCGAGGTCGAGGTCGAACGTCGAGCAGATGCGCGCGATCGACGGAAACAGTTCGCGCGGGTCGCCCTGCACCGTCGACAGGTCCAGGTAGACGTGCGTGTCGTACGTCGCCACCCTGCGGTCGAGGATCGCACGACTCACCACGTCGCGAGGCGCCAGTTCCTGTATCGGATGGCTGCCTTGCATGAAACGGTCGCCGTTGCGGTCGCGGAGCACCGCTCCGGCCCCGCGCACCACTTCGCTGATCAGGAAGCGCGACGCGCCGGCGATGTACAGCGTGGTGGGGTGGAACTGGACGAACTCGCAGTCGGCGAGGCGGGCGCCGGCGCGGAAGCAGAGGGCGTGGCCGTCGCCCGACGCGCCGGTCGGGTTGGTGGTTTCGCGGAAGATCTGGCCGGTGCCCCCGGTGGCGACGACGGTGGCGCCGGCTTCGACCGCGAGTTCGAGGCCATCCTGCATGCCGACGGCACCGACGCAGCGGCCTTCGGCGAGCACGAGGTCGCGAACGAACACGCCGGTCCGCACGGTGATGTTCGGGTGGGTGTGCAGCGCCTGGCCCAGCGCGCGCTGGATCTCCCGGCCGGTCGCGTCGCCGTTGGCGTGCACGACCCGCGCGTGGGTGTGGCCACCTTCGCGCGACAACCGCAGCGGTGCGCCCGGGGCATCGGTGGTGTGGTCGAAGCGGGCTCCGAGCCGTTCGAGCCAGCGCACGGCTTCGCCGGCGGCGCCGACGATGTGGCGCACGACCGCTGGGGCGGCGAGGCCGGCACCGACCTGCAGCGTGTCGGCCACGTGCTGGTCGATGCTGTCGTCGGGCAGCTGCACCGCGGCGATGCCTCCCTGGGCCCACGCGGTGTTGGTGATCTCGAGCTCGTCCTTGGCCAGCACCAGCACCTGGGCGCCGGCTTCGGCCGCATGCAGGGCGGCACAGGCACCGGCGATGCCGCCGCCGACCACCAGCACGTCGGTGCGCAAGATCGGCGTCGAGCGCAGGTCGAACGCCGCCAGGCGGGGTGGGAACCTGGGCGTGCCGTGGGGGGCGTGCATGGGGCGACGATGGGTGGGGGCGTCGCGGTCGACGCCCCACGGCGGCGAGACTCAGCTCGCCGGCGAGTTGGCCTTCGCCGCGGCGGCCGCAGCGGCGGCCTCGGCTTCCTGCGCCTTGATCGCTTCCGCGACCGGGTCGTGCGGGGCCTGCTGCAGTTCCGGACGCGACAGGTCGCCCTTGTCGAGCCAGATCAGGATCGGCGCGGCGATGAAGATCGTCGAGTAGACGCCCGACACCATGCCGACCATCATGGTGAACGCGAACGCCTCGAGGTCGGAGCCGCTGCGGTAGTTCACCACGAACTGCGCGATCACGACCAGCAGCGTCAGGCCGCTGGTGAGCAGCGTGCGCGACATGGTCTGGTTCAACGCGCGGTTGATCAGGTCCTTGAACGCCTCGGTGCGGCCGGTGCGCACGTTCTCCTGCGCTTCTTCGCGGATGCGGTCGAAGATGACGATCGTGTCGTTGACCGAGTAGCCGATGATCGTGAGGAAGCACGCGATCATCGCCAGGTTGATCTCGGCGCTGACCCACTCCTGGTGGTTGACGAACACGGCGACCACGAGGGCCACCAGCACGTCGTGCACGAGGGCGACGACGGCCGCGATGCCGTACTTGTACTCGTGGAAGCGCACGCGCAGGTAGAGCATGATCAGCAGCCACGACAGCACGATGGCGCCGATCGCCGCGTTGCGCAGGTCGCTGACCAGGCGGCCCTGGATCTCGTTCGCGTCCGGGAACGGATCGGTGAGCGAGACCGCCTTGCCGTCCTTGTCCTTCAGCTTGGCGATCTCCTTCTGCAGGATGCCGGGGACTTCCCACGCCTTGGTCGTCGCCTGCGTGGTCCATTCGAACTGCAGGTTCGCCGACGTGGTCGCGGCCGGGTTGTCTTGCGGCAGGATGTCGAGGCCGGACAGGCCCTTGGCCAGCGTTTCCCTGGCCTTCGCGATCTCGACCGGCTGCGTCAGCTGCACCTTGACCACCGCCGCGGCGAGGTTTTCGCGCGCGCCCGGGTAGGCCGTCAGCTGCGGCTTGCCGATGCCGGCCTTCACCAGCTTGTCGGCGAACACGCGGCGCAGTTCGGCCACGTAACTCGGCTCGAAGTCGGCCGGCGGTTCGGCCTTGGCTTCCGCCGCCTTGCGCACGGCGTCACGGTGTGCCCGGCGTGCAGCCGCGACCTCGTCGCGCTGCTTGTCGTTGAGCTTGATGCGCAGGTTGAACTCGCGCGCACCGGCGGTTGCGTCGCTGTCGCCGTAGGTGTTGACCTGGACGTTGGGGTAGGCGCTGTTCCACGCCGCGTCGGCCGACAGCGACTTCTCGAAGGCGTCCTTGGTGACGGGCTCAGCCAGCGCGATGCGCATGTTGGCACCGCCGGTGAAGTCGATGCCGAGCGTGACCTCGCGCGGAGCGACGAACATCGTGTAGGCGAGTCCGCCGCCGATGAGCAGCGCGCTGGCGAGCAGCGCCGGCTTCATGTAGCGCACGTAGTCGATCCGGATCGACGTGAACCACGAGCGCGGCTTGTAGGCGACGAGCCAGTTCTTCTCGAGCGCGACGTGGAACAGCAGCCGCGTCACGAAGAACTGCGTGAACACGGTCGTCACGATGCCGACCATCAGCGTCACGGCGAAGCCGCGCACCGGGCCGACGCCGATGTTGTAGAGCACGAGGCCGGCCAGGAACGTCGTGATGTTCGAGTCGAGGATCGCCGACATCGCCCGGTCGAAGCCGGCGCGCACTGCCTGCAGCAGTTCCTTGCCCTTGGCCAACTCCTCGCGGAAGCGCTCGTAGATGAGCACGTTGGCGTCGACCGCCATGCCCATCGTCAGCACGATGCCGCCGAGGCCCGGCAGCGTGATCGTGGCCTCCATGAACAGCATCGCCGCCCACAGCAGGAACACGTTCAGCACCAACGTGATGCACGCGATCGTGCCGGCCACGCGGTAGTAGAGCAGCATGAACCCGAAGATCAGCACCGTGCCGGCGATCAGCGAGTAGGCGCCGCGCTCGATCGCGAGGCCGCCGAGGGTCGCACCGATGCTCTCGTTGCTGAGCAGCTCCGGCTCCACGCGCAGCGAGCCGGTGCGCAAGACCTTGACCAACTCGTCGATCTCGGGCGCGGTGAACTGGCCCTCGATGATGCCGTTGCCCGGGATCTTGCTCTGGAACGTCGGGGCCGACCGCACGTAGCCGTTCAGCACGATCGCGCTGGCCTTCTTGATCCAGCGCTCCGACCAGTCGGCGTAGTCGCCGCTCTTGTTCTCGACGATCTTGTAGAGCACGCCGAGGCCGCCGTTGCGGCTCGGGCCAGCACCGACGCCGGAGGGGTCCAGGTCCTCGCCGGTGAAGTGCTTCTCCTTCAGGTTGATCGCGACGAACTCGACCAGGAACCGGTCCTTGGGCTCCTTCTTCGCGAACGCTTCCGGAATGATGCCGTTGTTGTACTCGCTGTCCTCGAACGCCTTGACCGTCGCCGGGCTCAGCTGCTGGTAGAGCGGGCTCGTGTAGGTGCCGTCCCAGTTGTTCGGGTTCTTGAGGTCCGGCGTGATCTTGCGCGGGTACCAGCCGAGGTTGGGCGCCGCGATCGGGCCGATGCCCGGGCCGGCTTCATTGAACGCACGGATGTTGCGCGCGTCTTCCTGGATGCGCGCCTTGTTCTCCGGGTCCGCGAGCCAGGCCTTGAGCTTCTCCTGCTCGGCCTTCAGGTTGAACGACAGGCCACCGTCCTGGACGCCGTCGGTCGCGACGATGCGCATCTCGAGCTTGCCGATGTTGGCGATGCGCGCCAGCACCTCGCGTTTGGCCGCCTCGGTCTCGAAGAACGGCAGTTCGATCAGGATGCCCGACTCACCGCTGCGCGTGATCAGCGGGTCGAGGGTGCCGGCCGGGTCGATGCGCTCGGCGATCACCGCGATCGTCTGCTCCATGATCTTCTCGATCGAGAGCCCTTCTTTCGTCACCAGCGTCTTGAGGACGTCTTCCGGGATCTCGTAGCGCAGCTGCGTGCCGCCCTTGAGGTCGTGGCCGAGGACTGGCTTCTTGAAGATGCAGCACAGCAAGCCGGCGGCGATCGACAGCAGGACCAGGAACAACTGACGACTGGCGTTCTCGAGCATGTCCGTAGGGGCCGAAGCTCGGTCATCGGGGACGGCATCCCCGAGGGTTGAGGTCCGGCAGAGGAGAGGCGCTGTTTGGCGCAATGCACCCGGCGAAGGCCGGGCGCAGGGGATCCGAGACTACTGGCGCGGCCGCTGGGTGCCGGCGTGGCCGCACACCCGCTGCCGCTCGATCACCACCGCGATCACTTCGCGGCGGTCTTGCCGCTGCCCTTGCCCGAACGTGGGTACTGCAGCTTGCCGAGGTTCGGGTCGAGGCGGGTCGACTTGCCCTCGCGGTCGCGCAGGTAGTAGAGCTTGGCGCGGCGCACGATGCCGCGTTCGCGGACCTGGATGTCGGCCACGCGCGGGCTGTGCAGCGGGAACGTGCGCTCGACACCTTCGCCGGCGACCAGGCGGCGGATGGTGCAGCTGCGGCGGGTGCCGCTGCCCTGCAACGAGATCACGGTGCCGGCGAACAGCTGCACGCGCTCCTTGTCGCCTTCCTTGATCAGGTAGTGGACGTCGACGGAGTCGCCGATGCCGAAGTCCGGGATCGCCGGCTTCATGTGTTCGAGTTCGATTTGGCGCAGGAGATTCATGGTTCGTTCTCAGGGCTCGCGCCGCGGGGCGCGCAGTTCGGATTCGGAAGATTGGGTCGTGCGGTCGTGCTTCTGCTGCGTGAGGAGCCTGGCCTGCTCGGTGCGCCAGCGCGCCACCGCCGCATGGTCGCCCGACATCAGGATGTCGGGGACCGCCATGCCGCGGAACTCGCGAGGCCGTGTCCAGGTCGGGTAATCGAGCAGTTCGCCTTCGAACGACTCGAGCACCGTCGACTCCGCGCAACCGAGCACGCCTGGGATCAGGCGAACCGCGGCTTCGAGCATCACCAAGGCACCGAGCTCGCCGCCGGCGATCACGAAATCACCGAGCGACAGCTCTTCCCAGGCAAAGCCCTGGCGGATGCGTTCGTCGTAACCCTCGTAGCGCCCGCACAGGAACAGCAGCCGGTCCATCCGGCTGAGCTCGCGTGCCTTGCGCTGGTCGAAGGTGCGACCGCGTGGACAGAGCAGGACCTTGTGGAACACACCGTGGGTGCGTTCCTGGTCTTCAACAGCTGCAAAGATCGGTTCCGGTTTCAGCACCATGCCGGGCCCGCCGCCGAACGGTCGATCATCGACCGTCCGATGCGGGTCCAGGGTTTGGTTCCGGAAGTCGACGAGGTCGACCCGGAGCTTGCCCTGGGCCTGCGCAATCCCGAGGATGCTCTCGTCCAGGTATGGCCGGATGGCCTCCGGAAAGAGTGTCAGGATGGCGCAGCGCAAAGGTGCCTTGCCAGAAAGAAGGGGCGGGGAGACTAGGGCTGCGACCATGGACGGTCAAGGAGGCTGGTGCACCGGAACGGGCGAACGTTAGTCTGGCCGGATGTTCACGGGTCTCGTGCAGGGCCTCGGCACGGTGCGATCGGCGGTCGCGGTGGGTCCCGAACTGCGGCTCGCGGTCGACCTCGGCGACCTGCGGGGTCCGTTCCGGCTGGGAGACTCGATCGCCCTGTCGGGGGTCTGCTGCACCGTGGTCGATCTGGCCGGTCCGGTCGCCGGTTTCCACCTGAGCCGGGAGACCCTGGCCCGGACCTGGCTCGGGGCGGCCGTGCCCGGGACGCGGCTCAACCTGGAAGGGGCCTTGCGTGCCGGCGAGCCGCTGGGCGGGCACCTCGTCCAGGGGCACGTCGACGGGGTGGGGCGGGTGGTCGCGGCGATCGACCCGGAGCACGGCGGGGAACTGCGGGTCGAACTGCCCGCCGAACTGCGGCGCTACTGCGTGCACAAGGGGTCGATCACGCTCGACGGGGTGTCGCTGACGCTCGCGGCGCTGGACGGACCGGCCGTCGGCATCGCGGTGATCCCGCACACCGCGCAGATGACGACGCTCGGCCGCGCCCGGGTGGGGGATGCCGTGCATGTCGAGGTCGACGTGTTGGCGAAGTACGTCGAGTCGATGCTCGCCGCACGCGGGCTCGGAACCACGAACGGATGAAACGCGCCTTGACGATCGTCCTGCTGACCGCAGTCGGGTTCTACGTCCTGGTCTGCGCCGCGATGTGGGCGCTGCAGGACAAGCTGGTGTTTCCCGGGGCCGGGCGCGGCGACCGCGGCGTGCCGGCGCTGGTGCCGCCGGCCGTGGTCGGGTTCGTGGGCGCCGGTGCGGCCCGCGCGCGCATCGCGACCGTCGCCGCGCAGGGTGGCGCGGCGAAGCCGTGCGGGGTCGCGGTCTATTTCGGCGGCAACGGCGAGGACCTCTACGCGGCGGTCTACTCGGCGGCCGAACTCGCCGAGCACGGACTCGAGGCGATCGCCGTGGAGCACCCGGGATTCGGGGCCAGCGCCGGCCGGCCGTCGGTCGCGAGCCTGCTGGCGAACGCGCTCGTGGCCGTCGGCCACGCGCGCACGCGCGCGCAGGAACTCGGCGTGCCGCTGGTCGTCGTCGGCAGCTCCCTCGGTTCGTTCTGTGCCGTGCACGCCGCCGCGGCGGGCGGCGTCGCCAAGCTCGTGTTGCGGGCACCGCCGACGCGCCTGGCGGATGCGGCCGGACGCGCCTACCCGTGGCTGCCGGTGCGGCTGCTGCTCGCGCATCGCTTCGACAACCTCGAACCGGCGGCGAAGGTCGTGTGTCCGGTGCTCGTGCTGCACGGCGACGACGACGTGATCGTGCCGCAGGCGTTCGGGCGCGAACTGGCGGCGGCGATGCCGCACGCGACGTTCGTGCCGATCCCGGGCCGCGGGCACAACGATCTCGAACTCGCGCCGGCCGGGGTCGCCGGTGCTGCGCTGCGCGCGTTCCTGGCGAAGTAGCTCAGTCCGGTTTCCGGCCGAGCCGCAGGTGCCAATGTTCGCCCGGCTGCAGCCAGGTCGTGACCGGTGCGCCGCTGCGTGCGTCGACGATCGCGAGCTTGCCGTCGCCCAGCACCTCGAGCTGATGGTCGCGCACGACCGCCGCGGTGCCTTCGTCGATGCCGAGCCCGAGGAACTGCGGGAACCGCGCGATCAGGCCGGTGAGGTCGGCTTCGCGGTTGCGTGCGACGAAGTGCTGGTCGACGGCGATGCCCGGTACGAACGCGAAGCCGCGGTCGTAGCCCTCGCACCACATCTCGGTGTTGCCGAGCGGATTGCCGCGCACGAGCAGTTCGCCCTGGATCGTGGCGCCGGCCGAAGTGCCGCCGACGACGCCGCCGCGCGCCAGCACCGCGTGCATCGCGGCGATGGCAGGCGTGCCGTCGAAGGCATCGCACAGGCGCCACTGCCGGCCGCCGCCAAACCAGATGCCGGTCGCGTCGGCGAGCTTCGCCAACGCGGCGGCCGTGACCTCGCCCGGATGCGCGCAGTCGAGCATGCGCACGTCGGCGACGCCGAGCTTCTGGAGCATGCGCCCGAACGGGTCGTCGGCGCGCCCTTCCTTCGGCATCGCACCGGTCACCAGTACCACCTTCGCGGCCTTGCCGCCGGCGAGTTCGGCGAAGCGCCGCGCGACCGCTTCGGGGATGCGACCGCCGCCGACGAGGATTGCCGTGCCCTGCTGCCGCGTGTCCGCGGGCAGCACCGTCGGCGGCGACTTGCGGTCGCGCGCCGCGCGTTGCCACGTGACGAGGTCGGCCGTCTGGCCGGCGGCGAGTTCGACGATGCGTTCGTCGCGGGTCGCCGTCTTCGCCAGCACGAGCAGCGCCTTGCTGTCGCCGAGCACGGCCAGCGTGCGGCCGGTGATCGCCACCGCGGTGCCTTCGTCGACGCCGATGCCGAAGTGGCCGGGGTGCTCGCCGAGCACCTGCAGCAGGCGCGGCAGGCGCTGGCGTTTCAGGAAGTGCTGGTCGCTCACCGCGAACGGCACGAAGTCGAAGCCGGTGGCGACGATCGGGTCCTCCTTGCCCGACTCGATCATCGTGCGCGTCTGGATCGCGGTGCCGGCCGAGGTGCCGCCGACCACGCCGCCCCGCGCCAGCAGCGCCTGCAGTTCGCGTTCGACGCGCGTGCCGAGGTACGCGTCGGCGAGGTTCTTCTGCACGCCACCGCCCAGCCACACCGCAGTCGCCGCGCGCAGCGGGGCGGTGAACGTCTCGCTGTCGGCGACGGCGCGGTCGCGCGTGTGCAGCACTTCGAACGTGTAGCCCGGATGGTCGGTCTGCCAGCGGGCCAGGGTCTTGTCGCGTTGGGCCGCGTCGTCGGCCGTGCCGCTCGCGGTGGGGATGAGCACGATGCGCGCCTTGTCCTTGCCGCCGGCGAGCTGCAGGAAATGCTCGTAGACCGACGGCGGCAGCTTGCCACCGCCGCCGAGGATGCGGGTGCCGGGCAGGCCGAGCGGGTCGATCGGGGCCGCTTGTGCGGCGAGGATGGCGGGCAGCACGAGGAACAGTCCGAGGGCGCGGACGAGCATGGCGGCGGACGATAGCCAACACGGTAGGATCGGGTGGTGCCCGAGTCGTCCCAAGATCACCCGCTGGTGCTGTTCGACGGCACGTGCAACCTGTGCAACGGTGCGGTGCAGTTCGTGCTGCGGCGCGACCCGCGGGCGCGGTTCCGCTTCGCGTCGCTGCAGTCGGCGGCGGCGAAGTCGGCGTTGGTGGCGGCGGGGATCACGGCCGCGTTGCCAGACAGCATCGTCGTCGTGCACCGCGGCCGCGTGCGGGTGAAGTCGGGCGCGGCGCTGGCGATCGCGCGCGGCCTGCGGTTGCCGTGGCCATTGCTGTCGGCGTTCTGGCTCGTGCCCTACCCGCTGCGCGACCTGGTCTACGACTGGATCGCGCGCAACCGCTACCGATGGTTCGGCAAGCGCGACGTGTGTTGGGTCCCGACCAAGGAACTGCGCGCGCGCTTCCTCGATGCGGCCGAGCCGCGCCAGGGCTGAGTCCGCCGTGCCGTTCCGCGGTCCACGTCGTGGCAGGGGGCCGGTCGCCCTGCTGGCGCTGCTCGCCGGGTGTGCCGCCGCGCCGCAGCCGGGCTGGCAGGCCGAACTCGCGAACGCCTACGTCGACCGCACCGCCGACTTCCCGGTGGGCGAGCGGCTGCTCGACGGCTTCGATGCGGTCGGCGCGGAACCGGAGCCGCAGGTCGGCGACACGCTGCTCTACGGTCTGCGCCTCGACACCGGCGGCGAGCCGCGGGTGTGGTACCTGCGCCTCCGGATCGACGCGATCGAGACGAAGAGTTGGCTGGAGATGCGGGAGGTCCTCGACTTCGAGGAGCGGGTCAGCACGCCGCGGGTGCGGCAGCGGCGAGCCGAAGCCGAGGCTCGTTGGGCTGCGGAGGGCCGGCCCGACCTCGATTCCTACCGCCGCGACGTTCCCGTGGCGCGCCTGCGCGTCGAGGCGTTCGACGCCGCGGGTGCGAGCCTCGGCGCCGCGGAGTCGACCGAGTCGCTGTACCGGCTGCGCATCGGCCTGTGGTCGGCCTGTGTCGCCGGCCATGCCCGACGCGAACTGTTGCGCAGCCTGCAAGGTCCCGACGCGCCGCGCGAGGTGATCGACGTCGAGGAGGCGGTGTACGCCGACGTGCGCTGCGTCGCCGACGGCGTCGCGTCCTGCAAGAGCTTCTTCGCGATCCT
>JAEUHV010000479.1 GCA_016794485.1 Planctomycetota bacterium
ACCGCCACGGCCTGCTGCTGCGGCTCGGGGTGCGTGTGCCCGGCGGACCCGACGCACCGCACCCCGTGTACGGCGCGCAACTGCAGGACCGCGCAGTTCCCGGCCAGGATCCGGAGGCGCAGTACGACATCCAGTGGACCCCCGTCGCCGGAACGCACGGCGACGGCGAGGCCTTCACCCTGCTGCGGCCGGAGTTCTCGTTGCGCCATCCGGCGCACGGTCCGGTGGGCGAGGTGGTGTTGGGCGGGCGCACGGCCCCGCACCTGGTCGGGCTCGGCCTGCTCGAGGCCATCCCCGACGAACTGCTGCGGCAGCGCGTCGACCCTGACGATCGCGACGGCGACGGCATCTCCGGCCGCGTGCACGAACTGGCCGACGGGCGCGTCGGACGGTTTGGTTGGAAGGCGACGCAGCCGACGGTGCGCGAGCAGGTCGCCGGTGCATTCGTGCACGACATGGGCATCACGTCGCGCCTGCACCCGCGTGAACCGCTGTCGAGCGTGCAAGCGGCGGTGGTCGCGGTGGCCTCGGGGGGCTCGCCCGAGATCGACGACGCCAAGCTGGATCGGATCGTGTTCTACATGCGCACGCTGGCCGTACCAGCACCCCGCGGCGAGGACCGGGAAGAGGTGCGTGCGGGTGCGGCGGCGTTCGCGGCGTTCGGGTGCGCCGCCTGCCACGTGCCCGAGTGGACCACCGCCACCGAAGCGTGGCACCTGGCCGCTGCCGGCGTGCGCATCCGACCGTTCACCGATCTGCTGCTGCACGACCTCGGCCCCGAACTCGCCGACGGCAAGCGCGACGGCGACGCGCGGCCCGCCGAGTGGCGCACGGCGCCGTTGTGGGGACTCGGCCTGGTCCCGGTGGTGAACGGCCACGAACGTCTGCTGCACGACGGTCGCGCGCGCGGTCCGGCCGAAGCGATCCTCTGGCACGGCGGCGAGGCGTCGGCCGCCCGCGAGCGATTCCGTCTGGCGCCGAAGGCCGAACGGGCGGCGCTGGTCGCGTTCCTGCGGTCGCTCTGACGCAGGGTCAGCGCGGCTTCGCCGCCGCCGGCCGCGCCTCGATGGCGAGGTCCTTCGTGAACGTGGTCCCGGCGCGGAAGAACTGCAGCGTCACCGTGCGGCCGACTCCGGCGAGGTAGAGCTGGCGTTGGAACTCCACCGGCGCGTGGATCTCCACGCCGGCGAAGTGGGTCAGGAAGTCGCCGACCTGCAGCCCGGCGGCCGCCGCGGGGCTCGGCTGGAACACGTTCTCGAGCAGGATGCCGTGCGGCGGCTTCACCATCTTCTGGAACGCCTGCAGGCCGTGCACCTTGGCGATCTCGGTACGGCTCATGACCGAGAAGCCGAGCCACGGCGAACGTTCGGTTCCCGCAGCACGGATCGACTCGTAGAGGCCGACCAGCAGCTTGCTGGGCAGGGCCCAGGCACTGCCCAGCGTGGTCCCGCCCTCGACCTGCAGTGGATGCAGCAAACCGACCACGGTGCCGTCGAGTCCGACGAGTGGCCCGCCGAAGGCGCCCGGATGCACGACCATCGTGGCCTGCATGTAGGTCGCGTTCATCATCTCCTGGTAGCAGTCGCGCGACGGCTTGGCGACGAGCAGGCCGAGGCCCATCCACCGTTCGGGGCCCGACGGATCACCGGCGCCGAGCACGAGGCTGCCGACTTCGAGCGCGTCGCTGTCGCCGAACGGCAGCGCGCGCACCTCCGGGGGGACGTAGCTCGGCAACACCGCGAGGCGCAGCACCGCGAGCTGCAGCGTCGGTTCGACGCCGACGACGTCGCACAGGATGCGTTGGTTGTCGACGGTCTCGACTTCGACCAGATCGACCGCCTGCTCCGGCGCGACGCGCAGGGGCTGCAGGCCGGTGAGGATCTCGTCCTTCGCGACGAAGAACCCGGAACCCGAGGCGTGCGGGCGGAAGCCCGGGTAGTCGCGTTCGTGGGTCGGGTTCGCGATCCAGCCCGAGGCGTCGGCGGTGGGGGCCGGCGTGGGTGCGGCTTTGGCCATCGCGTCGGAACGCACGAACGTGCGCACCGTCACGATCGCCGGCCACACGTCCTTGGCGAGCGCGATCGTGTCGCGCTGCAACGCCACGGCGGTCGGCAACTTCGGCGGCGGCGCGGATGTCGGGGTCTGGGCGAAAAGGCCCAGCGGCAAGACGAACGAAGCGGCGAAGGCGAGCCGGAGGATCGACTGCATGGCGCCATCGTCGCCGGCAGGCTGTGCAGGCACCGCCAATGCCGCATGAAGAACTGACGCGGCATCGAGCGCGACCGACGCGTCACGAGCGCGTGAACGACATGTTGTCGGGCCCGACCAGAAGGGCGAGATCGTCGAGCAAGCCGTCGCTCATCTTGACGCCGTCGTCGGCCCGCACGCGGTAGCAGTCGGCGCCGTCCTGCACGTCGAGGAACAGGTGTTGGTGGCCCTTGTGCCGAGCGACCACTTCGGAGATGCGCTTCAGATTCGCTTCGGTGGCGAACGCGGCCGGGATGTTCAGCACCAGGCCTGCGACGTCGCGGCGGATCACTTCGCCCGCCGGTTCGAGCTGGTCGAGCAGCAGCGCCTGCTCCTCGCTGTTCTTGTCGAGGCGCCCGGTCAGGAACACGATCGCGTCGTCGACGATGCGGTCCTTCACGATCGCATAGGTGCGCGCGAAGCACGTCACCGCGACCTGGCCGTGCAGGTCCTCCAACTGGAAGCGCGCCATCTTCTGGCCGGCGTTCTTGCCCTGCTTGATCTGCAGCACCCGTACCGAACTGATCATGCCGGCGAGCCGCAGCGAGCCTCCGGGTTCGAGCTTGCCGAGCGACGCCGTGGTCTGGCCGGCGAGCCGGGCGAGGAACGCGCCGCGCTTCTCGAACGGGTGCCCCGACAGGTAGAAGCCGAGCGCCTCCTTCTCCCGGGCCAGGCGGTCGGCCTCGGGCCATTCGGCGACGGCGCCGCCCGCCGACGCGGACTTCTCCGCCACCGATGGCGCGGCGAACAGCATCTTCTGGCCGCGCTTCTTGTCCTCGCGCGCCGACACCGACGCGCGCATCGCCGCCTCGATCGCGCCGAAATCACCGGCCCGCGTGCGGCCGAGCCCGTCGAATGCACCCGCCTGCACCATCGCTTCGAGGGCGATCTTGTTGACGACGCTGCCGTCGAGCCGCTCGCACAGGTCGTCGAGGCCGGTGAACGGGCCGCCGCTGCGCCGTTCGGCCGCGACCGCGTCGGCGGCGCGCGTGCCGACGCCCTTGATCGCGCCGAGGCCATAGCGGATCGCGCCTTCCTCGACACCGAAGTAGCGCTGCGAACGGTTCACGCTGGGAGGCAGGATCTGCCAGCCCGAGCGCCGCACCTCGTCGACGAACTCCTTGATCTTGTCGCTGTTGCTCGACTCGACCGTCAGGTTCGCAGCGGTGAACTCGATCGGGTAGTGCGCCTTCAGCCACGCCGTGTGGTAGGTGACGAGCGCGTAGGCCGTGCTATGCGACTTGTTGAAGCCGTAGCCGGCGAAGTACTCCATCGTCTCGAACAGTTCCTTGGCGAACTTCTCGCCGTAGCCCTGCTTCACGGCGCCGGCCACGAACTGGTCCTTGAACTTCGCCATCACCTCGGGCTTCTTCTTGCCCATCGCCTTGCGCAGGTTGTCGGCTTCGCTCATCGAGAAGCCGCCGATGACCGCGCTGATCTGCATCACCTGTTCCTGGTAGACGATGACGCCATAGGTGGCTTCGAGCACCGGCTTGGTCGCTTCGTGCGGGTACTCGGTCTTCACCTTGCCGTGCTTGCGATCGACGAACATGTCGACCATGCCCGACCCGAGCGGACCCGGCCGGTAGAGCGCGAGCACGGCGATCACGTCCTCGAACGTGTCCGGCTTCAGTCGCGTGAGCAGTTCGCGCATGCCCGACGATTCGAGCTGGAAGATGCCCTGGGTCTCGCCGCGCGCGATCAGTTCGTAGGTCTTCTTGTCGTCGAGCGGCAGCTTGCCGAGGTCGATGTCGACGCCGTGCACCTCCTTCACGAGGCGCACCGCCTCCTGCAGGATGGTCAGCGTCTTCAGGCCGAGGAAGTCCATCTTCAGCAGGCCGACTTCCTCGAGTTCGGTCATCTGCCACTGCGTGATCACGTCCTCGCCGTTCTTCGCCAGCGGCACGTAGTCGCGCAGCGGGCGGTCGGCGATCACCACGCCGGCGGCGTGGATCGAGTTGTGCCGCGCCAGGCCTTCCAGTTGCAGCGACAGGTCGAACAGGCGTTTGTGCTGCGGACTGGACTCGCGGATCGCCTTCAGCTCGGCGTCGCTGTCGAGGGCGGCCTGCAGCGACGCACCCGGTCCCTGCGGCACCTTCTTGCACAGCTTGTCGACGTCCGCGATCGGGAAGTCGAGCACGCGCCCGACGTCGCGCAGCACGCCGCGGCTGGCCATCGTGCCGAACGTGATGATCTGGCAGACGCAGTCGTCGCCGTACTTCTGGCGCACGTACTGGATGACCTCGTCGCGGCGGTTGCCGCAGAAGTCGATGTCGATGTCGGGCATCGACACGCGGCCCGGGTTGAGGAAGCGCTCGAACAGCAGCGCGTACTTCAGCGGGCACACGTCGGTGATGCCGAGCACGTAGGCGACGATCGAGCCGGCGGCCGAGCCGCGGCCGGGACCGACCGGGATGCCCATCGACCGCGCCTTGGCGATGAAGTCCTGGACGATCAGGAAGTAGCTGACGAAGCCCAGCTTCTTGATGACGCCGATCTCGTAGTCGAGCCGCTGCTGCACGACCGCGTCGATCGCGCCGTAGCGGCGGATCGCGCCCTCGCGGCAGATGCGCAGGAACCAGTCGTCCGGCGAACTGCCGTCGTCGGGCTTGAACACCGGCAGGTGGTAGACGCCGAACTCGATGCCGACGTTGCAGCGGTCGGCGATCGCGACGGTGTTCGCCAGCGCCTCGGGCCAGTCGGCGAACGCCGCCGCCATCTGCGCGCGCGTCTTCAGGAACAGCTCCTTGCTGCTCATCCGGAAGCGCTGCGGGTCGGCCACCGTCTTGCCCGAACGGATGCACAGCATGATGTCCTGGGCCAGCCAGTCGTCGGCCTTCAGGTAGTGCACGTCGTTGGTCGCGACGCAGGGGATGCCGGTCGACGTCGACAGTTCGCGCAGCGCGCGCGTGACCTTGCGCTGCTGCTCGCTGCCGGTCTCCATCACCTCGAGGAAGAAGTTGCCCGCGCCGAACAGTTCCTGCAGCTGCAGCGCGGTGGTGCGGGCGCCCGGGAAGTCCCCCTGCAGCACCTGCGTCGCGATCTGCGACGAGATCGTGCCCGACAGCGCGACGAGGCCCTGGCGATGTTCCTGCAGCACCTCGAGGTCGACGCGCGGCCGGTAGCTGAAGCCTTCGAGCCAAGCGCGGCCCGACAGTTTCTTGAGGTTGTCGAAGCCCTGGTTGTCGGTCGCCAGCAGCGTCAGGTCGTGGGTCGGGTTGTCGGCGCCCGCGGTCTCCTTGCGCGTCTTGCCGGCGACGTAGGTGGTCTGGCCGAGGATGGCCTTCACCTTCTTGTCCTTGCAGGCCTTGAAGAGCTCGACCGCGCCGAACAGGTTGCCGTTGTCGGTCAGCGCGATCGCGGTCTGGCCGTCCGCCGCAGCCGCACCGACGAGGCCCGATACCTCGGCGGGGGCCGCCAGCAGGCTGTAGTGCGAGCGCACGTGCAGGTGGACGAACGGGGGCGCGTCGGTCATCGCAGGTTGCGCAACGTACGCGGCGCCGACGCCGCGGCCAGAGGCAATCGGTCAGCGGGGTCGAGGGCCCTTGTAGCGGCCAGCCGGCAGGGCGTCGATCAGCGTGCCGAGGTCCCCGAAGCGGCGGATCTCGGGGCACAACGGCAGCCGGTTGCCATCCGCCGCGAACGTGGGACCGAGGTCGTCGACCAGCACGTGCTCGATCCGCGGACAGAGCTGCGCCGCGAGCAGGGCGATGACGCCGGCTTCGCCGATGCCTTGCACGGCGACCGGCAGGTCTCCGGGCAGGCTCGCGGCCAGCAGCGCCACGTCGACGGCTGCCTGGTAGGCTTCGCCGCGGCCGAGCAGCAGGCCGTTGCGCTGCCAGGCGGACCGGAACGGGGCCCACTCGCCGTAGGGGCGCGGGTCGATCACGTACAGCGGGCCGCCGCTCGGGGGCGATCCGGCGGCGGCCACCGCTGCTCCACGCGGGTCGATCAGGATCTGCGGGCCGAAGCCGTGCCGCTGCGCGTCGAAGCGGAACGGGATCGGCACGCCGTCGCTGCCGGTGACGGTGCCGCGGCGCCAACGGGTGGCCTTCGGATCGAGCCAGTGCAGCGGCTGCGGCGCGATCGTGGTGTGGAGTCCCGGCGCGAGTGCCGGCAGCGCGTCGACCTTGGCGACCCGCGCGAGCCGTTCGGCCACCAGGGCGGCGCGGTCCGGCGGTCCGTTCGGGCCGTCCTTGCCGAGCTGCGCCAGTGCTTGCGGCGGGAACGGTGCCCACTCCGGCTCGGCGACGCGGTGGCGCGGCGCGCCGTCGGCAGCGGGTCCGAGCAGCGTGTCGTGCAGAAAGCCGTAGACCACTTCGCGCATCGGCCGATCGTAGTTGTGCGGCTCGTCGGCGAACCGCGACCGCGGCGCTGGCCCGCCCAGGCGGAGCCAGTGCGCAGCCAGTTCGGGCAGGCCCTGTTCGGGAAAGTGCCGGGTCCAGTCCTGCGCGACGCTGCCGAACATCGCCGGCTTCGGCGCGAACACCGCGCACATCTCGGGAACGTCGACGCCGGCGGCGAGCCGCGGCGGGTGGTTGCAGCCGCAGTGCGCGCTGGTGTCGTCGACGATCTCGGCGAAGTAGCAGGCCATCACCATGGGTGCCGCCGCTGCGAAGTCGTCGCTGAGCGCCATCAGGTAGTACGTCTGCTGGCCGCCGCCGGACGCGCCGGTGACGCCGATGCGGGCCGGGTCCACGTCGGCCCGTTCGCGCAGCAACTGCAGGCCGCGCAGGTCGTGCCACACCATCGTGCCGATCGACGACACGCCGCTGGCGATGTCCTCGACGTGCACCGAGTCGACCGCCAACGTCGTCCAGCCGAACTTCGCGAACGCGGCGCAGCGCGCCTGTACGACCGGATCGCGCGCGCCGTGCTGCCAGTGTCCGTGCGGGCACAGCATCGCTGGATGTCGCCCCGACCGCGCGGCCGCCGGTGTCCACAGCCAGCCGGTGGCGCGTTGGCCGGGGAAGCCGATCCAGCTGACGCGCTGCACCCGCACGCCGTCGCGTTCGAGTTCGCCATGCACCTGGACGTCCAGCGCCCCGGCCGCGGGCGGCGGGGACAGGCCGAGGCAATCGGCGACGTGCGCCCGCACCTGCGCGCGGCGCGCCGGCCACGCCGCTGCCGCCGTGTCGGCGAGGCCCGGCGTGTGCTTCGGCAACAGCCGCGCGCGCAGGTGCTGCAGCGCGGCTCGGCGTTCGGCCCGTGGCAGCACCGGCGCGAACGCGTGCAGTGTCGCGGGATCGGCGACCGCCGACGTCACCTCGAGCTCGTCGAGGTCGCCGGCGAATGGCTGCGCCGTGCCGACGTTGTCGCCGAGGCGCAGGTTCGCGGTCGGGGCACCGCCGTGGCCGAGTTCGGCCGTCGCCTGCACGATCCCGTCGACACGAAGTTGCGCCGCGTTGGTGCTCGCGTCGTAGGCCACTTCGACCTGGTGCCAGGCGCCGTCGTCGATCCGGCCGAGGGTCGGCAGGCGCACCTCGCGCCACGACCACGCCTCGAACGTCAGCACCCCGGGCTGGCGGCCGAGCACCAGGGACGCCGCCACAGCGTCGCCGTCGCGCGCCATCAGGGCCGTGGCGAACCGCGCCGAGGTCGTGCGCAGGCGGCAGCGCAGGGTGAACGACTGCTCGCTGCCGAGGCCGCACGGGCCGAGCTCGATGTGGTCGTCGACGCCGTCGAAACGGGCGGCACCGCCCTTCGAATCGCCGAGCACGGCCGTAGCGCCGTGCCAACGTGCATCGGCGACGTCGAGCGGTTCCCGCAGCGACGGTCCAGGACCTTGGGCTGGCAATGCCAGGGCGGCCAGCAACGAGATCGGGAACACGCGCAGGAACGGGTTCATCGCCGCAGGTTACGCTGCCGGCCTCGTTTCCTCCGTCAGGAGCTCGTCATGACCGCCACCCGCCGTGACTTCCTGCGCGCCGCCGGCGCGTCGTCCGTGTTCGCCAGCGTCGCCGCCGCACGACTCCGCACGCCGTGGTTCGACGAGGTGCGCATCGCGGTGGTGGGGCTGCGTGGACGCGGGGCCGACCACGTCGCTGGCTTCCGCAAGGTGGCCGGCGTGCGCGTCGTGGCATTGGTCGATGTCGACGCCAACGTGCTCGGCGCCGCGGTGAAGAAGTTCGCCGATCGCGGCGAGGACGTGTTCGCGTGCAAGGACCTGCGCACCGTGCTCGACCGCAAGGACGTCGACGCGGTCAGCATCGCCACGCCGAACCATTGGCACTCGCTGCAGGGCATCTGGGCCTGCCAGGCCGGGAAGGACGTCTACGTCGAGAAACCGGTGTCGCACGACGTGTGGGAGGGCATCCAGCTGGTCGCCGCGGCGCGGACGCACGGGCGCATCGTGCAGGCCGGCACGCAGTGCCGTTCGAGCCACGGCATCGCCGAAGGCATCGCCTGGGTGCGGGCCGGCAACCTCGGCAAGATCCGCCTCGCGCGCGGGCTGTGCTACAAGCCGCGGCCGAGCATCGGCAAGGTCGGCGCACCACAGGCCGTTCCCGACACGATCGACTACGACCTCTGGTGCGGGCCGGCACCGAAGGGACCGTTGGTGCGCAAGAACCTGCACTACGACTGGCACTGGGACTTCGCGACCGGCAACGGCGACGTCGGCAACCAGGGCATCCACCAGATGGACCTCGCCCGCTGGGCCCTCGGCGAATCCGGGCTGCCGGCGCGCACGTTCAGCGTCGGCGGGCGGCTCGGCTACGACGACGACGGCGACACGCCGAACACGCAACTGGTGTGGCACGAGTACGCGAGTGCGCCGCTGCTGTTCGAGGTGCGCGGCCTGCCGCGTGATTCGGCGGCGCAGGCCGGCGACTGGGGCAAGGGCATGGATGCGTTCCTCGGCGCGCGCGTCGGCGTGGTCGTGCACTGCGAGGGCGGCACGTTGCGCATTCCCGACTACTCGTCGGCGATCGCGTACGACACCGCCGGCAAGGAAGTGAAACGCTTCGTCGGTGCGACCGACCACTACGCGAACTTCGTCGCCGCGGTGAAGAGTCGCAAGGTCGAGGACCTGCGCGCCGACGTGCAGCAAGGGCACGTGTCGAGTGCGCTCTGCCACCTGGGCAACGTGTCGCACCGGCTCGGCCGCACGGCGAGTCGCGGCGACGTCGCGGCGGCGTTGGCGTTCCACGGCGAAGCGAAGGAGGCCGGCGAACGCGTGTTCGCGCACCTCACCGCGAACGGCGTCGACCTCGACAAGACGCCGCTGCACGTGGGCGAGTGGCTCGCCACCGACGCGACGACGGGCCAGGTCGCGGGCGGTGCGGGCGTGCAGCGCCTGGTGCGCAAGGACTACCGCGCCGGCTTCGTCGTTCCGGAGCAGGTCTGACCCTTCACCGCTGCGCGAACGCGCGCCACGCGGCGTCGAGCGTGGCATTGGTCCAGCTGTCGTCGTGCAGCAGCACACGGAAGCGCCACGTCCGGCTGCTGCCGGCCGGGATCGTCAGGGCGCCCGTTCCCGCCGGCCGGTTCTCGAAGTCGTGCACGCCGAACGGATTCGCAGCCAGCAGTCCGTAGGTGCGCGCGTGCCACCAGGTCGGATGGGCGTGGTTGTGCGGATGGTCGAACATGGCGACGCCGACCGCGGTGCCGTCGACCTTGCCGGAGGCGTCGATCCAGCGGGCGCGCTTGCCCCACACCGCGTCGCCGGTCTGGCCTTCGCTGTTGGTCAGCACCGCCCCGGTCCCCGCGGTTGCGCGCAGCGAATCGTGCAGGCGCAGGGCGAACGTGCCTTCCTTGGTGTCGCCGAAGACGACCGGGGCCGCGTCCGCGTACAGGGTGATCGCCACGTCGAGCCAGCGATGGCCGGCGTCGGCGCCGAACACCAGCTCGCGTTCGTCGCGGCAGACGAGCGTCGTGTCGTCGACGAGCCAGCGGTGCTTGCTCAGCACCGCGACGGTGGCGCCACGGTCGTCGACCTGCGGATCGCCGTCGGGCTCGATGCGTTCGCGGTGGCCCTTGCCGTGCCAGAAGTCGAAGCCGTTGACGTCGCCGTGCGCGAACCACAGCGAACGGTGGTGCGGGTGGTCGTTCGAGCCACCGGGCGCCGGCACGAGCGGCACGGGCCGCGTCACCGGAGTGCCGCCGGGGGCGAGCAGCGGGCCGACGTAGGGTTCTGGTGCGTCGTGCGGGTGCACGGTCGCGAACGGGGCGCCGTCGACCGTCACCGCGATCGTGTCGCCGGCAGGTTCGGCGGCCACGTCCGCTCGGGCGTGCAGCCTGCCGTCCGCCGCTTTGCGCAGGAAGGCGAGTGCGGCCGGCGCATCGGCGGCGACGTTCGTGCTGTTCGCCTCGATGCTGATGCGGCCGCGGTAGCCGGCGGCGCGCAGTGCCTGGAACCAGGCGGCGTAGCGCGTCTCGCCGTTCGTCGCGGTCGGGAACGTCCGGCCCGCGGGAGCGGCGATCTGCAGGTGGGCGAGCCACGGCGCCGCGGCGACGACGGCGTCCGGGGCGTCGTGTTCGAACGCCAGGTGGTAGAAATCGCAGACGACGCGCACGTGGGGGCGATCGGCGGCGCGCACGACCGCCACTGCCTCGCCGAGCGTGTTGACGAGGTTGCTCTCCGGCGCGCGCAGTGGTTCGAGAGCGATCGTGAGGTCGAGGCCGCGGCTGCAGATCACGTCGTCGCACGCCTG
>JAEUHV010000514.1 GCA_016794485.1 Planctomycetota bacterium
AGCAGGCGTTCCACCGCGCCGACGCAGCCGAGGCGGTAGATCGCGCACAACGGTTGCAGGACCGTGGCGACCTCGGGCATCACCAGCCGCGCATTGCCGAGTTCGCGGTGCAGCGCGCGGACCGCGTCGGCAAACAGGAACGGATGGTCGCAGGCCGTCACGAACGTGGCGTCGTCGCCGTGGAGGCCCGCTGCGAGCAGTGCCTGCAGTCCGGCGAGCAGTCCGGCGAGCGGGCCAGCGGCTCCCGGCGCATCGCACGCGACCAGGGTTCCCTCCGGCAGCGGCGGCAGGCCCTGGGTGCGGTCGCGGGCGACGACGACCACCGGCGCGCAGCAGGCGGACAGCGTGCGGCAGGTCCGCCCGAGCAGGCTCTCGTCGCCCCAAGGCAGCGACTCCTTGGGACGACCCATGCGCGAGCTCGCGCCACCTGCCAGAATGATCGCCGCCAGCTGCATGCGTTCCTTCTCCGGCATCCGGAGATCGGGTGCAAGCGGCACCCAACCCGCATGACCGCTCCGAAACCCGTTCCCACGCCGAAGAAGGCCGACCTCGTGACCGCGTCCCTGTTCCGCATCGAGTGGAAGGACGGGGCGGTCACCGACTACAAGGCGCGCGATCTGCGCCTGGCCTGCCCGTGCGCCAGCTGCGTCGAAGAGACCACCGGCCGGCCGCTGCTCGACCCGCGCAGCGTGAAGGAGGACATCCTGCTGTTCGGCGCCGAGCTCGTCGGCCGCTACGGGCTGACCTTCTTCTGGAGCGACGGCCACAAGACCGGGATCTTCGCGTGGCCGATGTTGCGCCAGCTGGCCGGACTGGGAACCGGCGCGTGAAGGCTCCAGGCCCCGACCACGGCACCGTCGCGCGGCTCGCCGACAAGGTGCTTGCGGCGCTCGACTGGCGGGCGCTGGGCGACGTGTATTTCCACGACGACGGCGAACGGTTGCTGCGCGCCAAGCGCCGCGACATCGCGGCGCTCGGCGAACGGTTGGCGCGCGCGCTGTTGCCGCGCTTGCCGCGTCAGGGTGCGTCGCTTTGGGTCGGGGCCGGCCTCGCCGAGTTGCCGGTCCTGCTCGCCGAAGTTCTGTTGACCGCACGCACCGTCGTCGCCGCCAACCTGCGCGCCGACGAGTGCCGCCTGCTCGATGCGGCGGTGCAGGCGGCGGCGCCCGGCGTGGCCCTGCGGTTCGTGCCGGAGGACGCCGTCGCCGTGGCGCCCGGGCAGACGTTCGACCACCTCGGCTGCATCTCGGTGTTCACCGATCCGGAGACGTGGCCGATGCTGAGCGGGGTCGCCTACGGGCGCATCGCACCGGTGCAGGTCGACGTCGACGCCTTCGTCGCCGAACGGGAACGTGCGCGTGGGCTGGCCGGTGGGTTGTTCGCGCGGCTCGTGCGGCCTGGGCTCGTCACCACGACCGCCGAGGAGGTGTCGTGGTTCCTCGAACAGGCCGAGGCCGGCGGCGCGATCGTCGAACCATCCGACGAGATGATCGACACGGCCGTGGTCGGCGATCCGGTCGGCTTCCTCGCCGTGCGTCCTGCCGCTGCGGGCTGACGCCGCCGCGCGACGCGCCGGTCACTTCTTGGCGTCTTCGGGCTTGCCGGCCGCCTTCGGCGCCGGTGCCGGGACCTGCTTGATCGACGAGTGCATCGTCATCGTCATGTCCATCGCGGCGCCGGTGTCGCCGCCACCACCGATCTTCATTTCGACGTCCGTGGTCATCTCCAGCGGCATGCCGACCCGCAGGTCGATCCTCGCCGAACCCGATGCCTTGGTGACCTCGAGCTTCATGCCGGGCGGCAGGCCTTTGCTTTCGACCTCGATCTTCGAGGTCTGCTCGACGGTGGCGACGTGGTCCTTCACCGCGACCAGCTTGTTGGTGACGACGACCTTGCCCTTGCCCATCTGGCCCATCGGCATCCCGTACTCGTTGGTCCAGGTGTCACCCAGGGCGATGGGATCCTTCGGCCAGGTCAGGATCGCCTGCGCGAACGTCTGCTTCATGCTCATGCCGGCCTTCTCGAGGCCGGCTTCCACGTCGTCGTCGACTTCGACGTTCGTCTGCTTGCCGGTGTCGTCGAACGACACCTTGACCGTCTGGCCGACGAGTTCGGCCAAGCCGCGGAACGAGCCCGGCCGCGACCCTTCGACGTCGCTGTCGTAGTCGGTCTTGCCGCCCATGCCGTCGCTCTTGGCCTTGACCCGCGCGAACTTGCTCTCGAGCGTCGCTACGCCGTCCTTCACCGCGGCGACCTTGCACTCCATCCACATCGACGTGGCCATGAGGCCGTTCATCGTGCGCTCGCCCATCTTCATGGCCATCTTGTTGTCCTGGTCCTGCTGGTACCAGGCGGCCGGGCCGGGCTGCAGCGTGTAGCGCAGCGTGAACTTCTCCTGCGCGCAGAGCGGCAGGGCGAGGGCGAGGAGGGCGAGGACGGAAGAGGGGCGGATTCGCATCGTGGGTTCCTGGACTGTCGACGCGGGCACCGCGTACGACGGCCGGAACACTACGGACCGGCCGCGCCACCCGCCAGGAACGCCGCGCCGTGCTACGGCAGCAGGGTCAGCGCGACCGGATTCGTCGTCGCGGTGAACAGCTGGCTCTGGCCGAGCAGCAGCGCCGCGAAGTGGGTCGGCCCCACCGGCAACGCGGTCGACGGCGGCAGCGTGAACGTCGCGTGCCCGAGGCCCTGCGCGTCGAGCACGCCGAGGAAGTTGCCGAACACCGCGCCGTTCAGGCCGTCGAGGCCGAGTTGCGTCAGCGCGTCGAAGTTCAGCGGCAGCGTGACGCCCGGGGCGAGTAGCAGGCCCGGAGCGGTGCCCGAGCCGGTCCACGCGATCAGGTACAGGGTCGTCGCCGGGTCCAGGCACGGCGCCACCACGGTGGGGTGCAGCGTGCCGCCCGCCGCCAGCGACAGCGTCGCCTGGTCCGACCGCACGAACGGGGTCGTGTACTCGAGCTTGGTGACACAGCCGCCGGTCTGGCCGACCAGGACGACCGTGCGCGCGTTGTCGGTCTCGTTGGACTCGTCGACGGCGTCGACGCGGTCGGCGACCACGTGCACCCACTGGATCACCGCGGGCAGGCTCCACGGCAGTTGCACGGTGTGGTTGATCGTCGTCGACTGGCTCGCGGCGAGGGTCGGCACCGTGACGCTGCCGAGGTAGCTGTGGGTCGGTGCCCAGATTCCGCCGCCGACGAAGAACTCGACGGCGAACGGACCGGCGGTGCCGGGGCCGTCGTTGGTGACGGTCGCGGTGAGCGTCACGGTCGAGCCGGGTTGCACGAACACCAGGTTGCTCGACGCACTCGGCACGCGCAGCTGCGCGAGGTTCGGATTGCCGACGGTGACGTTCCACGTGTGCGTTTCGGTCATCACGTTCGACGGATCGCTGCGCACCAGCAGGGACTGGTCCCGCACGCTCGCGGTGACGGTGTGGGCGCCGAGCGTCGTCGTGGTCGGGTCGAGGGTCCACGACGTGCCGGTGGCGCCGGGCACCACCACGCCGTCGAACTTCCAGCTGATCAGCGGCAGGTTGCCGGCCGGCACGAAGTGCGTGAACGAGAACGTCTGCGGCGTCGGCACCGCGACCGCGACCGCCGTCGAAGCAGGCGAGGTCGTCGCGATCACGTCGACGATCGAGTTGGTGATCTTGGTGATGTTCTCCTGGCAGACGCGGCACAGCGTCGTGCCGAGCACACGCATCAGGCAGTTCACCTTCGGTCGGTACAGGCCCTGCAGGTAGTAGCCGGCTCCCTGGAACGCACTGATGCCATCGGTGCCGTGCCACACCGCCCACTTCGCGCCGGTCGGCGACGTGGTGATGTTGGCGGCCGATGGTTCGCCGCCGGTGTAGGTCTGGTACGGGTAGTCGTACTCGTCGGCGAGCTGGCCCAGGCTGTGGCCGAGTTCGTGGGTCTGCACCTCGGCCATCTGCGCGCCGTTGTAGCTGACCGCGAAGGTCGCCGCGCAGCCGCCGTAGCGCGTGTCGTTGACCATCACCAGCACGCGCCCTTCGGTCGCCGGCGCCAACGCCGCATCGGCGAGCGCCTGCGAAGTGTTCTGGATGTAGAGGCAGCGGTCGGTGCCGCCGTAGTTGTAGGTCGCGTCGTAGACGGTGTTCTTGAAGACCGCCGGCGTTTCGTCGGGCCGGTCGGCGCCGCTGTCGACACTGGGCCGGAACACCGTGTGCACGTTGTAGTACGCGGCGAACGTCTGGTACGGCTGCTTCTGGAACAGCGCGGCCAGGAACGTGTTCACGTCGGCGTTGAACTGCGCCTGCTGCGACGCCTGGTATCCGTCGCCGAGGATCACCATGTCGTAGCGCGTCTGCGTGGTGCCGTTGTTCAGCACCGTGGTGACGACGGGAAACTGGGCCGTCGCGGTGGCGGCGAGTGCCAGCGCGGTGAATGCGGGCGCGAGGTTCATCGGCCGCCTCCCGCGAGCGCGCGCACCGCGTCGCCCGCCACCGTGCCGAGTTCCTGCCGGCCACCGGCGTCGCCAGGACGCGAGAACCGGTAGGTGGCCGCCGCCGCGAACGCCGGCACCGACACCAGCATGCCGACCTTGGCATCGCGGACCATGCAGCCGACGACGGCCAGCGTGCCCTTCTCGTCGGCGCGCAACGCGAACGGCGACACGTCGAGCGGGACCTCGGCGAGCACCTCGCCGGCGGCATCGTGGACGGTCAGCGTCCAGGTCGAGGCGAAGCCCTTCGGGATCCCGGCCCAAGGCGCTTCCTTGCGGCTGGCGTGGGTGATGCCCAGCGCGTCGCGGTCGCCTTCGACCACGAGGACGAAGTGGCCCTCGGCACGCGGCGGAGCCGGAGGCACGGGGGCGGCGGTGGCATCGCCTCGACGGAGGTTCATGCAGAGGCCGGCGAGCGCAATGGCGACCGCCGCACCCAGGACGTGGTGGTGGTGCATGAGAGACAGGTGGGGCGAGGGGAGGATACCTACGCTGGAATCCGATGTCGTGGCCCGACAGAGTCCGGAAATGGACTTCCGCGGTCGTGTCTTCCTCGCGCCCCTGACCAAGGGCGGCAACCTGCCGTTCCGGCGCCTCCTGCTGCAGCACGGCTGCACCGTCACGATGGGCGAGATGGCCTACGCGTACCAGGTGGTGCGCCGGAGCAAGAGCGAATTGGCGCTGCTCCGCAAGCACCCGGACGAGTCTTGTTTCGGGGCGCAGATTGCGGCGTCGAAGGCGCCGGACGCGATCGTCGCCGGCAAGGCGGCGGCCGAACGGGGCGCGCTCTGGGTCGACCTCAACTGCGGCTGCCCGATCCACGACGTGGTGAAGCGCGGCATGGGGGCGACGCTGCTGCAGCGGCCGGCGCACCTCGGCAAGCTCGTCGAAGAAATGGTGAAGGGCATCCCGGTGCCGGTCAGCGTGAAGATCCGGCTCGGTTGGACCGAAGGCGAGCAGAACGCCAGCGAGGTCGCGCGCATCTGCCAGGAATCGGGGGCGGCAGCACTGACGGTGCATGGCCGCACGCGCGAGCAGCGCTACTCGCGCGCCGCCGACTGGGCGGCGATCGCACGCATCGCCGCGGAGCGTTCGATTCCGGTGATCGGCAACGGCGACCTGCTGACGTGGTACGAGACCCACGAACGCTGGCAGCAGAGCGGCGTGGCCTCGGTGATGGTCGGGCGCGGGGCGCTGATCAAGCCGTGGCTGTTCCGCGAGATCACCGAGAAGCAGGCGTGGGAGCCGACGGCGAGCGAGCGGCTCGCGGTCTACTTCGACCTCGCCCAGAAGATGAAGCTGCACTTCCGCGACGACGAGAAGGGCAAGGAGCGGGCGATGCGGTTCCTGCCGTGGCACTTCGAGTGGTTCTGCCGCTACCGGCCGTTGTCGGCGCAACGCTGGGTCGAGGCGTCGAAGACGCATCCGTTGCTGCAGACGCGCATGCCGGACGACGAGACCGACCTGTCGGTGCTCGAACTGCTGCTGCGCGACGGCCGGCCGGAGCTGCACCAGAAGCTGGCGCTGCTGCTGTGGGAGTCGCCGGACGCGGCGGTCGCCGAGGAGCGCGCCCTGGCGCTGGCGGCCGAGATGCCGCCGGTCGCGGGTGGAGCCGGCGAGATGGCGACGGCGCACGGCTGAGCCTTCCCGCGTCGTGGCATCGCCGCGCCGGCGTCCGCTGCGCCGGCGCAGCGGACCTCACTTCTTCTCGGGCGGAGTCTGCGGCGTCGGCTCGGCGGGCGGCGTCTCGTCGTGGTGCTTGAGCCACGCCACGTCCGGGAACCACTTGTGGAGCATGTTCGTGCGGTAGAGGCCGTAGCCGACCGCGCCCAGCACGAGCAGGAAGACGAGCACCTTCGGCCACGGGCTCTTCTTCGGCGCGTACGGGTCGACCAGCGAACGTTCCGACCCGGCCGGGATCTTCGGCAGTTCGGTCAGCGAGCCACCGAGCGGGATGTTGACCCGCGTCATGGTGTTCACGGCCCAGCCGTTGGCGTCCAGGATTGGGCCCAGGTTGCGCTGCCGCAGCTTGAGCCACGCGATGAACATCGACGGGCCGGAGATCGCCAGCAGGAGGCCGAGGATGCCGAGCGGGATCCATGCGCCGAGGCCGAGGAACGCGGTCAGCAACGCGGTGAAGACGCCGGTGATGCCGGTCACCGCGACGCCGAGGGCGGCGATCGTGCCGACTTCGAACTTCGGCTTCGGGGCTTCGGTGCCCTTCGCGGCGGCTTCGCCGGCCGCGGCGGCGCCGGCGGCAAGCTTCGCCGTCGCGGCGTTGTCGGCGTCGGCCGCCTTCTTGGCGATCGCCTCCTGGATGCCGCGCAGCACCTTCTTGTACGGCGACCAGAACGCCTGCCGGATGCTGATCGGATTGCTGACGATCTTCGCGATGGTCGCGTCCCAGTCGCGCCCCTTGCGGTCGTAGAAGATGCCGTTGCGGCCGTCGAACAGGTTGTCGCTGTCGCCGGCGGTGATCGCGCACGCGACGCTCATCTTCTCGCCGCCCGGTCGGGCGCAGTCGACGTAGAGCAGGTACGCGTTCGACATCGGCGCCATCTTGGCGTGTTTGCCGGCGTCGTTGACGTGGAAGCACATGTCGGCGGCGCGGCCGTCGAGGTAGAGCGTACCGGCCTGGAAGATGGCGCCGCGGCGGGCGTAGAAGTCGCTGAAGTTGACGTAGTTGTTCAGCAGTCGGGCGAAGTCGCGGTGCAACCGGCACAGCTTCTCGACGCGCGTCATCGCGTCGACTTCGGTCGACACCGCGAGGTCGTCGTCGATCGCCTTCTGCAGTGCGGCCTTGCTGCCGCCGGCGAGGATCTCGCGCACGCGCTTGTTGCCGAGGCCTTCGACCGCGCCGCCGGCCTTCTTGCCGAGCCACGCGCCGTAGGTGTCGAGCTTGGCGCACAGCGCCAGCCAGTCGGCTTCGGTCAGCGTCTCCTTGTCCTTGCAACACGCGGTTCGCATCGCCGCGACCGCTCCGGCCCACGCCGGATTGACGCCCTTGGTGAGCGGCAGCGGCTTGTTCGCCTCGACGATCGCCAGCGGGAAGTGCGCGACCTCGCCGGCGGTGATCGTCAGGTCCTTCGCGGCGGCGGCGATGTAGGCCTCCTGCTCGCGGTTGACCGCGGCCAGCGCGCGCGGATCGAACGCGGCGAGGCGGCAGCGGCCGAAGTAGTCGTCGACCTTGGCGCGAACGACCGACAGGGCGGCGAAGGCGGCGCCAGTCGCGTCGCCGAGCGGCAGCACGTTCTTGGCGTCGGCTTCGGCGAGCTTCTGCCACGCGTCGAAGTCGGCGCACGCCGCGAAGAACGCGTCGAGCTTGCCCTGGTCGTAGCCGGGCTTGCCCGAGCGGTCGGCGGCGCCACCCATGCACGCGACGATGTCGGCCGCGACGGCGCGGGCCTTCTCGTCGTCGACGGTGTCCGGCGGCACGATGCCATCCGCGTTCCGCTTCGCCTTGGCGAACACCTCGGCGGTCTTCTCGGCGTCGGCGATCGTGATCACCGCCGCTTCCTTGCCCAGGCTCTTCAGGATGTGCTGCGCCGACGCCAGCAGGGCCTTGCCCTCGGCGGTGTCCTTGCGCAGATGCGCGAGCGCGACGCCGTCCTCGCCCTTCACCAGGCTGTCGCCATTGACCAGCACTTCGCGCAGCCACTTCACGGCGGCCAGGATCTCCGGCGGGCGAACGTGGGCGTCCTTGTCGCTGTCGAGCAGGTCCAGCGTGCGGGCGTCGATCTCGAGGCCCTTCACCGGGCAGCTCAACGCGACCCAGAGTTTCTGGTCGAGCTGGTCGAGGTTGAGGATGTCGGCGCCCTTGTCGAGGCGGACCTGGTCGACACCGCCGGCGCGGTAGAACGACCAACGATGCGAAGCGGACTTCGCGGATGCAGCTTGGGCCATGGCGAGTTTGTGGCGGTTTTGCGGGCCGCACAGTCTGGCGACGAGCCTGCCGCAATCAAGCCAAGCCCCGCAGTCCGCGGCATTGTGCGGATCCGGTCGCGCCTGATCGCCGCGGGGCTCGATGCGCTAGGCCAGTACGCGCGCGAACGTGGCCGGTGCACCGTTGCGCACTGCGGCTTGCAGGGCCAACGAACGGTCGATCGCCACAGACTGGAACCCGAACGGCAGCACCGGCCCGTCGAGGTCGGGCCAGTCGGCGCCGTTCGCGCGCCGCTGCAATTCGTTCCGGGTCGCTTGCTGCAACCGCGGGTCGCTGGTCGCCGTGGCCAGCGCGGCGAGGTTCGCCGCTGCCGGCAAGTAGCTCGGATCCGCGGCGAGCGCGCGGTGCCACAGCCGCCAGGCCGCTTCGCCACCGTCGTTGCCGCGCCAGCGCAGCGTCGCGAGGCCGAGCAGGTTCAGCGTGCGCGGATCGTCCGGCAGCAGTTCGTGTGCGGCCAGCGCCGCCGCGGCGATCGTCTTGCCGTCCGCCCACGTCGGCAGCATCGCGGTCGCGCGCGCGAGGATGCGTTCGCCTTCACTGCTGCGCGGGCGCCCTGGCCCGGGTTGCGACAGCAGTTGCGCGAGTGCACCGAGGCGGTTGCCGAGGCGATGGTCCTGCACGCGGCGATGGCCGGCGCGGGCGATGCGCTCGCAGCGGGCCGGGTCGCCGAGCAGGTCGAGCACGATCGCCTCGAAGTCGTCGGCGCCGTACAGCACGCACTCCTCGTCGGGCACGAAGAAGTCGGCGACCTCGAGGTTGTCGCGTTCCATCAGCAGCAGGGCCCCGCACGCCGGCACTTCGAACGCGCGCAGGTTCATCTCACCGCGGACGGAGCGGTTCCAGCCGATGCGGCAGCGGTTGAGGAAACGACCATAGGCCTCGCCGTGCACGCCGCCCTGCACCACGGTGTGCACGCCGCGGGTTGCCAGGGCCTGCACCCGCGCGAGCCAGGGGGCACGTTCGCGCTGCACGACCGGATTGAGGTTGCCGACGAAGCCGACGTCGACGTCGCGCACGCCGACCTCCGGCCAGAGGCGATGGAACGGCCGCTTGTGCGCGTACTGGCACCAGTAGCGCACGTCGGGGAACGACAGCCGGCGGAACAGTTCCTGGCCGGCGCGATCGCACAGCAGCACGTCGAAGAACGGCCACAGGCCGGCGACGTACGGCAGCGTCAGGTTGTAGTCGGAGACCACGCCGACGACGGGCACCGGGCAGTGTTCGAGGCCCGCGGGCAGCGGTTCCTGGTCCGGCCACCACAGCAGCACGAGGTCCGGCCGAAAGCCGCGCGGCAGCTTCGCCGTGAGTTCGTCCCAGCTGCCGGTCGACGGATCGAACGCGACGTCGAACGGGAACAGCACGCCATCGACCTGCATGCGGCCCGGCGGCCCGTACGACACGAACTCGACGTCGCGGAACGCGGCCCGTTCGTCGAAGCACTCGAGCGGCAGGTTGGTCAGGATGCGCACGGCGTCACGCGGCCGGCAACGACGCGAGGTTGGCCCGCGCGTCGCCGTGGTCGGGTTGCAGGGCGAGGGCTTGCACGAAGCTGTCGCGCGCGCCCGTCACGTCGCCGGCCTGGAACAACACGACACCGAGCCGGTTCCACGCATCGGCGGAACGGGGCCCGGCCGTCATTCCGGCGCGGAACGCGAGGGCGGCCGCGCGCAGGTCGCCCAGCGCGTGCAGGGCCTGCCCACGCAGCTGGTGCAACATGCCGTGGGCGACGCCGCGTTCGACGAGGTCGTCGACGAGCCGCAGCGCCGCGCGTGCGTCACCGGCGAGCAGCCAACGTTCGGCCGCGGCGAGCCGCAGCGCTTCGTCGTCCGGCAGCAGGCACTGCGCCGCGGCCAGCATGCGGGCCGAAGCCACCGCGGCCCCGGCGGCCTGCATGCGGTCGGCGAGCGTGCGCAGCTGCCGCACGATCGGTTCGGTCGCGGCTTCGGCGACCGACGGCGACACGAGCCGCAGGCTCGGCTTCGCGCCCGTCGTGCGGACGATTTCCTGCAGCACGGCTTCGAACTGCGCGCCGTGCCGGTCGGGATGGTAGTGGGCTGCAACCTGCAGTCCGCCGCGCCGCAGGCCTTGCCGCACTTCGGGCAGGGCGCCGGCGAGCACCAGGGCCTCGGCCATCGCGGCGGGGTCCTTCGGCGGCACGAACAACGCATAGTCGCCGTGGCCGACGACGTGCGCATGGTCGCGGAAGCACGGCACGTCGGTCAGCACCGTGGGCACGCCACACGCCATCGCTTCGATCGCTGGCAGGAAGAACCCTTCCTCGCCACCGCTGCTGGTCGCCAACAGCACGTCGAGCGAACGGTAGTAGTCGCCCATCCGTGCCGGCGGCAGTTGCTGGTGCCACTCGACCGGGAATGGCACGTCGCGTTCGGCCGGCGCCTGCGGCACGTTGCTCGCGCGCACGAGCACGAGCTTCTGGCCCGCCGCGTGCGCCAGCTTGCAGGCGGCATAGCCGGTGGCGAGGTCCTTCCAGGCCAGTCCATACGGGCCCACGAGGCCGATGCGCAGCGGAGTGCCGGGCGCCCGCTCGGGCCCGGGGTGGTGCACGGCGTGGTCGATGGCGTAGGTGACCTGATGGGCCTGGATGCCGAACCGGTCGCGCAGCAGTTGGGTGAGGTGCGAACTGATCGTGACGTGGTGCACGCCCGGCAGCCGGTAGATCGACTCGATGCGGTCGCGCAGCGCCGCGTTCTCGGGGGTGTCGCCTTCGTAGCCCTGGCAGAAGTGCACCGGCACGCCCTTCGATGCGCCGGCACTCGCGGACCACGGCACCGTGGTCCAGAACGTGCCGACGATCACGTCGCCGTCGGGCAGGTGCTCGGGCCGGAAGTCGCTCACCTGGACGAACGGGCACTCGAGCCGCATCCAGTCCGGCGCCTTCGAGCGGCTGACGACGGTGACCTGGTGGCCCCGGCGGTGCAGCCAGTTGGCGTCCTCGAGGGCGACCTTGACGCCGCCCCACAGTTGATCCGCGACTTCCAACAACCACGTGATGCGCATTGCTCTGCCTGCTCGCCGCCTGGGCGGTCGTTCCGACTGTCGCCCTGATCGGCCCATGGCATGGGGGGGCTTGAGGCTTGCGCACACCTTGGCGTTCGCCGCCCCGGCTCGGCATGATCCTCGGCCCCCGTGAACCCGCTGATCCGCTTCATCCCCGCCTTCCTGGTGCGGTATTTCGCGAGTCCCTACGTCGCCGGTGACTCGCTGCAGAAGGCGATGGCCGTGGTCGAGAAGCTGCACCGCGAACGGGGCCTCTTGTCGACCCTCGACCTGCTCGCCGAGGACATCCGCACCGACGCCCAGGCGCAGCAGAACCTCGACACCTACCTGCGGATGGTCGAGGCCGCGGCCAGGCTGCCGGCGGCCATGCGGCCGACGCTGTCGTTGAAGCCGTCGTCGTACACGACGCAGCCGTTCCAGCACGGCGGCGACGCGGCGGGGTCGCGCGAGGCGATGCGCACGATCGCCCAGGCGGCGGCGGCGAAGGGCGTTGCGCTGACGATCGACATGGAGAGCCGGCACTGGACCGACTTCACGCTCGACGTGCTGCGCGAGTTCTGTGGCCAGGGCATGACCCACGTCGGCACCGTGTTGCAGACCCGTCTGCACCGCACCGAAGCCGACCTCGACAAGCTGCCGAAGGGGCTGCGCGTGCGCCTCGTGATCGGCATCTATCGCGAGCCGGGCGAGGTCGCCCTGACCGAGAAGCCGGCAATGAAGGACCGCATGCTGGCGTATGCCGAGAAGCTGCTGCGCGCCGGCCACTACGTCGAGTTCGCCAGCCACGACGACGCCTACGTACGGCGGTTCGTCGAGCAGGTGGTGCCCAAGGTCGGTGTGGGCAAGGACCGGTTCGAGGTGCAGATGCTGTATGGCGTGCCGCGGGAGCGCTTCCTGGCCGACCTGCGGCGGCAGGGGATCGCGGCCCGGCTCTACGTGCCGTTCGCGCTCGGTTGGGACATGGCGATCCAGTACCTGCGGCGGCGACTGGACGAGTACCCGGCGATGGTCTGGCTGGTGACCAAGAACATGTTCTCGCGGAAGTAGTCGCGGCGGGCTGCGGCTGCCATCTTGGCCAATCCTGGCGAATGCGGGCGTCGGTCGGTATACTGCTCGCCCCCATGGATCCACTTGCCACGATTGTCGAGCGCCTCTGCGCCTGGAAGGACGTTGCCCGGGAGAAGCGTGACGGGAAGGACTGCTTCCTCGTCCGCGGCCAGGTTTTCGCCTACCTCGGCAAGAAGGGTGTCGTCGTCAAGCTCGCGCCGCCCCAGGTGACGGAAGCCCTGAAGATCATTGGCGCCAAGCGGATGCCCGACGACGGCGACCCGCACTCGCGCGAGTTCGTCGAGATCCCGGTCACCGGCCCGCGTGAAGTCGAGCGGGCGATGATGTGGCTGCGCCGTGCGTGCCGGCTCGGCCGCACCGCTGCCGGCCCGGTCTGAGCCTGGCCGGTTGATCCTGGCCGCTGGGCCCAGAAAGCTGGGCCCTGAAACCGGGCCCTGGGAGCCGGGCGTTGTCCTGCCCCTGCCCGTTCTGCACGGACAAGCCCGATTGGCTCGCCCTCAGCGGGTCCACGGCGTGTCGGCAACGCCGGCGTCTGCATTCGCGCGCCGCGCCCACGAAAACAGCAGGTCGGACAGGCGGTTGAGCCAGATGCCGATCTCGTGTGGGATCGCCTGCTCCTTCGTGTCGGCGACGCTGCGCACCAGCGTCCAGTAGCGGCGTTCGGCCCGACGCGCGACCGTGCGCAGCACGTGCAGCATCGCGGCGCCGTGGCTGCCCGCCGGCAGGATGAACGTGCGCAGCGGCGGCAAGCTGGCCTCGGACTGGTCGATCCACCGTTCGAGTTCCTGGATGGCCGGCACCACCCGCGGAAGGCTGGCGCGACCGCCTTCGGTCGCGAGATCGGCTCCGATCTCGAACAGCGTGTCCTGGATCGCTCGCAGTCGCAGGTCGAGCTCTGGCGGCAGCGGCGACGCCCGCAGCAGGCCGACCATGGCATTCAATTCGTCGATCGTGCCGTAGGCCTCGATCCGGACGTGGTCCTTGGGGACACGGCGGTTGCCGAACAACCCGGTGTCACCATCGTCGCCGGTGCGGGTGTAGATGGGCATGTCGTCGCGGCTCCAGGAGGGGCCGCAACGCGGTCGCGGCCAGGGCGGAGAAAAATCCGGTCGGCGGCGAACCGCCGACCGGAATCTCTGTTCCACATTTGGTGGGCTGCCCTTGCGGGCGATGGAGAGGTTGTTCCCACCAGAACCGTGGCTCACCGCATCTCCTGGCGAGAGGAGCCGGCAGCCGCCCAGGTCTCGGTTCCATGCAGTCAGAGAGCTGTGCGAACAATTGTTGCCGCGTTCGCGGCAACGACTAGCACTCTTCGCAAACCGGGCCACCGAAGTCAAGCATCCTCTCGATGCCATCGCGGCTGTGGCGTGGGAAGTCGGCTGGCGTCGAGGGCGTGGTCGGCATGGGCGGAATGGCCCTAGGCAGCGCGCGGGCCGACGGCGCATGATCCCGCCTCTCCTGGAGGTCGCCATGCACCTACGCCCACGCATCGTTCTCGCCACCTTGCTCGGCGCTGCACCCGTTGCCGCGCAGAATCTGACCCTCGATGTGGTCGGCGGCTCGGCGCCGGCAACCTGGACCCTCGACGCGAACTCCGGCCAGCCGTTCGAGATCGTCGCGATCGTGCCATCGGCCACGGCGGGCCCGACGCCTTGTTGGTGGTTCGACCCGAACGATGCCCGCTCCTTGGACATCGGTATCGACATGCTGTCGCTGGCCTGGGTCGGCCTGTCCGATCTTTCGGGCCACTTCGTGCAGCCGGTGCCGTTCCCGGCCGCACCCGCCCTGCAGGACCTGCCGCTGTTCTTCCAGTCGGTGACCTTCGCGTTCACCACGACGCTGCTCGATCGGATCGGCAACAACGACGTCGTGCGGGTCGGCAACGCCGGCGCGTTCCGAGACCGGTTCGTGTTCTCGCAGTACGACCGCGCGTTCGCCAGTGTGCTGCCGCGCGCCGATCGCAAGTGGCTGCTGGTCGGCGGCGCCCGCGGCCAATTGCTGGCGCAGCAGGCGTGGAGCACCAGCGAGATCTACGACCCGATCACCGACTCGTTCTCGGCCGGGCCGGCCCTGACGACGCCGCGGTCGATGCACAGTGCGACGAAGCTGCCGAACGGAACGTGGTTGTTCGCCGGCGGTGTCAACGCGACCAACGACCCGCAGGCATCGTGTGAGATCTACGACCCGATCGCCGACACCTTCACGGCGGTGACGCCGATGGGCACGCCGCGCATGGGCCACACCGCGACGTTGCTGGCGAACGGCAAGGTGCTCGTCACGGGTGGCATCCAGGCCATGCCGGTGGTGCCGACCCAGCTCGAGCCGGTGCACCAGACGGTCGCCACCAGCGAACTCTACGATCCGGTCGCCAACACCTGGACGGCGGGCCCCAACCTGACGACGCCGCGCGCGGGCCACATGGCGCTCACGCGTCCGGACGGCAAGGTCCTGCTCGCCGGCGGCATCAGCTGGGACAACGTCATCATCATCGGCTGGCTGCCCGCCGTGCGCCGTTCGACCGACATCTACGACCCGACCGCGAACACGGTCGTCGCCGGCCCGCAGATGGCCACGGCGCGCTCGATGATCGATCCGGTCGACCTCGGCGGCGACCGGTGGTTGTTCGCCGGCGGCATCAGCGCGTTGACTTTGGCGAACGCCGGAACGCCGACCGCGACGGCGGAGATCTACAACGCGGCCACGAACACCTGGACGACGGTCGGGTCGATGGCGACCGCGCGCGGCAACCACAAGGCGTTCGCGCGCGGCAACGGCCAGTTCCTGCTGTGCGGCGGCGCCAACGGCACGATCCTGTCACCGACGGCCTTGTCGTCGACCGAGGTGTTCTCGACCGCGACCAACACGTTCAGTGCCGGCCCGTCCATGAACACCGCGCGCGCCGGGGCGGCGATGTTCCACACGCCGCAGGGGCAGGTGCAGTTGTTCGGCGGTGGCACCACCGGCGGTGTGATCACCAATTCGACCGAGTGGTACTACTTCTGAGCCTGCCCGACGACGAACTGCTGGTGCGGCTCGGACAGAACGTGCGGGCGCTGCGGAAGCGACGTGGCTGGAGCCGGCGTGACCTCGCCGTGCGCACGGACATCAGCGAGCGCTTCCTCGCCGACGTCGAGACCGGTGCGGCCAATCCATCGCTGCTGAAGTTGATGGCGTTGGCGCGCTGCTTCGCCGTCGAGCTCCCGGCCCTGATCGCCGCACCCGACACGAGCCGGCCGCGGCACGTGACGCTGCTCGGGCTGCGCGGGGCCGGCAAGAGCACGATCGGCCCATTGCTGGCGCAGCGGCTCGGCCTGCCGTTCGTCGAACTCGACACCTGTATCGAAGCGGCGTCGGGGTTGCGCATCGGCGAGATCTTCCAGCTGCACGGCGAGAACTACTACCGCGCCACCGAACGCGCCGAACTGCAGCGACTGCTCGCCGGCGAGCCGTGCGTGATCGCGGTCGGCGGCGGGATCGTCACCGACGCGCAGAGCTTCCAGGCGCTGCGCACGCGGTCGCGCACGGTGTGGCTGCAGGCGAAGCCCGAGGACCACTGGCAGCGGGTGCTGGCGCAGGGCGACACGCGGCCGATGGCGGACAACGAACAGGCGTTCGCCGACCTGCGCCGCATCCTCGAGCAGCGCGACGGCCTCTACCGGCAGGCGGAGCTGGTGGTCGACACGTCGACGCGCAAGGTCGATGCGGTCGTCGACCAGCTCGCGGTCGCGCTGCATGCCGACCCCGGCTAGGTTTGGCGACGTGAGCGATCCGCGTCCTCTTGCCATGGACACCAGCGCTGATGCCGAAGCGCGCCAGTTCGCGATCTGGGCGAGCATGACGCCGGCCGAGAAGTTCGCCGCGTTCGAGGATCTGCACCGACTGGCGATCGCGTTGGCCGAGGCCGGCATCCGGATGCGCCATCCGCAAGCCAGTGATCGCGAGGTGTTCCTGCGCCGTGTCGCGCGCTCGGACAATCGACGCACGATGTCGGCGGCCTACGGCTGGGCGCCCGAGGCAGGCGAATGAGCCTGGCGGTGCAGCAGGTCGCGGGGGCGTAGCATCGCGGCAACCGCCATGCGTCTCGCCACCCGCTTCGTCGTCGCGTTCGCGTTCCTCGGGTTGTCGCTGCCGGCGCAGGCGCCTGCGCCGACGCCGACGCCGTACTTACCGCCGCGCGGACCCTGGGAACGTCGGCCGCCCGAGCAACACGGTCTCGACCCGGCGGCCGTCGCGGCGGCGGTGCAGATCGGCATCGACAACGAACACAAGGGGCCGCGCGACATGCGGCAGTTCCTGGCGCAGAGCTTCGGCAACGAACCGCACAGCGAGCCGATCGGCCCGGTGTTCGACCGCGGCGGTTCGTGTGGGCTGATCGTGAAGGGCGGCTACGTGGTCGCCGAGTGGGGCGACGTCGCGCGCGCCGACATGTGCAACAGCGTGACCAAGACCTTCCTCACCACGGTCGTCGGCCTCGCGTGGCAGCGTGGCCTGATCCGCGACGTGCACGACCGTGCGGCGGCGTACATGCCGGCCGGTGTCGAGCTGTTCACCAGCGCGCACAACCGCGCGATCACGTGGGACCACCTGCTGCGCCAGACCAGCGACTGGCAAGGCGAGTTGTGGGGCAAGCCCGACTGGGCCGATCGGCCCGAAGGCAAGACGCCGGCGGACTGGCCGCAGCGTCCGCTGCGCGAGCCCGGCATGCACTACAAGTACAACGACGTGCGCGTCAACGTGCTGGCCCTGGCGACGCTGCACGTCTGGCGGCGGCCGTTGCCGGTGGTGTTGCGCGAAGAAGTGATGGACCCGATCGGCGCGTCGGCGACGTGGCGCTGGCACGGCTACGACAACGCCTGGGTCGAGCTCGACGGCGCGCGGGTGCAGTCGGTGAGCGGCGGCGGCCATTGGGGCGGCGGCATGTGCATCGGCACCGAAGACCTGGCGCGCTTCGGCTTGTTGTTCGTTCGTGACGGCCGCTGGGGCGAACGGCAGATCGTGCCGACCGGGTGGCTGGCGATGGCGCGCACGCCGGGCGCAGCCAACGCCGGCTACGGCCACGCGAACTGGTTCCTCAACACCGACCGCAAGTCGATGCCGGCAGCACCAGCCTCGGCGGTGCGGTTCCTCGGCAACGGCGGCAACATCGTCTACGTCGATCGCGACCACGACCTCGTCGTCGTGACGCGGTGGCTGCGCGATGCGGTGTGGAACGAGTTGCTCGGCAAGCTGCTCGCGGGGCTGGCACCGGCTGCGGGCAAGTAGGGGTCAGGTGCGGCGGAACGAGAGGCCGGCGAGCCGGATCGCCGCGACCTGGTCGCCCCTGCGTTCGATCGCGAGCGGCAGCTCGCTGTGCCAGTCGAACAGCGTCGCCTTGCCGAGTTCGGGTCCGGCCACGAAGCCGCGGGTCGGCGGGTACTGCGTCCACTCGACCGTCGCGCGCAGGCGGCCGTCGTATGCCTCGATCGAGAGCTTGCCCCGTTCGCTCTGCCAGGTTCCCACCAGCGCCGCGCCGGTGTCGGCGGGCAAGGGCTTCGGCACCTCGCGCTTGTCGCCGAACAACAGCGCTTCGACGCCGTTCGCGACTTCGCCCATGGGGCCGTCGTCGCGGCAGCACAGCACGGCGATGAACGCATCCTGGTCGGGCAGCCGCCGCACGTCGCACAGGAACCCGCGTACGCTGCCGCCGTGCGACTGTGCGAGCCGGCCGTCGCGTCGCTTGACGAACCAGCCGAGGGCGTAGTCGTTCAGGCCGGGGGCGAACAGATCCTGCTTCGTCGCCTTCTGCAGCACGGTTTCGCCGCGCAACGCGCGATCCCAGTGCCACAGGTCCCACACGCTGGCGACCGCCCCGCCCATGCCTTTGTACTGGAAGCCGTAGCTGCCGTACGGATGCGCCAACGCGGCGCGCGGGGCGCCGCGGCCGCGGCCGATCGCGACCACCACCCCGGCGGGTTCGGGGTCGCCGGTGAAACACGCCGTGGTCGCCTTCGCGGGCGCGAACAGGTGCCGTGCGCAGAACGTCGTGAACTCCTCGCCGGAGGCGCGCGCGACGATCTCGGCGAGCAGCGCGTAGCCTTGGTTCCAGTATTCCCAATGCGTGCCCGGGGCGTGCTTGGGCCCGCCGGCGAGGAACTTCGGCAGCACCACCGCGAGGTCGTCGCCGCTGCCCTGCGCATTGCTGCCGGGGATGCCCGACGTGTGCTGCAGCAGGTGGCGGATCGTGATCGTGCGGCAGTCGTCGGGCACTCCGGGCAGGTGCGCGTGCATCGGGTCGTCGAGCTTCAGCTTGCCCTGCTGCACGAGCACGAGGATCGCGGCGGCGGTGAACTGCTTGGTCACGCTCGCCAGTTCGAACAGCGTGCGCGCGTCGTTCGGCACCTTGCCGGCGAGGTCGGCGCTGCCCACGCCCACTGCCACCACGACCTTGCCGTCGCGCGCCGCGAGCACGGCACCGGCGAAGCCGAATCCCGCCGCGGCCTCGGCGAACCGGGCGATGCGCTCGCCGACCGCACCGACGACGAGGCGTGGCGGATCCTGTTGCGCGGGACAAGCCGAGAACGGCAGCAGGAGCGCCGCGTACGTGAGCAGCGAAGGGGTCATGCCTCTGGTCGATCGTGGCGTCTTGCATCAGGGGCCACGCCGCCACCGTCTGCGACCACGACGCGATATTCGATCGGCACGCCGGGTGGGTGCGCCGCGAGCAGGTGCACGAGCCGGACCAAGGCGTCGGGCGAGTCGACCGTGCCGGCGGCGACGATGCGTTCGAGCTCGCCGTGCGCGCCGAGCGCGACGCCGTCGAGACCGCGGTCGGCCTTGCGTTCCGCGTGGAACGATTGTGCCCAGTCGTTGCTGAACAGGATGAACTTGCCGCGGCGCGAACGCGCAAACTCGAGGTCGCGTTCGATCTCGTCGAGCTCCGCGTCGATCGCCTTCGCCACGGCGCGAACCGCCTTGGTCTTCGGGCCGCGGGCGAGCGCCTTCTTCAGCCGTTCGCGCACTTTCGTCAGTTGCTCCACGTTCGGGCAGCCGACGTCGGCGAAGAACAGGAGGTCCTTGATGCAGTACGACTCCTCGGGCGTGAGTCCGTCGGGCACCTCGATGGCGCCAATGTCGACGTGGGTCTTCGTCAGCAGTTCCGACCAGCGGGTCATGCGCACAGATTGCCGCGCCAGGGCGGAGCCGACCAGGGTGGTCGACGGGTTGGCGGTGACGCGAGCGGATCGGGCTGCTACATCCCCGGCATGGCCCCCAATCTCCGGACGTGCACCTTGTTCGCCCTGCTCGGTTGGCCTGCGGCGGGTCCCGCGGTGGCCCAGGTGGGCGGAGTGCCCGAGTTCCGCAGTGGCGACCCGGCCACCCTGGTCTGTCGTGTCGTCGGCAGCAAGCCAGGCGACTTCGGCATGCAGATGCTGACCGTCGAGGTGCGCAATCCGGGCGCTGTCGCCGCCGAGCCGCTCGCGTTCACGCTGGCGCAGGACGGCAGGAAGCCCGAGCCGCCGCTGGTCGAGACGTTCGCGCGCGCACAGTTGCCGCACTTCGCACGGCATGGCCGACCGGTTCCTGCCGGTGGCAAGCAGACCTACATCGTGGTCACGGCCCTGGCGGCGAAGAAGCCGATCGAGGTGACGGTCGCCGCCGCATCGTTCGTCGAAGGGGGAGAACTCGCGAAGCCGAAGCTCGCGTTCGGGCGGCCCGAACAGGTGCAGCGCGAGTCGATGGTGGGCACGTTCCCGGTCACGCAGGTGGCGATCGGCAACCCGCTGGCGCAGGACCTCGACGTGATGCTGCTGGTGAAGTTCGAGCAGCCGAAGGACGTGACCGAGCTGGTCGGCGTGCGCTTGCCCGCGAACGGCACGCTGGACCTCGTGCTGGCCTCGCGGCCGGGGCGCGCGGTGTGGATCGACCCGCTGTCGGCGGCGCCGGCCACAGCGGTGAAAGCCACGGCGTTCGAGGTCGTCGACTGGTGTGCGGTGGGGACCGCTTCGGCCGAGAGCCAGGTTGCGGCGTTGCGCACCGCGTGGCAGGCCTGGTACCGCTGGCCCGAGGCCGAGGTCGCGTGCGCCGGCGAGTTCACGTTCCACGAACGGCGACTGCAGTTGAACTCGACCGATCGATACGACGACCACACGGTGCGCGGGCGCTTCACGATCGACCGATCCGGCAAGCTGGCCACGGAGATCCGCGACGGCGGCGGCGCGAATCCGTGGTTGTTGTTGACCGAAGCGTTCGCGAACGTGCGGCGGCCGGACTTCGACGCGTTGGCGCAGAAGAACCAACTGGTGCCGGTGACCGAAGATCGTGTGGCGCTGCTCGGCACCGGTTGGGGAGCGCTCGCACAGGACTCCGGCCACGTCGTCGCCGGCACCCGGAAGACCGACGAAGTCGACGACCTCCAAGTGCGCGCCGGTCGCATCGTCAGCGATGGCCGCGGCACCGGCGAACGTTCGATCTGGGAGTGGCGCGACCACGACGGCGAGCAGGTCGTCTCGCGCCGCAACGTGCGCAACCGCGACATCCGGTTCGCCTACGCGACCGTCGGCGACCGCATCGTGCCGACATCGGTGACCGAACGTGTGCAGTTCGGCGCGCAACCGGCGAGCCTGGCCGAGTTGACGCTGTCGAACCTGCAGTTCGACGGTGTCGTGCCGATCGCACCGGTGCCGCCGCGCGGCGACGGCAAGGAAGCTCTGCGTGCCTTGTGGGACGCGGCGTGGCGCGTGCCGGAGACTCCGATCGTGGTCGAGGCGAAGTTCGCCGTGCAGTGTGGCAACGACGGCATGTGGCAGGGGACCAAGAAGCTGTCGGGCGCGATCGTGATGCGCGGCATCGGCCGCTCGATGGTCGGCTCGGACATCACCTTCGAGGCCGGGTTCTCGCGCGAGCAGGAAGTCCAGTTCGCGGCGCTGCTGCGCGACCGGCTCGGCATCTGGATCGCGCGCGACTTCAACGACCGCGCGGCGTTCGAACGGTTCTTCCGCGGGGCCACGATCCACGCGGCGGACGCGGCGGGCACGTTCGCGGTCGAAGGCGGCCAGGTGGCGGCGGTGCTCACTTCGGGCGGCCTCGTGCGCGCGCTGCGCGGTCACGACGGCAGCACCAACACCTTCACATGGACGAAGGTCGGCGCGCGGCAGGTCGTGACCCGCATCGACCAGAAGGTCGGCGGCGAACGCACACCGGCGGCGCTGCGATGGGACGCGAACGTGCAGCTGACCTGGCAGGAGTTCGGCGAACACCTGCTGCCGACGAAGATGGTGTTCGAACGCATCTTCGGCCGCGATTGGGGGCCGGAGTCGATCACCTTCCGCGACGTGCGCGTGCGCGCGCCGTGAGCGGGGCTACAGGTCGTTCGGCAGCTGGTCGGGGACCTGCTTCTTGCCAGGGCCGCGCACCAGCACCAGGATCGCGCCGTACGGCACGACCAGGAACGTCTCGTCCTCGAAGGTGATCTCGATCGCCGCCTTGCGGAAGAACAGCGCCGTGTCGCCGATCTGGACCTGCATCGGCATGAACCGGGAGGCCTTGTAGCCCTCCTTCCACGTCTCCTGCTCTTCGCTCGGCGGCGGCAGCGGCTGGCCCGGCCCGACCGCGACGACGATGCCGCCGCGCACGTCCTCCTTCTCGACGACGGTGGCCGGCAGGTAGAGACCGACCTTGGTCATGCTCTCGGCCTTCTCGGCCTTGACCAGGACGCGGTCGCCGACCACGAGCAGCTGCTTGTTGCCTCGCTTCATCTGCGCCGCCGAGGATACGGTGCGAGCTCCCGCGGTGCATCCACGAGGTGTCCTGCGGCGAACGTCGCCCCATGCCTGCTGCCGTCCCCGAACTGCGCCTGCGCGCCGCCAACGACCGCCCCGTGCGACCCGACGGGGACCACGTCCTGTACTGGATGATCGCGGCCCGGCGCACGCGCGCGAACTTCGGCCTGCAGCGCGCGGTCGAGCACGCCCGCGAACTCGGCAAGCCGCTGCTCGTGTTCGAACCGCTGCGCTGCGGCTACCGCTGGGCCAGCGACCGGCTGCACGCGTTCGTGCTGCAGGGCATGGTCGACAATGCGGCGCGCTGCGAGGCCGCCGGCGTCACCTACCTGCCGTGGGTGGAGCCCCACGCCGGCGCCGGCAAGGGCCTGCTCGCGGCCCTGGCGGAACGAGCCTGCGTCGTCGTCACCGACGACTTCCCGTGCTTCTTCCTGCCGCGCATGGTCGCGGCGGCCGCCCGCACGCTCGCGGTGCGGCTCGAGGTCGTCGACGGCAACGGCCTGCTGCCGCTCTGCGTCGCCGACAAGGTGTTCGGCCGGGCCTTCGACCTGCGGCGTTTCCTGCAGAAGGTCCTGTCCGCGCACCTCGCCGAGTTCCCCGTCGGCGATCCGCTGCGCGGCTACGACCTCGGCGCCGCGAAGCTGCCGCGCGGGGTCGCGACCCGCTGGCCGCGCGCCAGCGCCGGCCTGCTCGCCGCCGACCGCGAAGCGCTCGCGGCCCTGCCGATCGACCACTCGGTCGCGCCGGTGGCGTTGCGCGGCGGGGCCGAAGCCGGTGGCGTGACGTTGCGCACGTTCCTGCAGCAGCGCCTGCCGCGTTATTCCGCCGAACGCAGCGATCCCGACGCCGACTGCGCCAGCGGCCTGTCGCCGTACCTGCACTTCGGCCACCTCGGCGTGCACCAGGTGTTCGCCGGGCTGGCCGTGCAGGAAGGCTGGAAGCGGGATCGCATCCGCGCGACCACCAGCGGCCAACGCGGTTGGTTCGGCATGGGCGAGAATGCCGAGGCGTTCCTGGACGAACTGGTCACCTGGCGCGAGCTCGGCTTCAACTACACGCACCACCGCGACGACTACGAGGACTTCGCGTCGTTGCCGGAATGGGCCAAGGCGACACTCGCCGAGCACGCGGCCGATCCGCGCGAACACGTCTACACGCGCGAGGAGTTCATGCAGTCGCGCACGCACGACGAGGTGTGGAACGCCGCCCAGAACCAGTTGCGCGAGACCGGCGTCCTGCAGAACTACCTGCGCATGCTCTGGGGCAAGAAAGTGCTCGAGTGGTCGCGCACGCCGGAGGAGGCGTTCGCCACCCTGATCGACCTCAACAACCGCTACGCCCTCGATGGCCGCGACCCCAATTCGTACACCGGCATCTCCTGGGTGTTCGGCCGCTACGACCGGCCGTGGGCGCCGAAGCGCTCCGTCTACGGCGTGATCCGGTACATGAGTTCGACGAACACCGTCAAGAAGCTGAGGGTGAAGGAGTACCTGGCCAGGTACGGTGTGCGGCCTCATTGACGTCCTCGCCCCGGACGTCGAAGGCAACGAACCGCCGGCGACCACCGGCATCGAGGTAGTGCGCATGTGGACCGCAGACCAGGCCCGATTCTTCGCCCGCAACGGCTACGTGCAGCTGCCGGGGATCGTGGACGCCGCGACCTGCGCCCACCTCGTCGAGCGCACGTGGAAGGTGTTGCCGGCGCACTGGCGCCGCGACGACCCCACGAGCTGGCGCGGCGAGGTCACCGACTCGTGCCACACGGTGCATCTCGACCGCGGCGGCCTGCTCAAGTTCCAGTTGCGCGATCTCGCCGACGATCCGTACGTGCAGCGCGCGTTCCTGCCGTCGTCGCCGGTGCACGAACTGGCGCGCAGCCTGATCGGCCGTCCGTTGCTCCGCTACCGCAAGCGGGGCCTCTACGCGGTGGCGCCGGCCGAGCATCCGGAACGGCTCGCGCGCGCGCCGAGCCCGCACGTCGAGGCGCATCCCGCCCAGATCGTGATGGTGTGTTACCTCGACGACGTGGCTCCGGGCGGCGGCGGGTTGATGGTGTGGCCGGGCAGCCACCGCGACCTGTGGCACGGCTTCGTGTCCAAGCTCGACCACGCCGCTGCCCCCGATCTCGAGGAACGCATGGCGCGCTGGCGTTCGCTGGCGCCGATCGAACTGCCGGGCGGTCGCGGCGACGTGATCTTCACGCACCATCGGCTGCTGCATTCGCCGAGCGTCAACACCAGCCGCCGCATCCGCTTCGCGTTCCTGTGCGACTTCCTGGCCGCTGACCACGAGGCCTTGTCGCGGCAGTCGCCTGGGCCGGATCTGTGGAGCGACTGGCCCGGGCTGAAGGCTCTCGCCGAGGAGCGCGGTCTCGACGACGGCCCGGACTTCGCATTGCCACCGGCCAAGCCGGTGCGCCGGCGGTTCTGGTGGCGGTCGGCGCCGCGCCGGGATTGTTCGCGCAACAAGAGCGAGGCCAGCCACCTGGCCCGGCAGCGGCAACCCGGCGCGGTGTGGTTGGTGCTGTCGGATTCGCCAGGCGATTTCGCTCGCTGCGACACCCTTGATCCGGTCGGCGGCAACCTCACGGCACGCGGCATCGCCGTGCGCTGCAACGGCGCACCGCTGGCGTCCCGTTCCGGCGGTGGTTTCACCGTGCAACTCGCCCCGCGGCCTGGCCGCAATGAAGTCGAGATCACCGGCATCGACGGGCCGCTGTGGC
>JAEUHV010000428.1 GCA_016794485.1 Planctomycetota bacterium
GAGCTCCGCCTTCCTGAGCCCGGGCATCGCCGCGTAACGCTGTTCGAACTCGTCGCGGGTGAGCCGATCACCCGCCTGCAGCACCGGAATGCGCGGCGACGTCGTCATGAAGGGAGTCATACCATCCAAGTGCACGGACCGGGGGCAACCCGGGCCCGTGGGCACCCTTCAGCCGCGGGCGGCGGGTTCGAGCTGTGCGCGCTGCGTGCGCAGCGCTTCGGCCACCAGTTCGTGCAGCCCCGGCACCGGCCCGGCGGCGTGCATCGCGAGCAGTTCGCGCCGCATGCGCGGCTCCCAGAAACGCTTCAGGTGGCCGGCGACGCCCTCGACCGCGAGGGCCCGCACCGGCTCGGTCGCGAAGAACGTGGCGATCTGGTTCGCCATCCGCACCAGCTTGGGACCGTCCATCAGCGGCTCTCCCCGCGCACCGCGGTCTTCGGTACCAGGCCCACCTGCGTGTCGCTGAACCGGCCGAACTGCTCCTGCCACTCCGACTTCTTCGCGTGCGGCACGACCTGGACGGCGGTCACCTTGTACTCGGGGCAGTTGGTCGCCCAGTCGCTGTTCTCGGTCGTGACCACGTTCACGCCCGACTCGGGATGGTGGAACGTCGTGTAGACGACGCCTGGCTGCATGCGCTCGGTGACGACCGCGCGCAGCGTCGTGGCGCCCTTGCGGCTCTGCAGCGACACCAGGTCGCCGTCGCGGATGCCGCGTTGCTCGGCGTCGTGCGCGTGGATCTCGAGTACGTCGGCGTCGTGCCAGACCGTGTTGTGCGTGCGGCGGGTCTGCGCCCCGACGTTGTACTGGCTCAGGATGCGACCCGTGGTCAGCAGCAGCGGGAACTGCCGCGTGGTGCGTTCCGGCGTCTCGACGTACTCGGTCAGGAAGAAGCGCCCCTTGCCGCGCACGAACTGCTTCGCGTGCATGTACGGCGTGCCTTCCGGCGCATCGGCGTTGCACGGCCACTGGATGCTGCCGAGCCGATCGAGCTTCGCGTAGCTGACACCGGTGAACGTCGGCGTCAGGCGCGCGATCTCGTCCATGATCTGCGCCGGGTGGTCGTAGTGCATGGAGTAGCCGAGCGCCTTGGCGAAGGCGACGGTGACCTCCCAATCGGCCAGGCCGGCCAGCGGCGGCATGACCTTGCGCACCGGGCTGATGCGCCGTTCGGCATTGGTGAAGGTGCCGTCCTTCTCCAGGAACGAGCTGCCGGGGAAGAACACGTGCGCGTACTTCGCGGTCTCGTTGAGGAAGATGTCCTGCACGATCAGGCACTCGAGCGACTCGAGGGCGTGCTGCACGTGCGCAGTGTCGGGATCCGACTGCGCGATGTCTTCGCCCTGCACGTAGAGCGCCTTGAACGAGCCGTCGACCGCGGCGTCGAACATGTTCGGGATGCGCAGGCCCGGCTCGTCGTCGATCGGCCGCCCCCACGCCTTCTGGAACAGTTCGCGCGTCGCCGCGTCGCCGACGTGGCGGTAGCCCGGGAGCTCGTGCGGGAACGAGCCCATGTCGCACGAGCCCTGCACGTTGTTCTGGCCGCGCAGAGGATTCACGCCGACGCCGGGCCGGCCGATGTTGCCGGTGACCATCGCCAGGTTGGCGATCGCCATCACCGTGGTGCTGCCCTGGCTGTGTTCGGTGACGCCGAGGCCGTAGTAGATGGCACCGTTCGGCGCCGCGGCGAACAGGCGGGCGGCACCGCGGATCTGCGCCGCAGGCACGCCGGTCGCCGCTTCGAGCGCCTCGGGGCTGTTCTTCGGCAACGACACGAACGCCTTCCACTTCTCGTACTCGGCGAGATCGCAGCGCTCGCGCACGTAGTCCTCGCGGGCGAGGCCTTCGGTCACGACCACGTGGGCGAGGGCGTTCAGCACCGCGACATTGGTGCCCGGCTTCAATTGCAGGTGGAACCCGGCCTCGACGTGCGGCGTGCGCACCAGATCGATGCGGCGCGGGTCGATCACGATCAGGCCCGCCCCGGGCTCCGTCGCGGTGCCGCGCAGGCGGCGCTTCATGCGCGACGCGAACACCGGGTGGCCGTCGGTCGGGTTGGCTCCGATCACGATCACGCAATCGGTCTCGTCGACGCTGTCGAAGTCCTGCGTGCCCGCCGACTCGCCGAGCGTCTGCTTCAGGCCGTAGCCGGTCGGCGAATGGCAGACGCGCGCACAGGTGTCGACGTTGTTGTTGCCGAACCCGGCGCGCACGAGCTTCTGGACGAGGAACGTCTCCTCGTTGCTGCAGCGCGAACTGGTGATGCCGCCGACCGAGGTGCGGCCGTACTTGGCCTGGATGCGCTTGATCTCGCTCGCGGCGTGCGCGAACGCTTCGTCCCACGTCACCTCGCGCCACGGGTCGGTGATCCGCGCGCGGATCATCGGTTTCTTGACGCGGTCCGGGTGCGTGGCGTAGCCCCACGCGAAACGCCCCTTCACGCACGAGTGGCCGTGGTTCGCCTTGCCGTCCTTGTGCGGCACCATGCGCACGACCTCGTTGCCCTTCATCTCGGCGCGGAACGCGCAGCCGACACCGCAGTAGGCGCATGTGGTGACGACGGCGTGGTCGGGCTGGCCCTGCTCGGCGATCGACTTCTCCATCAACGTCGCGGTCGGGCACGCCTGCACGCACGCGCCGCACGACACGCACTCGCTGTTCAGGAAGTCGGTCGGGCCGCTGGCGATCTTCGACTCGAAGCCGCGCCCCTGCACGGTCAACGCAAACGTGCCCTGCACTTCCTCGCAGGCGCGCACGCAGCGCGAGCAGACGATGCACTTGCTGGGGTCGAACGTGAAGTACGGGTTCGACGTGTCCTTCGGCGCCTGCAGGTGGTTGTCGCCCTGGTAGCCGTAGCGCACCTCGCGCAGGCCGACCACGCCGGCCATGTCCTGCAGTTCGCAGTTGCCGTTGGCCGGGCACGTCAGGCAGTCGAGCGGATGGTCGCTGATGTACAGCTCCATCACGTTGCGTCGCAGCGCCGCGACCTTCGGCGTCTGCGTCTTCACCTTCATGCCGTTCTCGCACGGGGTCGTGCACGACGCGGGGAAGCCCTTGCGGCCTTCGACCTCGACGACGCACAGGCGGCAGCTGCCGAACGCCTCCAGCGAGTCGGTCGCGCACAGCTTCGGCACCTTGACGCCCGCTTCGACCGCGGCGCGCATCAGGGAGGTGCCGGCAGGAACGGTGACGGTCGCGCCGTCGATCTGCAGCGACACCGTCGTCGGCGCACTGCGGGCAGGCGTGCCGTGGTCGAGGACCTTGTTCGAGTACATCGCTCAGCTCCGGCGGAAGTCTTCGGGGAAGTGGTCCAGCGCACTCAGGACCGGCATCGGCGTCAACCCACCCATCGCACACAGCGACGCGTTCGCCATCGTGTCGCACAGTTCGCGCAGCAGCTTCTCCTGCACCGGCCGCTGCGGGCCGGCCATCCGGTCGATCACCTCGACACCACGCGTGCTGCCGATGCGGCACGGGGTGCACTTGCCGCACGACTCGACGACGCAGAACTCCATCGCGTAGCGCGCCATCGCGCGCATGTCGACCGTGTCGTCGAACACGACGAGACCGCCGTGGCCGATCATGCCGCCGCCCTGGGCGAACGCTTCGTAGTCGAGCACGAGGTCGAACTTGCTCGCCGGCAGGTACGCACCGAGCGGCCCGCCGACCTGCACCGCCTTGATCGGCCGGCCCGACGCGGTGCCGCCACCGTAGTCGTAGAGCAGTTCGCGCAGCGTGATGCCGAACGGCACCTCGACGAGGCCGCCGTGCTTGACGTTGCCCGCCAGCTGGAACGGCAGCGTGCCCTTGCTGCGGCCGACACCGTGCGCCGCGTACGCCGCGCCACCGTGCGCGACGATCCACGGCACCGACGCCAGCGTCATCACGTTGTTGACCACCGTCGGCTTGCCCCACAGGCCCTGCAAGGCCGGCAGCGGCGGCTTGGCGCGCACGATGCCGCGTTTGCCTTCGAGGCTCTCGAGCATCGCGGTCTCTTCGCCGCAGATGTAGGCGCCGGCCCCGAGCCGCACGTGCACGAAGAAGCGTTTGCCGCTGCCCAGCACGTTCTGCCCGAGCCAGCCGGCCGCGCACGCGCGCTCGATCGCGGCGAGCAGCGTGCGCTTCGCGTCGGGATATTCCGAACGCAGGTAGACGTAGCCCTCGGTCGCGCCGACCGCGAGGCCCGCGATCGCCATGCCCTCGAGCAGCACGAACGGATCGCCCTCCATGACCATGCGGTCGCTGAAGGTGCCGGAGTCGCCTTCGTCGGCGTTGCACGCGATGTACTTCTGGTCGGCGGTGGCGCCGAGCACGGTGCGCCACTTGATGCCGGCCGGGAACCCGGCCCCGCCGCGGCCGCGCAGGCCCGACGTCACCACTTCCTCGACGATCGCCGCCGGCGCCGTCGCCAGCGCCTTCTGCAAGGCGACGAGGCCGCCGTTCGCCTTGTAGTCTTCGAGCGACAGCGGGTCGGTCACGCCGACGCGCGCGAACACCAGGCGCGTCTGCCGCTGCAGGAACGGGATGGCGCCGGTGACCCCGTGGCGCAGCGCGTGTGCGCCGCCCTGCAGGAATCCGGCCGCGAACAACCCCGGCACGTCGGCGGCAGCCACCGGGCCGTAGGCGATGCGGCCGGCGGGCGTGGCGACCTCGACCAGCGGTTCGAGCCACAGCATGCCGCGCGAACCATTGCGCACGATCCGGACGTCGAGCTCCTGCGCCGCGGCATGGCGCGCGATCGCCGCCGCGACGTCGTCGGCCCCGACCGAGAGCGCCGCACTGTCGCTCGGCACGTAGACGATCGAGCTCATGCCTTCCCCCGCTTGCCGCGTGCCGCCTGGACGAGCGCATCGACGCGGGCCGCATCGAGGCGACCGACGAGCTTCCCGTCGACCAGGGCCGACGGACCGAGGGCACAGTTGCCGAGGCAGTACACCGGTTCGAGGGTGATCGCCGCGTCGGCGGAGGTCGCCCCCATCGCGATGCCGTGGTGGTCGTGCAGGCGCCGTTCCAGAGCCGTGCAGCCGCGCGCCTGGCACGCTTCGGCGCGGCACAGCTTGACGATGGTGCGGCCGGGCGGGGCGGTGCGGAAGTCGTGGTAGAAGGTCAGCACGCCGTGCACTTCGGCCCGCGACAGGTTGAGTCCGTCGGCGATGCGCTCGACGGCGTCGTGCGGCACGAAGCCGAGTTCGTCCTGGATCGCGTGCAGGATCGGCAAGCACGCGCCGGGCACGGCCCGGAGGCGCTGGACGACGGCCTCGACGACGGCCATCTGGGCTGCTGTGGCGGGGGTGGCGACGCCACTCGGGCTACTGGGGTGCATGCGCGTTCGGGACGGTGAGTTGCGGCGAGCAGGCTAGCAGAAACACCGCCGAGGGCACACCGTGCGTGCAGGGACCCCGTCGAGCGGCGAAGCTGCGTGCATGGATCCCCGCGCCGAACGGCTGGCCCGACGCGCCGCACTCGCCGCCAAGGCCGAGGCCCGCACGGCCGCAGGTCGCAACGCGCCGCGGCTCGTGCGCTGGCGCCGGTTGCGACGGCGAATCGGCAGCTGGCTGCTGCAACTGCTGGCCCCGTTGCTGGTTCGCCTCCTGGCGCTGACCTGGCGCGTGCAGCGGCTCGGCGACGTGGGCTTCGCCCGGCAACGCAGCGCGTCGCCGTGGATCGTCGCGATGTGGCATGGCCGGATGCTGGCCCTGATGCCGTTGCGGTGGCACCGCGGCCGCCGCATCGGTGTGCTCGTCTCCCCGAGCGACGACGGCGGACTGGCGCAGCAGGCGCTGCGTTCGTTTCGCTACGAAGTCGTGCGCGGCTCGCTGAGTCGCGGCGGGGCCCGGGCCCTGCGCGAAATGCACGAACGAGTGGCCGCCGGCCGCCAGCTGGTCGTCACTCCGGACGGCCCGCGCGGCCCGCGCCACGGCATCAACGTCGGCATCGCCTGGCTCGCGCGCAGCACTGGCGCGCCGATCCTGCCGGTCGGCGTCGCGGTCTCGCGCGCCTGGCGCCTGCGCAGCTGGGACCGCTTCACGATCCCGAAACCGTTCGCGCGGTTGTGCGTGCTCTACGGCGATCCGGTCACCGTGGCGGCCGACGCCAGCGACGCGGAACTCGAGGGCGTCGCGCAATCGGTGCGCGCAAAGCTGCTGGAACTCGAACGCCAGGCCTTCGCACGCCTCGGCATCGCCGACGACCTCGACACAGCCTCCTGAAAACGACACGACCCGGACACCTGACCGGGTGTCCGGGTCGTAGGGATCACGAACCTACTGGCGCCGCAGCGGGGCTAGCTGCGCCAATTCGCCCGTGATGAGTCCCCGCGTCGCGGCGCCACAGGAATCACAGGTCCTGCGGACGGAGCGTCTTGCGGCCGTTCGCTTCGCAGCGGGCTTCGGCCTTCGAGATCATGTCGCGCACCGCCTTGTCGAGCGCGCCGTAGAAGTCCGACGAGACGTTCGACTTCTTCGCCGCCACCTTCGTGCGCGACTTCGAGATGATCAGTTCGCCAGCGGACGCCTTCTTCGCAGCCTTCTTTGCAGCCATCGGAGTGACCTGTTCGGTTGTAGTGTCGTTCGCCAGTTCGCAGCGAAAGTGCCGCGCCTCCCGCGAACTCGTGCGAAGTTCGGCGAAAGGCGTTTCGCTGTCAACGGGAAACTCGCGCGAAACCGCCTTTTCCTGGCCGTTCTCGACGTTTCCCACGGGACCACGGCGCGCCCACCCGCCAGCAAACCCTCGCCGCGGGGCCTGCAACCGCTAGATTCGTGGAGCATGAGTTGGCGCCGCATCTGGCTTCTGTCGCTCGCGTTCGTCGTCGCCCTCGGTGCGACGACGTGGGTGCTGCTGCAGCGCAGCGACGCGGCGACGCAGATCGTGCGGCGCGAACTGCAGGCCCTGTTCCGGCCGCTCAGAGTCGTAGGCTGCAAGGAGCTGGACATAGTAGACGGCCGCCTGACAGCTCTAGAGATCCGCCTCGACGATCCTGGAAGCGCAGACGCATCGCTGCTGGCGATCGAAAGGGTCGTCGTC
>JAEUHV010000593.1 GCA_016794485.1 Planctomycetota bacterium
ACCTGGTTCGTTCTTGCGGGCGCGACCGGCTTCCCAGCCGAACTTCGCAGCGGCGAAGCGCCACTGGTCCTGGCGGATCGTCTCGACGTCGTTGGCGAGCCGGAACGCGAGCGGGTCGAGGCCTGCCTTCGCCGCCAGTTCGTCGAGGAACAGCTCGGCGCCGAACCAGCCCTGCGGATGGCCGGGTGCCCGCATCGGCCGCGGCGGGTCGGCGTCGATGTTGAGGTCTTTGTGCGTCTGCCGCTTCTTGGCGCCCTGGGTGTAGTAGTTGGGCGACGAAACGCCGCCGCTGCCGGTGAAGCCGGCGTGGCCCCAGCTGCGCCAGTCCCACGCGACGATCTTGCCCTTGTCGTCGACGCCGGCGCGGGCCTGGATCAGGCAGCCCGGCCGGTTGCCGGTGGTGGTGTGCTCCTCGAAGCGGTCGAGCATCAGCTTGACCGGCGCCTTCGCCGCGTGCGCCAGCAGGCACACGGCAAGCCCTTCGATGCCGGCCGAGAACTTGCTGCCGAAGCCGCCGCCGACGAACTCGGCGTGCAGAGTGAGCGCCGCGATGTCGATGCCCTTGCCCTGGAGCGCGCGCATCAACTCGCCGCGACAGCCGAACGTCGCCTGCGTGCTCAGCCACAGGTCGAGCTCGTTGCCGTTCCACTTCGCGACGCCGCCATGCGTCTCCAGCGAGCTGTGCGTCTGCACCTCGGTGCGGAACGTGGCCTCGTGCGTGACCTTCGCTGCGGCCAGCGCCGCGTCGAGTTCGGCGGCTTCCGGCCAGGGTTCGTCGACGCGGCCCGCGTTGAGCAGCGGCGCGTCGTTGGCGACCACGTAGTCGACGTTGTGCTCCTCGGCTTCCCACGACGCGCGGATCTTCTCGATCGCGTCGCGCACCTGGTGCATGGTCTGGCCGGCGACCGCGGCGATCGCGTCGCCGACGAAGCGGATCTTGTTGCCGACCTCCTTCAGCGCCACCACGGCCCCGATGCCGGGCATGCGCGCGGCTTCGTCGAGTTCGAGCCCGGTCAGCTTGCCGCGCGCGATCGGGCTGCGCAGGATCATCGCCTGCAGCATCCCGGGGAACGTGATGTCGTAGGTGTACTTGGCGCGGCCGCTCGCCTTGGCGAGGCCGTCGACGCGGTCGACGTCGGTGCCGACGTGCGTGAACTTCGTGGTTGCGTCCCACGGCGGCGCATCGCCTTCCTTCGGCGTCACGGTGCGCTGTTCGAACCGGTCGGCGAGGCCCGGAAGTGCCGGGTAGCCGACCTTGATTTCGACGGGGTCGCGGCGGGTCACTTGCCACCTCCGGTGCCGTTGGCGGTGCGTTCGATCGCTTCCATCACGCGGCCGTAGGTGCCGCACCGGCACAGGTTGCCGGACAGGTCGTGCCGCATCTGCTCGGGCGTGGGCTTGCCGCGCTTCTGCAGGCACGCGAACGAACTCATCACCATGCCCGGTGTGCAGAAGCCGCACTGCATCGCGTCGCAACGCACGAAGTTCTGCACCAGCGGGTGCGGGGCCGTGCCTTCGGTGAGGCTCTCGACGGTCGTCACCGCCTGGCCGACTGCGTCCATCGCCAGCACGAGGCAGCCGGTCACCGGTTCGCCGTTCAGCAGCACGGTGCAGCCGCCGCACGAGCCGCGGTCGCACACCTTCTTGCAGCCGGTCAGGTCGAGGCCGTCGCGCAACGCGTCGAGCAGCGTCGTGCGGGTCTCCACCTTCACCTTGCGCTCCTTGCCGTTCACGAGCAGCGCGATCTCGTGCTCGCCGGGCCCGAACTCGGCAGGCTTGGGTGGGGCGAGGGGTGCGGTCTGCAGGCCGGTCGTGGCGATGCCGGCTGCGGCCGAGCCCTTCAGGAACGATCGGCGGCTGAAGCCGCGGTCGGATGGGACGCTCATGGGCCTCTCTGACGAGTTGGGGGAAACGCATCCTAGCCGCGAGCCAGGGACTCGATGCAAGCACGGTGGTGGGCGCGACAGGATTTCGACGACCAACACGGTGCGGGATCGCAGTGCGATCGCTGCCGACGATCCGCGCGCCAATGCTAGACTGCGCCCCCGCGCGGACCGCGCGCGCCGCCAAATGCCACAACGACCTGCGAAGCGCTTGCTGGTGATCGGTTGGGACGCCGCCGACTGGATCGTGCTCGACAGTCTGTTCGCCAAGAACGCGATGCCCACGTTGGCGGGGCTCATTGCGCGCGGTGTACGCAGCGACCTGCGAACCCTCGAACCGATCCTCAGCCCGCTGTTGTGGACCAGTGCGGCGACCGGTCGCACGCCCGATGTGCACGGCATCCTGAACTTCGTCGAACCGCGCCCCGACGGCACCGGCCTGTGCGTTGCCGGCAGCACCAGCCGCAAGGTCAAGGCGCTGTGGAACATGGCTACCCAGCAGGGCTTGCGCGTGCAGTGCACGAGCTGGTACGCGAGCCACCCGGCCGAACCGGTGCGCGGCATCGTGGTCAGCAACATGCTGATGGAAGGTGACCCCGGCGTGGTCGGTGGCGACTGGCCGTTGGCTCCCGACACCGTGCACCCACCGGGGTTCGCCGGCCCGGTCGCACTGGCCCGGGTCGGGCGGGCGGCGTTCCACCGCGACCATCTCGCGGAAGTCATGCCGGAACTGCCGGCGCGATCGCGTGGCGATGCCCGGGTCGCCTCCCTGTGCAAACTGATGGCGACCGCTGCCAGCGTGGATGCGGTGGCGCGGGCGGCGATGGCGCGCGAGCCGTGGGATCTCGCGATGGTGTTCTTCGAGTCGATCGACACTGTCGGGCACCAGTTCATGCAGTACCGACCACCGCGCCTTCGCACCGTTCGCGAAGACGAGGTCCGGACCTTTGGTGGCGTGATGGATGCCGTCTACCAGTGGCACGATCGGGCCCTCGCCCGTCTGCTCGCTGCCGCCGGACCAGACACCACGGTGCTGCTGTTGTCGGACCACGGCTTCCACTCCGGGGAACTGCGTCCCGACCTCGGCGAACTGCCGCCGGAGCGACGCATGGAGAAGGAAGCCAGCTGGCATCGCCCGATTGGCGTGCTGGTCGCGTCCGGGCCCGGGGTCGTGCCCGGGGCGGCGACCGCAACGGCAAGCATCCTCGATCTCACGCCAACGGCCCTGGCCTTGCTCGGCCTGCAACAAGCGGCGGACTTCGATGGGCGGGTACTGAGCGAGATCCTGTCGCCGCACCCGGCTCCGCCGGCGATTGCCTCGTGGGAGACGTTGCCGGGGGATGCCGGGCTGCATCCCGCGGATCGTCGGCAGGACCCCTTCGAAGCGAACGACGCGATCCGCCAGCTCGTCGACCTCGGCTACATGGCGGCGTTGCCGGCGGACGCGACCGACCAGATCGAACTCGTTCGCCGCGAGTCCCTGTTCAACCTCGGCGTGCACCTGACCTCGCGCGGCAAGATCGTTGCCGCGCTGCCGCACTTCGAAGCGCTGGTCGAACGCAAACCGGACGACGTTCGGTACCGCATCTGCCTTGCTTCGTGCCTTGGCGCGACCGGTGCCCACGCTCGAGTGGTCGAGCTGCTGGCCGCGATGCGCGGCTCGGCCGAGGCGGACCTGGTGCTCGCGCGCAGTCTGCACGAACTCGGTCGCACGGACGAAGCGGTCGCGGCGGCGCAGCGCGTCGCCGGCGCGATTGCCGGATCGCCGCTCTTGCGCACTGGCCTGGCCGAATGCCTGCTGCATCTTGGTCGCTATGACGAGGCGTTGCGGCTGGTTCGGGAAGCGCGCCGTGCGGACCCGAAAGCGATGGCGTCGATCCTGCTCGAGTCGCAGGCACTGCTGTGCACGGGGGCGTGGGAGAATGCCGCGGAGGCCGCTCTCGATGCCCTCGATCTGGAACGCGCGCATCCGGAGGCGCACTGGTTGTTGGGTTGCGCACTCGCTTGGTACGGGGATCTCGCCCAGGCGCTGCAGAGTCTGCAACTCGGGCTGCAATTCGCGCCGTGCCACCTGCCGAGTTTGCGGACCGCGGCGGTGGTCGCGCGGGCACTCGGTGACGCGGATGGTGCCGCGGAGTTCGCGCGGCGTGGCGACGCGGTTGCGGCGACCGACCCGCCGCTGGCCCTGCGACCGTTGCCGTTCGCGGCAGATGCGCTGGCAGCCCGGCTCGGAAGCCGCCGCACCTGAACTGCTCCGCGGTGGTCGCTGTCAGCGGCGGTTGCGGTACAGGGTCTGGTCGACGGCTGCGACCATCGCGAGTTCATCGAGTCCGCCGCCGAGGAAGGCGTTGATCGCGGCCGCAGCTGTCGCCGGTGCCATGACCACGTTCTGGTGCTGCAGGCGCAGCACTCGAACCCGCGGCCGGGCGGCCAGCATGCTGTCGACACCGCGCAGCTGTGCGAGGAACGCCGCCTTCATCCGGTCCGGGGGGAGTCCAGCGCCTGGCTTGCCAAGCCGAACGAGCATCTTGCGCTGCGACTCGACGACTTCGTCGAGGTTGCGTTCGAGGAACAGCACCCGGTAGTCACGGTCGTCCGGCAATTCCTGCAGAAGGATGTGCACGACCTTGACCACCTTCCCAACCGCATTGTCGAGCCAAGCCTTGTCGGTGCGCAGTGCCTTGACGCGTTCAAACTCGAAGTAACCGCGAGGGTTGTCCTCGTCCGCAGTGCGCTGGCCATCGACGACAGCGGGCATTCCGCCGGCGTTGACCATTTGCATGACCATGCTCGTTCCCGAGCGAGGCAAGCCACTGACGATGGAAACAAACGGGAACATTACGGTGGATGCGACGGGCCGAGGATACTCCACGTTTCGATGCGGCAGCCTGGTCACGCATGGAATTGCGCCGCGAATTGGTCGATTTCGCGTCGACTCCCACGCGCGGACGCACGGGGCTGCGGGCGCCAATTGCCGTTGACACCGGCACTAGCAGTGCGATTATGCCAAGCAGTAATAGAAGCCTGTCGACGGCACGAATCAGGGGCATTGCAGTGCGCCGAGAGTTGGGTATCCTTCTCAGCTCCTCGCTTCGGGTTAGAGTCAATTGATTGGGCGCCAAAGTCGGCGCTTGGACTGTTTCCCGTCGGGTATCCCTGTTTCCACCCTGCACATGAATCACAACAATCGTATCGCTCGTCACTTCGCCGCGGCCGCGGCCGTCGTCGCCCTGGCCGGTGCCGCCTCGGCTCAGGTCGTGCGCTCGCCGTTCGTCGCCCAGATCATCCCGAACAACATCGATGGCCTCTACATCAACGTCGAGACGGGCGCTGCCGGCACGGCCGCTGCGAGCGTCGCCGGCTGGGACCTGAACCCCTACAGCGCGACCGGCCTGTCCTGGTTCCACTCCGGCTCGGCCGAGATGCGCTTCCCCGGCGTCACCACCGGCGGCGCGGGTAACCTGAACTACAGCACGGAGATCAACGCCGCCGGTAGCTTCAACACTGCGACCACCGCCGTGACCGTCGGCGCGGCCGCGGGCAACTGGCGCCTCAATGGCGACAACTACTTCGGCTTCCGCTTCACCGCGGCCGACAACCAGGTTCGCTACGGCTGGGGCCGCTTCACGATCGGTGCGTCCATCAGCGGTCCGGACCGCCGCATCGAGGAGATCTACTACGAGTCGACCGCGAACACGCCGATCGCAATCGGTTCGTACGGCACGGCCTGTGGCAGTCTCGGTTTCGAGCAGTCGGGCCAGCCGGTTCTCGGCGCGTCGTTCAACCACACCGTCAGCAACATGCCGGTGACGTCGAACTTCGCCATGCTGCTGCTCGCGGCCGGCACGCCCAACGCTGGCATCGACCTGTCGAGCCAGGGCTGGACGGGTTGCTACGCCTACGTCGATTTGCTGACGGCGGTGCTCGGTGGGGCGATCGGTTCGCCGAGCGTGTCGTTCCCGTTCACGGTCCCGAACAACCCGGCGATCATCGGCTTCCAGCTCAACGCGCAGGGTGCCGCCCTGTGGATCGATGGTGGCGGCGCGCTGCAGCTCGTCTCGTCGAAGGGCATCGCCAGCGTCATTGGCGCCTGATCGGTTTGCTTCGCGCCTCGGCGTGAACGCGACGGCCCGCTCCAGCATCGCTGGGGCGGGCCGTCGCTTTTTGGGTGGTTGGTGCTTCGACCGGGACCACGGGCGCGGCAGGTTGCCGCTATCCTGCCGCAACCGCCCGTGAGGTCGCCGCGGTGAATCAGGCGACCCTCGCGGCGGCTACGGTGCATAGCCATGCCATGACCCTCGCCCGCAACGCCGCCGACCAGGAGCGCTTGATCGAACTGGTCAAGGTCGCGCTCGCCAGCCTCGACGCCGACCAGCCGGTCGATGTTCAGGCTCTCTGCACGGACGCGCCGCACCTGGCGGTGCCGTTGGCGGAGGTGCTCGGCCTGCACGACCAGATCGGTGCCTTGCAGGCCGAAGCGCTGCGCGAGGATCCGTTGCAGGGCCTCGTGCTCGCCGGCCGCTATCGCCTCCAGGACTGCCTCGGCCGCGGGGCGATGGGCGTCGTCTACGCCGCTGCCGACGAGCAGCTGCAGCGCTCCGTGGCCGTGAAGATCCTCGACGTGCGGCTGTTCCGCGATCCGGAGGCCGAACGGCGCTTCCAACGCGAAGCGGAGGCGTTGGCCGTGCTGCAGCATCCGAACGTCGTCGCGGTGTTCGACCGCGGCCGGTCGCCGGAGGGCATCCACTTCCTGGTGATGGAACGGCTGCACGGCGGCACGCTGGCGGCCCTGCTCGAACGCATCGCCGACGGCGGCGACCGGTTCGCGGCGTTGGCGGAGTTCACCGGCGCCCCCGTGGCGGATGCGGTTTGGCCGCGCGCGGTCGCCGGCATCGGCCGCGGCCTGGCACAGGGGCTCGCCGCGGCGCATGCGCACGGGCTCGTGCACCGCGACGTGAAGCCGTCGAACGTGTTCCTGGCTGCGCCGGGCCGTGCGGTGCTGCTCGACTTCGGCATCGCTGCGCGCGCCGACGACCAACGCCTGACCGCGACCCAGACCACGCTCGGGACGCCGTGGTACATGGCGCCAGAACAGGTGCGCACCGGCGGGGCGGCGGTGGCGCTGCCGACGCTCGACGTGTACGGGCTCGGCGCGACCCTGTTCCACCTGCTCGCCGGCCGGCCGCCGTTCCAGGGCGATGCGGCCCAGGTGCTCGCGACCCTGCAGACGCAGGACGCGCCGCTGCTGCGCGACGTCTGCGATGCGCCGCGCGACTTCGCCGCGATCGTCGACCGTTGCCTGCAGCGGGTGCCGACGCAGAGGTATCCGACCGCCGCGGAGCTCGACGCCGACCTCGGCGCGTTCCTCGACCATCGCCCGGTGACGGCGCGGCCGCTCGGGCCGCTGGCGCGCAGGTGGCGGCGCTGGCGGCGCACGCCGGCGCGGCTCGTCGCGGTGGTCGGAGCCCTGGTCATCACGGTCGTGCTGGCGATCGCTGCGCCGTTCGTGTGGGAGCAGCGGGCGCGCGAACGGGTGCGCGCGAAGGCCGAACTGCTGGCGACGCTGCCGTCGGTGCTCGCGGTCGAAGGGTGGCCGGGCGAGCGATTGGTCGAGGCCCTGGCCGCCGAACACCGCACCGGCGTCGAACTGCTCGACCGGTTGCTGGTGCTGGATCCCGACGACGATGCTCTGCGCTTGTTCCGTGCCTGCCTGCACCTCGACCTCGGTGCCTCCGCCGTCGCGGCCGCGGACTTCGCCGTCATCGCCGCCCGCAACGAACGGCCGTACCTGCGCGAACTGGCGCGCCGTTACGCGGCCGTCGACGCGACTGCGCGCGGCGCTGGCGCGATCGACTTGTCCGGTCTGCCGAGCCCCGACGGCGCGGTCGAGTGTTACGTCGCCGGCTTCCACGAACTGCGCAACAGCGACGTCGATGGGTTCGCCCAGCGGGCCGACGACCTGCTCGCGAAGGCGGTGCCCGACTACCTGCCGGCGCGCGACCTGCGGTTGTTGTCGATGGCGGCGCTGGCCGAGCGCAGCCGCGGCGATGCGCAGCAACGATTGCTGCGGGCGGTCTACGACGAGAGCATCCGCCTCGAGGTCGTCTACGGCGGGGCGACGGCGCGCACGTGCGCGATGCGCGGCGTCGCCTTGCTGCTGCAGCAGCGCTACCGCGATGCGGTCGAGCCTCTGGAACGCTCGCTCGCGTTGCGACCCGATCGCCACGGCCCGCACCACAACCTCGGTCTGTGTTGGCTGAGCCTCGGCGACCTCGACCGCGCCGAACACCACCTGCGCGATGCGCTGCGGGTGCGGCCGTTCGCGTGGAACACGCGCCACACGTTGGCGCGGTTGAAGCGCGATCGCGGCGACTTCGCCGGTGCCCGGGAACTGGCGGCGGGCCTCGAGACCACCGGCAAGCGCGGCGAGGCGTGGAAGCAGCCCGACCTGCTGGCCAGCATCGACGTGGCCGAGGCGATGGCCGTGCGGGCCGCCGATCCGGAGCGGGCCCGGGCGCTGGCGGCCGCGGCCGTCGCTGCCTACGACGTTTCGCTCGCCGCCGCCCGGCGACCCGACGTCGCGATGCGGCGCGGCATCGCCGTGGTGCTGACCCGGGAACGGGTCGAGGGGGCGGCGGTCGAGTTCGCGGGCCTGCTGCTCGAAGATCCCGACCAGGCCTGGCACCTGGCGAACCTCGCGTTCCTGCTGCCGCGCGACGGCCTGTCGGCCGAGGCGACCGCGTGGGTCGGCGCGATCCTGCGCAAGCTCGCCTGGCAGCGGGCCGCTGGGGAGGAAACGTTCCGGGCGCGCATGCTGGTCGAGATCGACGAGGGCCTGCGGCCCTTCCGGAAGCCCAGGTAGGGGCGCAGGACCCGATTTCCAGATTCCACTTTGGGATTGCGCGGCGCCGGTCGCTGGCGCCTCCAGGACCGTGAACCGTCGTGCGTTCCCGATGCCGGAGCCACGCGCCGACGCGAGACCACCGTGACCGACGAGACTGGCGATGCCGACCGCGAGATGCTGCTGCAGGTGCGCGCCGCACTGTCGGCATTGTCGCGGCGCCAACGGCGGCTCGTCGCGCTGCACGGAACCGCGGACCAGGTGTTTCGGGGGCAGCGTGCAGCCCTTGGGTATCCCTCCGATGCCACGGCGCGAGCCGCCTGCCGGGAAGCGATCGCGTTGTTCCTGGTGCAGTTGCGCGTCCAGGGGCTCGGCAAGGGGGCAAGTCGTGACCGTCGCATCGGTGGCGGCGCCGCGCGCAGCCAATTCCGCGTCGTTGCCACGGCGCTCCCAGGGCCGGCGTTGCCGGCGCTACACTGGAAACCGCCATGCGAACCCTGACTTCCGCCATCGCTCTCGTATCGCTGTCACCATTGCTGACTGCGCAATACGCGCTGCACGAGTCGCGCGGGGTGCTCGCCGGAGCCCCGACCACGGTCCAGGTCGACATGGGGCTGGGGGCCGGCGGCGATTGCCAGGCGCGCGTGCATCGCAGTGGCTTCGGTGTGGGGCCGACGACGACGTTCCCGAGCGGCGTCAACGCCCCGGACCTGCGGCAGATCCTGTTGCAGTTCCTGACGGCGGCACAGCTGGGTTCGATCGACTTCGACGACTTCAGCATGGGGCGCGACGAGATCCTGATCGACGACGACGGCACCGTGAACGTTCCGCCGAGTTCGTGGGCGGTGCTGTCCTTCTCGCTGCGCAATGGCGCCACCGGCATCGCCGGCTCGCGCATCCAACAGGAGGCATCGCAGGGGCAGATCGGCGCGGCTCTGTTCACGCGGATCCTGCCCGGCAGCAACCTGCCTTTGGCGATCGTCAACCGCACCGAACGTTCGCATTCGCGCCAGGACCTCGGGCTGCCGGTCGGCCAGGAAGTCGACGGGGTCGACTTCGCCACGTTGCTCGGGATCGAGCAGTCCGGCCTCACTGCGGTGGAGCCGGGCTTCGGTCCTTTGATCGAGTCGGCGCCAGGGATCCCGAGCGAGATCTACTTCACCGTTTCGCACGCGACGCGTGCGGCGGTCCCGACGACGTGGTGGGGCAATGCGCCGACCGTCAATCGGAGCGGGGCGACGATCCTGCGGGTGGCGCGCGGCTCGAGCGGGACCTGGGGACCGCCGTCGGTCTACAAGGTCTGGTTCCAACTCGGCCTCGGCCAGGACGAGGACATCGACGCACTCGCGGTCGATCGGGCGGCGGACAAGGTCTTGTTCTCGTGCGTCGGCACCGCGCGCGACCAGTTCCTGATGGTGGGCCCGAGCACGGACGGGAACCCGCCGGCGCCGAGCACGGTGCAGACGGCGAACGGTCCGCTCAGCCAGCAGGTCGGCAAGGCGCAGAGCGACGACGTCGACGCGGTGTGCACGCTCGACCCGGTGATCGGCACGAACGGCGGCCTGTCCCCTGGCGGCGACGACTTCGGCTCGTCGTGCGGCATGCCCGGCAACGGCCTGCTCGGCGTGCCGAGTGTGCACGCGTCGGCGTTCCGGCGCTACAGCGGCGGCACCACGTTCTTCGACACGTGGCTGGTCGGCTGGCCGCCGAACACCAGCGCCACCGCCGGCATCGCGGTGCCGTTCGTGACGTTCGGCAACGCGCTCGACCTCGTGCAGTTGGGCCCGGTGCAGTTGCGCAACCCGGCCGACCCGACTCCGGGCAACCCGCTGGCGCAGTCGCTGGCGATCCCGCCTGCATTGTCGTTGTCGGGTCTGTCGATCACGTTTCGTTGGGCGGCGATCGACGCGAACTTCACCGAACTCGCCGAAGCGTGGCCGGTGCGGGTGTTCCTGTGAGCGACTGGCCGGCGCTGCACGCCGACATCGTCGCTGCCGCCGGCGGTGACGTCGTCGCCCAGGAACGGCTCGTTGCGGCGTGCTACCAGGACGTCAAGCGGCTCGTGCACCGCGACCTCGAACGCGACTTCCGCCAGAAGCACCGCTGGATGGTGCCGCTGTTCAGCACCCACGACGTCGTGCACGAAGTGCTGCTCGCGGTCGTGCGCGACCTCGCCGACACGCAGTTCGCCGGGGCTGCGCCGTTCTTCGCCTACCTCGGCACGCTGGTGCGCCACCGCCTGCTCGACGCGGTGCGCTGCCACGAAGCGGCGTGCCGCGACGGCCGCCGCCAGGTGGCGGAACCGACCGTCGGCCTGCAGGCCGTCGCCACCGACCGCCGCGAGGCGACACCGACGCTGGCCGCGTCGCTGGGTGAGCGCGCCGGGCTCGTGCGCGCGGCCCTCGCCGAACTGCCCGAACGGCAACGCCGCCTGCTGGAACTCCGGCTGCTCGAGGACGCGACGTTCCCGGCGATCAAGGAAGCGCTCGGCTACGCCTCCGACGAGACCGCGCGGGTCGCGTTCCACGACGCGCAGGCCCGGCTGCTGGTGAAGTTGCGCGTGCGCGGCTTCGGCAAGACGATGGGCGGATGAGGATCCTCTTCGTCGCGGCCGCGTTGCTCGCAGCGACCGCTCTGTCGGGGCAAGCCCCACGGGCGCTGTCGGGGTCGCGGCCGAACATCGTGTTCGTGTTCAGCGACGACCACGCCTGCAACGCGATCGGCGCCTACGGCAGCTCGTTCGGCGCCACGCCGAACCTCGACCGCCTGGCTGCCGCCGGCGTGCGCTTCGACCGCAACTACTGCGGCAACGCCCTGTGCGGGCCGTCGCGCGCGACGATCCTCACCGGACTGCACAGCCATGCGAACGGGTTCTGTCGCAACGGCACCGTCTTCGACGGCGCGCAGACGACGTTTCCGAAGCTGCTGCAGCGGGTCGGTTACCAGACGGCACTGGTCGGCAAATGGCACCTGGAGAGCGATCCGACCGGGTTCGACCACTGGCTGGTGTTGCCGGACCAGGGCCAGTACTGGAACCCCGACTTCCTCGGCAAGGACGGCAAGGTCCGCTTCGAGGGCCACGCCACCGACGTGACCACGCGTCTCGCGATCGAATGGCTGGAGCGGCGCGACCCGGACAAGCCGTTCGTGCTGATGTGCCAGCACAAGGCGCCGCATCGCAACTGGCTGCCGGCGGCGAGCGAGTTCGGGTTGTTTCGCGGCCGCGATCTGCCGGAGCCGGCGACGCTGTTCGACGATCACCAGGGCCGCATCGCGGCACGCGGCGCCACGGAGATGGAAATCGCGCGGCACATGACGCTGCACTACGACCTGATGGTGCCGCCGACCGCGAGCGAACGGCCGTCCCTGTCCGACCTCGACCGCGCGTTCGACGCGCAGCGCGCCCGCATGACCGAGGCGCAGCGGGCGGCGTGGGACGCGGCGTTCGCCGAAGAGGACGCCGCGTTCCGGCGCGAGGACCCGCAGGGCAAGGAACGCGTGCGCTGGCTGTTCCAGCGTTACCTGAAGAACTACCTGCGCTGCACAGCCGGCGTCGACCGCAGCGTCGGCGAACTGCTCGCCTGGCTCGACCGCCATCCCGACGTGAAGAAGAACACGCTGGTGGTCTACGCCAGCGACCAGGGCTTCTTCCTCGGTGAGCACGGCTACTACGACAAACGGTGGATGGACGAGGAGTGCTTCCGCATGCCGCTGCTGATGCAGTGGCCTGGCGTGCTCGGCAAGGGCCAGGCGGTGACGCACCTGACGCAGAACATCGATTTCGCGCCGACGTTCCTCGACCTCGCCGGCGTGCCGGTGCCGACGACCATGCACGGCACGAGCCTCGTGCCGCTGCTCGAACACCGCGACGTCGCCTGGCGCGACGCGGTCTACTACCACTACTACGAATCGCAGGCGACGCACCGCGTGCCGGCGATGTACGGGGTGCGCACCGCGACGCACAAACTGGTGCGCTACTACGAACCGTCGGTCGACGCGTGGGAGCTGTTCGACCTCGTCGCCGATCCCGATGAACGCAGGAACCTCGCCGGCGATCCGGCCCACGCCGAGCTGCTGGCGAGCCTGCAGCGACGGCTCACCGAACTGAGGGCGCAGTACCGCGACGACACCGGCGAACTCGGCGGTGGGCAGTTCCCGCTGACGGCCGGAATCGCGCGGGCCGTGCGCGACGGCGAGGGTTGGCGCGTCTGGGCGAATGCGCTTGGCGGGTTGCTGCTGCAGGCCGGCGAACGTGCTGCCGCGACGACGTTCACGACGTCGCTGCGGTCGCTCGCCGCGAGGCCGCTGCGCAACGGCTTCGTCGTGTTGCGCGGCGCGGACGGCAGCCAGGTGCGGGCCGGCGTCGAGTTCGGGGCGCGCAAGCTGGTCGTGCTGCTGCCGGGCAAGGGTGGGCGCGTCGAGGCACCGATCGCCTGGGACGGGGCCGCCGCGGTCGGGCTCGAAGTCGCCGTCGATCCGCTGGCCGGAACGCTCGTCGCGAAGGCGGCGGGAGTCCAGGTCGACGCGAAGCTGCCGCCTGGCTTCGGCAAGATCGCCGCGTTCGGCTACGGCGCGAGCAATTCCGAGACCTGGTTCGGCGATCTCGTCGTTCGCTGATCACCCGGGTCGATCCGTAGGATTGGCGCATGGAATCTAGCCAAGACCGCCCTGCGTCCGCGTCGTCCGCGGTTCCGTCCCCGGTCCCCACGGGTGTGTGGTCGGCCTGGCACCGGTTCGCGTTCGCCTTCCTGGCGTGCCATTGGCTGCTGTTCGCGGCACCGCGGCCGCTCTCGAGCCTGTTGGCGATCGTGCAGCAGACGCTGGGTTGGCTCGACCACGATTGCGAACTCGGCATCGCGTGGAAGGAGAACCCGTGGCGCTGGCTCGGCAAGTGGCAGCAGGAGCTCGCCGACGTGTATCGGTGGTGGCAATCGGCCACCACGTGGTGCGCCGAACACCGCCTGGCCCCGTACGAGGTGATCCACCAGATGACGGGCAGTGGCGACACCGGCCACGGCTGGACGCGGGTGTCGCTGATCACGGCTGGGGCACTCGTTGCGGCCGCGCTGTGGACCGGCTTCTGGGCGGCCGTCGGACCGCGCCGTGCCTGCCCTGCGGTCTGGCGCTCGCTGCACCCGCTGGTTCGGTGGGACCTCGCGCTGCACATGTTCGGCTACGGCTTCGCCAAGCTCTACGCGACGCAGTTCGGCGAACTCAATCCGACGCGGCTGGCGATGGAAGTCGGCGACGTGGCGCCGATGACCATGGTCGGCACGTTCATGAAGGCGAACCCGGGCTACGAGGTGTTCGGTGGCCTCGGCGAAGTGCTCGGCGGGATCCTGCTGTTCCATCCGCGCACCGCACTGCTCGGCGCCGTCGTGACCTTCGCGGTGATGGCGAACGTGTGCGCGCTCAACTGGTTCTGCGGCGTGCCGGTCAAGTTGTTCTCCGCGCACCTGTTGTTCTGTGCACTGTTCCTGATGGCGCCGTGGCGTCAGCGGCTGTGGTGCGTGTTCGTCAGCAACCGCCCGAGTGCACCCAAGACCGTCGCGCTCACTGCCGCGGCGTGGGCACGCTGGACGATGCTGGGACTCGGCACGCTGCTGGTCGCAGCGCAGCTGGTCCTCACGTTCCGGCAGTACAAGATTCCGGACCTGTCCAACCGACAGGTGAAGGCCCAGCAGGAAGCGCGTGTGAAGTCCGCGCTCTACGGAACCTGGGAAATCGAATCGATGCGGCTCGACGGGGCGGAGGTCTCGTTGGCCGACGCGCAGCGCTGGCGCTACTTCGCCGTCGAACAGGGGACCCGGGCCTGGGTGCGGTCGTTGACCGGACAGAGGCAGGACTTCGAGTTCACGCTGGGCGCGGACGCGCAGCAGGCGACGTTGTCGTGGACCGGCAGGTCGAAGGACGCGGCCGATTCCTGGTGCATCGACCAGGGCACCAAGCGCGTGCCGGTGTGGAACCCCGTGCCACTGCGCAACGCCGACCGGCAGAAGCCGATCGAAGCAGAGCGGCGTACGTTGAAGGTCAGCGGCACCTGGCAGGGCAAGGCGCTCGAGTTCGAGGCGATCGAGAAGGTCTGGAAGCTGCAGACGGCGTTCCGGCTGCGGCAGGAACTGCCCGACTTCTGGTGATCGTCGAGCGGCCGCCGCATGCTGTCGGCGTGGCCCAAGCGATCCCGATCGATGCCGTGCTCGACGCCGCGTTGTCCGACGTCGCCGGTGCACCGACCACCGTGCGTGCCCACCTCGGTCGCCGTGCGACCGTGGTGGTGTTCCTGCGCCACTACGGTTGACTGTTCTGTCGCGAACGCGCGGCGCAGTTGCGTACGCGGGAAGCGGAACTGCAGGCGGCCGGGGCCAACCTGGTGTTCGTCGGCAGCGGCCTGCCGGCGATGGCCGCCGACTTCGCCCGGCAGCATGCCGGGCCGCATCCGGTGCTGAGCGATCCGCAGCGCAGCGCCTTCGCCGCGGCGGGAATGCGGCGTGGCTGGTACACGCTGCTGCACTGGCGCTTCGTCGCCAACCTGTGGCGGTCGCTGCGGGCCGGGTTCCGGCAAGCCGGCGTCCAGGGTGATCCGTGGCAGCACGGTGGCGTCTTGGTGCTCGCCGCGGATCGTCGGTTGCTGCACCAGCAGCTCGACACCACGGCCGGTGACGAGGTCGATGTCGACGCCGTGCTGGCGGCGGTGCGCCGCGCCTGACGATCAGGCGCTGCGGCTCTGGTCGACGTCGCGGGTTGCGCGCAATTGCACGACCGCGGCCGGCAGTGCGTACTGCTCGCCGGCCCAGCCCGCGACGAAGCGGCCGCCGCGCACTTCGCCGCGCAGTTCGAGTGCTCGCAGGGCGCGCAGCAAGAGGCGCCACGGCACCGGAAACTTGTCGGCCAGCAGCCGCGCGTGGCTCACGACGCCGAGGCGCTGCAGCAGCGCCAGCGCGCACGCTTCCACCGTCGCTTCGGACGCGCGGGTGTCCTTCGGCGGCAGCGGCACGAGGCTCCAGCGGCCTACCGCGAACAGCGGGAACGCGCGCTTGCTCGGCGGGATCGCCAGTTGACGCATCGCCGCGAACGAGTCGCAGGTCGCGAGACCGAGCCCGACCAGTTCGGCAAGGGCTTCTTCGAGTTGGCTCGGCAGCAGCCGGCTCGCGGACTGCAGGTCGGTCGGGAACAGGGCGCCGCGCTGCTGCAGCAGGTCGAACAGCGTGCGGGCGCTGCCGGATAGGTCCTGCGGTTCGGCCCGGTCGAGCGGCAGTTCGAGCCATGCGCCGAGTTGGGCGCGCGGCACGACGCTGATCGCGCAACGGCTCAGCGGTCCGCGCCACGGACCCCACAGGCGCAACCACGTGAACTCGCCGGCCAGGGTGCACTGGTCGAGCCACTCGCGGTGGTAGCGGTCCAGGCGTGCCGGTAGCACCTCGGTCTCCCATTCCTCCGCCGTGAAAGCGGTGCTGGCGAGCTGGCCGAGGACTTCGGTGAGGCCGCGCGGGCCGCTCGCCTTCTTCGTCGCGGTCGTGCGTTGCCACGCCAGCAGGAACGTGTCGTAGTCGGCCTGGCTGACCGGCTGCACCGACGCGCGCAGCCGTTCGAGCATCGCCGAACGCACGCGCGCGAGCAGGCGGCGGTGGGCCCACAACCAGCGGCCACCGCACCGGGCCCGCATCGCCAGACCTTCGGCTTCCAGGGTGCGCAGTGCATCGGCATCGGTCTCGTCCAGCGTGTCGAACCAGATCGGGACCACGCCTTCCAGCCGCCCGCGCCAAAGAGCCAGCAGGTCGCGGCCGGTCTCGGCGGCGAACCACCGGTCGCCGTCGCGGCGAGCGCGGCCGTCGGCGGCGAGTTCGAACAACCACGGCCGCCAGCCGAGGTCGATCTCGCGGTCCGCGAGCCAGCCGATCCAGCCGAGGGCCTCGTGCAGTTCGGCGGCACTGCGCGGGTCGGGCCAGCACTGCTCCTGGACCAGACGCAGGGCCTCGGGGTCGAGTTCCCTGTCGCCCGGCGTCGCCTCGCCACGTCGCGAGCCCCGCTGCGCCGAGGTCACCGCGAGCGTGCGGCGTTCCTCGAGCGGCGCGTCGTCGAGGAACGAGTACGGCATCGCGTGCAGGATGCTGTCGGCGAACGGCGACGGCGCGGTCGCGTCGACCTCCCTGAGGCCGATGCCGCCCGCGCGGATGCGCGTCAGCAAGGCGAGCAGGCCGTCGATGTCGCTCGCCTCGTGCAAGGCGTCGTCGACCGTCTGCGCGACGATCGGGTGCTCGAGCGGCACCGGGATCGGGCCCGGCGGCAGCGTCTCGGGACAGGCCTGCGCCTGGGGGAACGCGGCGGCGAGTGCATCGTCGGCGCGGAAACGCAGCAGCGCCGCCGGCACGCGCGAGCCCTTGCGCATGCGTTCGACCAGCAGCGAACGAGCGATGTTCCAGCGCCAGCGCGCCTGGAACATCGGCTGTGGCAGCATCGCCTGCACCAGCACGTCGGTCGCGGTCGCCGGGTTCAGGAAGTTCCACACGTCCGACAGCTCGAAGCTGTGCATCGGACCGAGCGAGATGAGCAGCGCCTCCTCGTTGGCTGCGGCCTGCAGTTCGTAGCCGAAGCCGACGCAGAAGCGCTTGCGCAAGGCGAGGCCGAACGCGCGATTCAGGCGGCTGCCGAACGGGCAGTGCAGCACCAGCTGCTGGCCACCGGTCTCGTCGAAGAACCGCTCGAGCACCAGCTGGTCGTGGCTCGGCATCGCCCCGAGGGCGGCGAGGCCTTCCTGCAGGTAGGTCGCGATCTGCTCGGCGGCGGCGTCCTGGAGGCCGCATTCGCGTCGCAGCCAGTCTGGGTCGAGGCCGTGCACGCGCACGGTCGAAACCGCGCGGCTGAGCTCATCGGAACGCGACGGACCTTCGGCGATCCAGAACGGCAGGCTCGGCGGTACGCCGGCGGCGTCGGCGACGCGCAGCTGGCCGGAGCCGATGCGGCGGATCTGCCAGCTGGTATTGCCGAGCTGGAACACGTCGCCGACCGAACTCTCGATGGCGAAGTCCTCGTGCACGGTGCCGACCAGCGAGTCGTCGTGGTCCTGCACGACCTGCCAGTCGGCGACGTCGGGGATGGCGCCGCCGCAGGTGATTGCGACGAGACGAGCACGTCGCGTCGCGCGCACGGTGGCGTGCACGCTGTCGCGATGCAGCAGCGCCGCGCGGCCGTTCGTGTGCAGGGCGAGGACCGCATCGAAGCGTTCCCGCGGCAGGTTGCGGTACGGCCATGCCGAGCGCACGCGCGCGAACAGCTCGTCCTCGGCGAGCGTGGCGTCGCAGCACCAGGCGACGATCTGCTGGGCCAGCAGGTCGAGGCAGTCCTTGGGCTGCACGGTGACGTCGAGCTCGCCGTGCCGCACCGCCCACATCGTCGCGGCCGCGGCGACGAGTTCGTCGCGCGTCAACGGGAACAACCTGCCCTTCGGCGTCTTGGCCAGGGCGTGGCCGGCCCGGCCGACGCGCTGCAGGAACGCCGCGATCGTCGGCGTCGGACCGATCTGCACGACGAGGTCGACGTCGCCGATGTCGATGCCGAGTTCGAGCGAACTGGTGGCGACCAGGGCCTTGAGCTCGCCGCGCTTCAGCCGCTGTTCGGCGTCGAGCCGGCGGTCCTTCGACAGGGAGCCGTGGTGGCTGGTCACGTGCTCCTTGCCGAGCCGCTCGCCCAGGCGCGCCGCGACCCGCTCCGCCATCTTGCGGGTGTTGGTGAACACCAGCGTGGTGCGGTGTTCGCCGATCAGCTGGGCGATGCGCTCGAACACTTCGGTCCACGTCTCGCCGGGGCAGAGGGTCTGCAGCGGCGCACCCGGCACCTCGATGGCCAGGTCGAGGTCGCGGCGGTGGCCGATGTCGACGATCGCACAGGTGCGACCGTGGCCGACCAGCAGGCCGGCGGTCTGTTCGATCGGGCGCTGCGTCGCCGACAGGCCGATGCGCTGCAGGTTGCCGCCGTGCGCGTCGACCAGGTGCTGCAGGCGTTCGATGGTGAGCGCGAAGTG